>DRKU01000213.1 GCA_011051615.1 Gammaproteobacteria bacterium
CTCTCCCTGAGGGAGAGGGGACCGATTTTGCCGCTCCGCAGGGAATAGCACCCTGACCTGTCTGGTGCAGGAGCGCCGCCCCCGGCGCGATAGCCGGGCCTCGTATCGCCGCCAGGGGAGTGTACATTGACCTGTTTACCGCCGTGGCGCAGGCCCTCCGGGCTCCGACGCTACGCGAGTCGCCCTTCGTGCCTGAACCCCGGCCAACGAGGCCGTGTGTATTGATCCTCAACCCTCGCATCTCGCTACTACAACTGAAAACGCTACCCGTTTTCAGCGCGCTGACACGCGTGGATTTCGTTTCCTGGCAAGGCGGAAAGCGGCGAGGCCGTAGGAGCGCCGCCCCCGGCGCGATGACCGAACCCGTATCGCCGCGTACCCAAAGGGCATAAAGGGCGCGGCTCCTACACGCCGCCAGAGAGCGAAAGATACCGTGTCAGTTGTTCTGAATGACGATCTTGGGGAACGCAGCGCTTAAATCCTTCTCCCGCAGCGACAGCTTGGCGGCGGTGCGACGGGCGATGTCACGGTAGATCTGCGCGATACGCGATTCCGGATCCTTGGCCACCGTGGGCTCACCACTGTCCGCCTGCTCGCGGATGGTGATATCCAGCGGCAGGGCGCCAAGCAGGTCCACGTCGTACTGCTCGGACATGGATTCACCGCCGCCCTTGCCGAAGATGTGCTCTTCGTGACCACACTGGGAGCAGATGTGGATGGACATGTTCTCGATGACACCGAGTACGGGTACGTCCACTTTCTGGAACATCTTCAGGCCCTTGCGTGCGTCGAGCAGGGCGATGTCCTGCGGCGTGGTGACGATGACCGCGCCCGATACCGGCACGCGCTGGGCGAGGGTGAGCTGGGTGTCGCCGGTGCCCGGCGGCAGGTCGACGATGAGGTAGTCCACGTCCTTCCACTGGGTGTCGTTGAGCAGTTGCTCCAGGGCCTGGGTGACCATGGGGCCGCGCCAGATCATGGGCGTCTCCTCGTCGATGAGGTAGCCGATGGACATGGACTGGATACCGTGGGCGACGATGGGCTCCAGCGAGCTGCCGTCCTTGGATTCGGGCTGCTGGTGGGCGCCCAGCATGCGCGGCTGCGACGGTCCGTAGATGTCGGCGTCGAGAATGCCGACGGTAGCGCCTTCGGCGGCCAGCGCCAGGGCCAGATTGACGGAGGTGGTGGACTTGCCGACGCCACCCTTACCGGAGGCCACGGCGATGATGTTCTTCACGCCGTCGATGTGGTTGACACCCTTCTGCACCTGGTGGGCGCGGATCTTCGTCTCGATGCTGATCCCGGCGCTGTTGATGCCCTCGACGCCCTCGGCCTTCTCTTTCAGCTTCGCGGCCATTTCATTCACGTAACCGGCGGCCGGGTAGCCCAGCACCACCTTGACGTTGACCTTGTCGCCATCGACCTTGATGTCCTTGATGACACCGGCGCTAACCAGGTCCTTCTCCAGATAGGGATCGATGTAGCCCTTGAGTGCTTCTTCAACCTGTGTCGGGGTGACGTCCGCCATGCTTTTGCCTCACTACGTAAATGAATCTGTTTACTGCCCCGGGGGGCGGGGTGCCTGTCCGGGGACAGGCGGGGGGCGTATGGTACACCAAACCACCGGCCTGTCACCATATCGCACATAAATAGTCGGGTATTCCCGAGCAAGATGCTGCCAAATGGCCGCCCGGCGGGCCCGGGGCCGACAAATTGTCCTGAAAAATCAGGCGCGTGGTCGATTTTTGCGCCCTGCGTGCTGTAAAGTACGCCCTTCCCCACGGACACCCGGCCACCAGGCTCCCGGCGTCCGGCTTATATATAGGTAAAGTTTGCAGATTCAATGACACAGCCACGACAGATCCTCGTCACCAGCGCCCTGCCCTACGCCAACGGCGCCATCCATCTCGGCCACCTGGTGGAATACATCCAGACCGACATCTGGGTGCGCTTCCAGAAGCTGCGCGGCCACCAGTGCCTCTACGTGTGCGCCGACGACGCCCACGGCACGCCCATCATGTTGCGCGCACAGAGCGAGGGCATCACGCCCGAGGAACTCATCGCCCGCGTGGCCGAGGAACACCGCGCCGACTTCGCCGATTTTCACATCGGCTTCGACAACTACCATTCGACCCACTCGGACGAGAACCGCGAACTGGCGAGCCTGATCTACACGCGTCTGCGCGACGGCGGCCACATTGGCACGCGCACCATTAAGCAGGCCTACGATCCCGATAAGGACATGTTCCTGCCCGACCGCTTCATCAAGGGCACCTGCCCGCGTTGCAGGACGCCGGATCAGTACGGCGACAGTTGCGAGCACTGCGGCGCCACCTATGCACCGACGGAGCTCATCGATCCGGTGTCGGCCATCTCCGGCGCCACGCCCGTGGAAAGGGAATCGGAACACTACTTCTTCGAGCTGGAACACTTCGAGACCATGCTCAAGGAATGGACCAGCGGCGATCACATGCAAGCGGAGATCCGCCACAAGCTCAACGAGTGGCTCGATGCCGGCCTGCGGCCGTGGGACATCTCGCGCGACGCACCCTACTTCGGCTTCGAGATCCCCGATGCGCCGGGCAAGTACTTCTACGTCTGGCTGGACGCACCCATCGGCTACATGGCCAGTTTCAAAAACCTCTGCGTGCAACGCGAGGAGCTCGACTTCGATGCCTGGTGGGGTGCCGACAGCAAAACGGAGCTGTACCACTTCATCGGCAAGGACATCGCCTATTTCCATACCCTGTTCTGGCCGGCCATGCTGCAGGGTGCGGGTTTCCGCCTGCCGAGCGCGGTGTTCTGCCACGGCTTTCTCACCGTCAACGGCCAGAAGATGTCCAAGTCGCGCGGCACCTTCATCATGGCGCGCACCTACCTGGATCACCTCGATGCCGAGTACCTGCGCTACTACTATGCCGCCAAGCTGGGCAGCGGCATCGACGACCTCGATCTCAACCTCGAGGACTTCATGCAGCGCGTCAATTCCGATCTCGTCGGCAAGGTGGTCAACATCGCCAGCCGCTGCGCCGGTTTCATCAGGAAGCGTTTCGGCGGCCGTCTCTCGGCTTCACTCAGCGAGGCCGCCCTCATCGACGGCTTCGCCGCCCGGCGCGAGGCCATCGCCGCGCTGTACGAAAGGCGCGAGTTCGGTCATGCCATGCGCGAGATCATGGCGCTGGCCGACCAGGCCAACCAGTACATCGACGAGAAGAAGCCCTGGGTGATTGCCAAACAGGAAGGCCGCGATGCCGAGTTGCAGGACATCTGTTCCACCGGCATCAACCTCTATCGCATCCTCATCGCCTTTCTCAAGCCGGTGCTGCCGGTACTGGCGCAAAAGAGCGAGGCCTTTCTCAACATCGCCCCGCTGCACTGGGACGCCGTCGCCACGCCGCTGGCCGACCACGAGATCAACAAGTTCAAGCCCCTCATGACCCGTATCGAGAAGGACAGGATCGACGCCATGGTAGACGCTTCCAAAGACGACCTCACCGCACAGAACACCACCCCCGCCAGCGGCCCCCTGCACGATGATCCCATTGCGCCGGAGATCGAGTTCGACGACTTCGCCAAAGTGGACCTGCGTATCGCGCGCATCGTGCGCGCCGAACACGTGGAGGGCGCCGACAAGCTGTTACAGCTGACCCTCGACCTGGGTGGCGAGACGCGCAACGTCTTTGCCGGTATCAAGAGTGCCTACGACCCCGCCGATCTGGAAGGCAAACTGACCGTCATGGTCGCCAACCTCAAACCGCGCAAGATGCGCTTCGGCGTCTCCGAAGGCATGGTGCTGGCGGCCGGACCGGGCGGCAAGGACCTGTGGATCCTCAACCCGGACGAAGGCGCGCAGCCGGGCATGAAGGTCAAGTAGGGCTTCGGCGGGGAAACTTCCCTGCCGTGGGGACTTTTACCCACGGTATTGCTGGTAGAAATTGAGACAAATCCGGCGCGCCATCACGCACCGCCGGTTGTATAAGTCCTGTCCCGTCTTTACCATTGAAGCCGGTGGCTCGCCGATTTAAAGACCACGCCGCCCACACGGCATTCACAACCTGACACGGATCATGAAAGAACTCGCACTCATTCTGGTCAGTACCGTCCTGGTCAACAACTTCGTGCTGGTGAAGTTTCTTGGCCTGTGTCCCTTCATGGGCGTGTCACGCAAGCTGGAAACCGCCACCGGCATGGCCATGGCCACCACCTTCGTGCTGACCCTGTCCTCGGTACTGAGTTACCTGGTCAACGAGTACCTGCTGGCGCCCTTCGGTATCGAGTACCTGCGCACCATCAGCTTCATCCTCGTCATTGCCGTCGTCGTCCAGTTCACCGAGATGGTGATCCGCAAGACCAGCCCCCTGCTCTACCAGGTACTGGGGATCTTCCTGCCGCTCATTACCACCAACTGTGCCGTGCTCGGCGTCGCCCTGCTCAACGTGCAGACGCGCCACGGCTTCGTCGAATCGGCCGTCTACGGCTTCGGCGCTTCCATCGGCTTTTCCCTGGTTCTGATCCTGTTCGCCGCCATGCGTGAGCGCATCAGCGTGGCGGACGTTCCCGCGCCATTTCGTGGCGCGGCCATCTCCCTGATCACAGCCGGGCTGATGTCCATGGCCTTCATGGGCTTCACCGGGCTGGTCAAGGGCTGACCATGTGGATAGCGGTTCTTATCATCACC
>DRKU01000214.1 GCA_011051615.1 Gammaproteobacteria bacterium
AGACAGCGGTTACCGAGATCCAGGCCCTGCTGCGTGACGCCACCAATCTGACGGTGCGTTCAGTGGGCGGTCGGCCGGTGATCGAGGGCATCATGAACCCGGTGGACGCCGAGCGCGTCAAGTCCATCAAACAGTATTATCCGGATACCATCGTCCTCGCGCGGCCCAACGAGGTCTATCATGACCGCATGATCCATATGAAGGTGCAGATCACCGAGTTCTCCAGCACGGCGCTCGAGGAACTGGGCATCAACTGGCAGACCACCATCAATGGTCCTGCCGCCGGTTTCGCGGCGCAGCCCGAGGAAAATCCCGTGTTCCGCATCGACACCGACACGCCGATCGACGGCCTGCCGACCGAATTCAACGGCGAGCGCTACGGCTTTTTCGGCATCGCTACCGCCATCACCTCGCGCATCAATTTCATGGTCAGCAACGGCGATGCGTTGATCCTCGCTTCGCCGACCCTGACCGCACGATCCGGTGGAGAGGCCGAGTTTCTTTCCGGGGGCGAGGTGCCGCTGGTCACCACCAGCGCACAGGGCCAGACCAATACCGAGTACAAGCAGTACGGGATTTCGCTGGAGATCAGTCCGGCGGCCGACGATGCCGGCAACATCACGGCGCGCATCAAGACCGAGCTCAGCGCCATCGACCAGGGGCGCAGTACCGGTGGGTCGTTTGCCTTCCTGACCCGGCGCGCGGAAACCGATATCTCGGCGCGAAGTGGTCAGACCATCGTTATATCCGGGCTGCTCAACTCTGAACTGGGCAAGGACGTCAACGGTATCAAGTACCTTAGCGCGATCCCTGTCCTCGGTGCCCTGTTTCGCAGTACGCGTCTACGCAATACGCAGTCGGAACTGGTGATTTTCGTTACACCAACGGTCATCGATGCCGACTCTCAGATCAATCGTGAGGCAGTGGCGCAGCATGATGTCCTTATTCGTCGCTTCCGCGAGGTGACGGAACTGGAGGACTGGGTCGACGAGGGTGGTCCCAATGCGGACTTGCTGGAGTAGGCGCCATGTTTGATATACACGTGGAAACGACCAAGGGTGTCGAGGTCAGCAAGCTGCGCTGCGTACTCAACCACTGCACCCTCGGCAAGGGGCGTGACAACCTGGTGCAGTTGCGTGGCTGGAGTATTGCCCCGGTCCATGCCGCCATTCAGCAGACGTCCGAAGGACTGTTCATCGAGGATAAAAGCGAGGGTGCAGGCACCCTGCTCAATGGCGACAAGATCAGGGACAAGCAGGGCCCACTGTCCGTCGAGGATGTGATTCAGATCGGCGGTTACCTGATCCGCCTCGATGCCAGCAAGTACGAAGAGCAGGAAAAGAAAAAGCGCGAAATCCAGGGACAGGATTCGTTGAATACCCAGGAGATCCGCGACGTCAAGGGCATCCTGCGCAACGAAGTGCTCATGTGGCGCAACCATGTGCACCAGGAACTGCTGCGCAACATGGACCTGCGACGTACCGATGTGGGCAAGATGGACGAGGCCCAGCTGCGCGAAAATGTGCAGACCATGATCGATGAGATCCTGGATGGTCTGGGTGACGAGCTGCCGGAGCATATCGATCGTGAAACACTGGCATCGGACGTGTTGAACGAAACCATCGGCCTGGGTCCCCTTGAGGAGCTACTCGCCGATGACACCGTGACGGAAATCATGGTCAACTGCTTCGACGATATCTACATCGAGCGTGATGGCCGGTTGCAGCAGACCGATGTCATGTATTCGGATCACGATGCGGTCATGGCCACTATCGAGCGCATCATCTCGCCATTGGGCCGGCGTATCGACGAAAGCTCGCCTATGGTGGATGCCCGTCTCAAGGACGGTTCGCGTGTCAATGCCATCATCCCGCCACTGGCACTCAAGGGGCCGTGCATCACCATCCGCAAGTTTTCGAAGAAGAAGCTCTCGGATCAGGATATCGTCAACTTCGGTGCCATCAGTTCCGAGATGATGAAATTTCTCAGAGTGGCGGTGGAGAGCAAGCAGAATATCATCATCTCCGGCGGTACGGGTTCAGGCAAGACCACGTTGCTCAATGTCCTGTCCAACTTCATTCCCAGGGGCGAGCGCGTGGTGACGGTGGAGGACGCGGCGGAATTGCAACTGCAACAGCCGCACCTGGTGTCGCTGGAGTCGCGTCCGCCCAATATCGAGGGTAAGGGCCAGATCACCATCCGTGACCTGGTGCGCAACTGCCTGCGCATGCGCCCCGACCGCATTGTCGTCGGTGAGTGTCGTGGTGCGGAGGCGCTGGATATGTTGCAGGCCATGAACACCGGTCACGAAGGCTCGCTGACCACGGCGCATGCCAATACGCCGCGCGACATGCTGTCACGCCTCGAAGTCATGGTGCTGATGGCGGGCATGGACCTGCCGACACAGGCGATCCGTGAACAGATCGCCTCGGCCATCAATATCGTCGTACAGCAGAGCCGTTTTCCCGACGGTAGCCGCAAGATCACCCACATCAGCGAGATCACCGGCATGGAAGGTGGCGTCATCCAGATGCAGGATATCTTCCTCTTCAAGCAGACCGGCTACGATGATGAAGGCAAGGTAACCGGCAACTTCATAGCCACGGGGCAGGTACCGGAGTTCTACGAACACCTGCGCGCGCGTGGCCTTGAAGTGGACATGAGCCTGTTCAACTGAGCGAGAGGATTATCAGGGCGATGGAAAGTATTTACTACTATGGCACCATCATAACGGTGTTTTTCGCCGTGGTGATCTTCGGCTGGCTGGGTGCACAGGCATTCGGTCGCTTCTGGAAGGAGTATCGCAGCACCTTCGCCGAGAGCACGTCGGCCAACATGGCAGACATGTTCATGGTGGTCGATCCGCAGCGCCTGTTTATCCTCTATGTATCGGGCATGATCGTCGTGCCAATCGTGGTGTGGTTGATCGCCGGTGACTGGATCACGACGATCGCGGCGCTGGGCCTCATGGCGCTGCTGCCGTGGATGATCTACAGGATGATGCGCCAGCGCCGCCTGAAGAAGTTCGAGGCACAGCTGCCCGATGCCTTCATGATGGTCTCGGGCAGCCTGCAGGCCGGTGCCTCGCTGGCCATGGCACTGGAGGGACTGGTCAAGGAACAGCCCGCGCCGCTCAGCCAGGAATTTGAACTGCTGGTGCGCCAGTTACGCATCGGCGTGGACCTGGAGACCGGCCTGAGTAACATGGAGAAACGCCTGCCGGTGCCCGATTTCATCGTCGCCACCTCGGCGATTAAGATCGCGCGCGAAGTGGGTGGTAATCTCATCGAGGTCATGGAGACTCTCGCCGCAACCCTGCGGCGTAAGGCGGCCATGGAGGGCAAGATCGACAGCCTCACCGCCCAGGGACGTATGCAGGGACGGGTCATGACTGCTTTACCCATATTGATCGCCCTGGTGCTGTTCCAGCTGGAGCCGGAGGCCATGGGCAAGCTGTTTACCGAGCCAGTGGGTTGGGCCGTACTGGGCGTAGTGGCGGTCATGGAATTCATGGGTTTCCTGGTGATTCGCAAGATCACCAGTATCGACGTTTGATGTAGGCAACGAGGTAGCCTGATCATGGATCAAGTCCTGCTCTATTCTACTGGGATCGCCGTCGGCGGCAGTTTTCTGCTGCTGATGATCGCCGCTTATCTGTTCAATGCCGCCATCCCGCCTGACAATCGCGAGTACATGGATCCCTTGCCCTTCTGGCTGCGTATGTGCTGGCCGCTGGTACGTATTTTCGCCTATTACATCGGCAGCAACCTGCCGCTGGAATATCTCAACAAGGTCGAGGATCGCCTGCAGAAGACCGGCGTATCCTACCTGATGACGGCAGAAGAGTTTATCGGTGTACGCATCGTCAGCGCACTATTTCAGATGGCGGCAGCGGTGGTGCTGATGGACCTGTTGCAGCGGCACGATATTGTGTGGCCCCTCGGTGGGCTGCTGTTCGGTTTCTTCTTTCCCGAGATCTGGCTCAAGGATACGCGCAAGCGACGCGAGAAGGAAGTCATCCGTGCCCTGCCAGTATTTCTCGATTTCATCACTATGTCGGTGGAGGCGGGGCTGAATTTTACCGGCGGCCTGCGCCAGGCCATGGAGCGTGGGCCGAAGGGGCCA
>DRKU01000215.1 GCA_011051615.1 Gammaproteobacteria bacterium
CATGTTCCAGCCGGTGCGCGTGGCGGATTTCATCATGGAAAAGGACCGCCTGTTCGCGCAACTGACCCTCGACGAGGAGGAATTCAAGCTCTATGAGCAGGTCTATGCGCACGTCACCCTCGACACGCCCACGCCGGACCTGGTGATTTATTTACAGGCGCCGGTGGATGTGTTGCAAAAACGCGTGGCCAAGCGCGGGCGGCACTACGAGCGCTTCATGGATCGCGACTACCTCGAACGCCTGGCGGAGAGCTACACGCGATTCTTTCACGATTTCTGCGACGCGCCGCTGCTCATCGTCAATGCCGCCGAGATCGATTTTGCCAGTAACGAGTCGGACTATCGCCTGTTGCTGGAACAGGTGAAAAAGACCCGCGGCGGGCGCCATTATTTCAACCCGGCGCCGTTGGCGGTCTGAACCGAACCACGGGACACGCACCTCATGAGTACCACCCCTGTCGACAATAACAATGCTCGCGCGCCGGTGACGGTGAGCACCCTGCGCCACATGAAGGAGCAGGGTGAGAAGATTGCCATGCTCACCGCCTACGATGCCAGTTTCGCCGCCGTGCTCGATGCCGCCGGGGTGGACGTGGTGCTGGTGGGCGATTCGCTGGGCATGGTCATCCAGGGCCACGACACCACCGTGCCGGTGACCATCGACGACGTGGTCTATCATACGCGCTGTGTCGCCGCGCGCGCCGGGCACATGCTGGTCATGGCCGATATGCCCTTCATGAGTTTTCGCGACCCGGCCCATGCGCTGGACAACGCCACCCGGCTGATGCAGGAAGGCGGCGCGCACATGGTCAAGCTGGAAGGTGCGGTGCTCGATGTAGTCGCGGCGCTGGCGGGGCAGGGGATCCCGGTGTGTGGCCACCTGGGCCTGCAGCCGCAGTCCATCCACAAGCTGGGCGGTTACCGCGTACAGGGCCGCGGCAACGAGGCAGCCGCCGCCATGCGTGAGGACGCGCTGCGCATGCAGGACGCCGGCGCCGACGTGATCCTGCTCGAATGCGTGCCCGTCGATGTGGCGCGCGAGATCAGCGGCGCCCTCGACGTGCCCACGATCGGCATCGGTGCCGGGGTCCACTGCGACGGCCAGGTGCTGGTATTGCAGGACCTGCTCGGCATCACTCCCGGCCGTCGGCCGCGTTTCTCGCAGGACTTTCTCAGCGACGTGGCCACTCCCGGCGGTATCCCCGCCGCCATCGCCCGCTACGTCGTGGCGGTCAAGGACGGCAGCTTCCCCGGCGACGAACATAGCTTCAGTTGATAACATCAGGTGCGAGGTGCTAGCGGCGAGGGCCAAGGATCGGTTCACCTCAGACCGGAAACAACCGTCATTCCGGGGCCCGCGAAGCGGGAACCCGGAATCCAGTGGGAATTCCACCAGGCCCAAAGCAATCACCCCCTCTCCCTGAGGGGGGAAGGGACCGATATACTGAGCTTCGCATTTCATTCCCCTCTCCCTTCGGGAGAGGGCCAGGGTGAGGGGATCAAAATATCAGGTTTTCCGCATACCTGTAGGAGCGGCGCCCCGCCGCGATTATGAAAGTCCCCTCTCCCTTCGGGAGAGGGCCAGGGTGAGGGGATCAAATCCTCAGTCCTCGCAACTCGCGCCTCGCTACTGTCATTGCGGCGCACGCCGTGACGTGGCAATCTGCCGGTCGCGGAAAACGCGACGCAGAGACTCGCCCGGAAACTTCATCCATGCAAACCATTCATCACATCACTGACATGTCGTCACTCAGCGCCCGCTGGCGCGAGCAGGGCGAGACCAGTGCCTTCGTGCCCACCATGGGCAATCTCCATGACGGCCACCTGTCGCTGGTGCGCCAGGCAAGAGATCTTGCCGATCACGTGGTGGTGAGTATCTTCGTCAACCCCCTGCAGTTCGATCGTGCCGCCGATCTCGATGCCTACCCGCGCACCTTGGAGGCCGATCTTGACGCCCTGCGCGCCGAGGGCGTGGACGCCGCCTTCGTGCCCGACGAGCAGGAGATGTATCCCCACGGCCGCGAGGCCGAGCCGCCGGTGGAGGTACCGGGCCTGGAACCCCTCATTACCACCCTCGAAGGCGAACAGCGGCCGGGCCACTTCCCGGGTGTGGTGACGGTGGTGAAAAAGCTTTTCGATATCGTCGCGCCCGACGTGGCGGTGTTTGGTGAGAAGGATTTTCAGCAATTGCGCGTGATCGAGCACATGGTGGCGACCCTCGGTCTGCCGGTGCGGGTGGTGGCGGGCGAGACTCGGCGCGAGGCCAATGGTCTCGCCATGAGTTCACGCAACAACTACCTCGGCGCGGCCGAACGCGAGCAGGCCGGGCGGCTGCATGCGGTGTTGCAGGAACTTCGCCGACGCCTGCTGGCCGACCCGGTGGCCGATCCGGATGCCCTGTGCGCCGAGGCCAGGGCCGAGCTGGAGGCGGCGGGCTTCCGGCCCGACTACGTGGTCGTGCGCCGCGCCTCGGATCTGGCCCCGGCGGGGCCACAGGACACGGATCGGCGCATCCTCGCCGCCGCCTGGCTGGGCCCGGCGCGGCTCATAGACAATATAAAGGTATAGAGGGGGTACGCCCCCGCGGAAGGTTTGGTGTATAATCAACAACCTGAGTAATCAGTGACTTACAGGACGATCCATGCAGCTGACCCTTCTCAAGGCCAAACTCCACCGCGCGCACGTGACCCATTCCGAGCTGGAATACGAGGGCTCCTGCGCCATCGATGGCAAGCTGCTGGAGGCCGCCGGCATCCACGAATACGAGCAGATCGAGATCTATAACATCACCAATGGTGAGCGTTTTACCACCTACGCCATCCGTGCCGAAGACGGCTCGGGCGTGGTCTCGGTCAACGGCGCGGCCGCCCACAAGGCCGACCCCGGCGACATCATCATCATCTGCGCCTACGCCCGCCTCAACCAGCAGGAAGTGGCCAGCTTCAAGCCCACGCTGGTCTATCTCAACGAAGACAACCGCATTACCCACACCCGCAATACCATCCCGGTTCAGGTTGCCTGAATTTCAGTAGCTAGTTGCCAGTAGCGAGGGCCGAGGATTTTGATCCCCGCCCCCTGTCCCCCTCCCGGGTGGGAGGGGGAACCGCAATTTCGAGATCCGTGCAGTGATTCCCACGCAGGTGGTTGATGATCTTTTGCAGGAGCGCCGCCCTCGGCGCGATTTTCATGGGTCGCTATCGCCGCGTGGCGCGGCTCCTGCGGCGGAAGGTTCGAGGGCCGAGAATTTTGATCCCCGCCCCCTGTCCCCCTCCCGGGTGGGAGGGGGAGCCGCAATTTCGAGATCCGTGGAGTGATTCCCACGCAGGTGGTTGATGATCTTTTGCAGGAGCACCGCCTCGGCGCGATGATTCGGTGATGCTATCGTCGCGGGGCGCGGCTCCTGCGGCGGAAGGTTCGAGGGCCGAGGATTTTGATCCCCGCCCCCTGTCCCCCTCCCGGGTGGGAGGGGG
>DRKU01000216.1 GCA_011051615.1 Gammaproteobacteria bacterium
GAGTCCTCGCAGACCACCTATGTGTCGCCCGACAACCAGAGTGGTGCCGGTTTCTATCTTGGCGGCGGTGCTGGTTACCGCTTCAACGAACACCTGCATTTTCGTGCCGAGCTGGAATACTACAGTGTTGGCGCCGAGGCCAGCGGTCTGAGCGGTGCCACCGCGCTGAGCGTCGGCGTCCAGGTCGTATACTGAAGTCTCTTCCCCGACGTAATCCTGCCGTCAGCCGTGAATGCGATCGATGATAGATTTTAACTATCATTACAGTTGAAATAAACGATTTTATCTATTCCTTTGCCGCCCCGATAATGTGTGCATCAACCACCCATACAGGAGAAACACATTATGTTGAGCAATCGCGAAGGACAGAAAGTCCCCCAGGTCGTCTTCAAAACCCGCGCCAACGGCGAATTCGTCGATGTGAGCAGTGACGATATCTTCAAGGGCCGTACCGTTGTGCTGTTCGCCCTGCCGGGCGCCTTCACGCCGACCTGTTCGTCCACCCACCTGCCGCGTTATAACGAACTGGCACCGGTGTTCCGCGACAACGGCGTCGATGAGATCATCTGCCTGTCGGTCAACGATGCCTTCGTCATGGACGCGTGGCGCGAAGATCAGGAAGCCGACAACATCACCCTGCTGCCTGACGGCAACGGTGACTTCACCGCGGGCATGGACATGCTGGTGGACAAGTCGGATCTCGGTTTCGGCAAGCGCTCGTGGCGTTATTCCATGCTGGTGCGCGATGGCGTCATCGAGAAACAGTTCATCGAGCCGGACGTGCCCGGTGATCCCTTCGAGGTCTCCGATGCCGACACCATGCTGGCCTACATCAACCCGCGGGCGAAGAAGCCCGAGCCGGTGAGCATCATCACCAAACCCGGCTGCCCCTTCTGCGCCACGGCGAAGAAACTGCTCGACGAGGTCGGCATGAAGTACGAGGAAATCGTCCTCGGGCATGATGCGACCATTGCCTCGCTGCGCGCCATCTCCGGTCGTGACAGCGTGCCGCAGGTCTTCGTCGGCGGCCAGCACATCGGCGGTGCGGAAGAACTGGCCGCCTGGCTCAAGGGCCGTGATGCTGCCTGAGCCCTCAGCGGCTTACCGCAACGACCCGCCCGTGTCACCATGGGCGGGTTTTTTTATGCATATACAGGACCGAATGACAGAACTAGAATCATCGGTATCAACGATAAACGGGAGCACCCCGTGTGAACCTGCGTGACCTCCAGTACGTCATCGCGGTGGCCGAGACGCGCCACTTCGGCCGTGCCGCCGAGCGTTGTTTCGTCAGCCAGCCCACCCTGAGTGGCCAGATCCGCAAGCTCGAGGACGAACTGGGTGTGGCCCTGTTCGAGCGCACGCATCGCCAGGTGGCGCTGACGCCGGTGGGGGAGGCCATTCTCGAGCATGCGCGCGAGATCATGGATCAGGTCGCGGCGATCACCGATCTGGCCGCCGCCCGCGCCGATCCACTGGCTGGTCGCCTGCGTCTTGGCGCCATCCCCACGCTCAGCCCCTACCTCATGCCGCTCATCCTGATACCGCTGAAGAAGCAGCACCCGCAGATGACGCTGGTGCTCTCCGAGGAGATGACCGACACTCTCACCGCGCGCCTGCATGCCCACGAGATCGATGCCGCCCTGCTCGCCACGCCGGTGGACGATCCCGCCCTGGTCAGCCTGCCCCTGTTCGATGAGCCGTTCTGGGTCGCCTATCCGCGCAAGCACCGTTTCTATGCAAAGGAGAAGATCACCCTGCGCGATCTGGAGTCGGAGAAGCTGTTGTTGCTGGGTGAAGGTCACTGCCTCGCCGAACAGGCACGAGACCTGTGTGGCCTCGGCGAACGCCAGGGCGAGAACGAGATGGCGGATCTGCGCGCCGCCAGTCTGGAGACACTGATCCAGCTGGTGGCGGCGGGCTTCGGTATCACGCTGGTACCGGCACTGGCCATGCGCGGCAGCTGGACTACCGGCAGCGGCGTGGTGGCCCAGCCGTTGGCCTCGGCGCGTGCCTCGCGCCGCGTGTCACTGGTCTACCGGCGCAGCTTTCCGCGCCGTGCCGCGCTCGATGCCCTGGCCGACGTGGTGCGCGCCAACCTGCCCAACACCGTCAAGGTAACGGGGCGCAAGGGCAGAAAGCGTTGAGGCGAGGGGTGTTTCTCGACAGCGGACACCAGAGGGCGAGCTGGAAGGCCGCCAGATCGGATCCGAACAAGGCAGGGAAGACGGGCCTGCAGTCCCGGCGTCCATAATCCCGCGCCTACAATCCCAGTGCGGAGAGATCCAGCCACTCGTCCTTCATGGGCGGGCACCAGAAATAGGCGCCACTCACCGGGCGGGTGAACGTGAACAGGGCGTCGGTGATGCCGTCGTTCTTGCCCAGCATGTTGTTGAGCAGGGTCTCGAAGGCATCGAAGGAATTGCCAAAGGCGACGAAGACCAGGCCACCCTCGGCGCCCTCGGTCCAGGGCATGGAGCGGCGCAGGATGAAGGCCTCCGGATCGAACTCTTCCTGGGCGGTGCGTTTGATGTGAGCAGAGGGGGGCGCATCGGCCAGCTCCTCGTTGCCCACGCGGGCACGGCCGATGGTCTTGTCCTGCTCCTCGCTGGTCATGGCCCAGAACACATCGAAGTCGTGCAGCCACTGCTGCACGGCGACGAAACTGCCACCGTCGTAGCCCGGTCCCTGACCGTTGACGATAGCCGTGGCCCAGGCGTCATCACCGGTGGGGTTCTCGGTGCCGTCCTCGAAGCCGGTCAGGTCGCGGTTGTGATCGTGGGCGAAGCTGTCGATGCTCTCTTCGAGAAAGAAGGTCGGCGCCAGTAGCAGTTCCAGGTGGCGGGCGCGGTGGAACAGTTCGCCGCGATCCTCGCCGCGCATCCAGCACCACAGCGCCGCCGGTGTGGACGGTACCTCGATGCCCCGGCCGGAACAGGCCGGGAAGGTGCGCAGGCCGGGGATGGTCGTAGCCATGGCCTGGACGACCGATTCACCGATGCCGACGACGGTGGAATCACCGTCCACTTCCTCGGCCAGTTCGGTCAGGCAATCGGCCAGCCGGGTGGTATCGGCCAGCGAGAAGGTCAGAAAACGCGCTACCGGGGGAATGTCGGAGAGAATGCCGGTCTGATCGTGCTTCATGGAGTCTCGCCCCTTTACGGTTGCAGGAACCATTAGCCTAGCAAAAATGGCGGCGGGGTGGGGCGGTGTCGCCAGAATTCGGCAGGGAACGGGTGCGTGCCCGTCGTCACGCGACCTGTTCTTCGCTCAGCGCGGAAAGACTACTTCGACCCGGGTGCCGTGACCCTTCGTCGGCGTGACAAAACGCACCGAGGCGCCATGGAGTTCGGCGATGCGTTGCACGATGGACAGGCCCAACCCGGAGCCGGCCGTGTGTTGCGTCGCACTGCCGCGATAGAAGCGTTCAAAGATCCGTTCGCGCTCGGCTTCGTCGATGCCGGGACCGGTATCGGTGATGCTGAGCTGTGTACCGTGATCACCGATTTCGATGACCACGTGGACTTCGCCACCCGCGGGTGTGTAACGCAGGGCATTGTCGATGAGGTTGCGCACGAGGATCGCCAGTGCCCCGGGCTTCCCGTGTACCGGCGCCGGGGGGCCTTCGTCGAGATCGATGCGTAACTGTTTGCCCATCGCCTGCGGGTCCAGCGTGGCAATGGTTTCTCCAACCAGTGTGCGCAGGTCGATGTCTTCGCTGCTGGCAATGGCCTCGTCCGGATCGAAACGCGCCAGCGTGAGGAGCTGCTCCACCAGGTGCGTGGTGCGATCGACACCGACGACGATCTGTTCCAGGGCGTGCCTGCGTTGCGCGCTGTCCGCCGCCTGAATGGCGACCTGGGCCTGGGTCTTGATGCTGGCCAGCGGTGTGCGCAGTTCGTGGGCGGCGTCGGCGGTAAAACGGCGTTCACGTTGAAAGGCGTCACGCACGCGCATGAAAAGGTGGTTGAGGGCATTGGTCAGCGGCAGGACCTCCTGGGGGATATCGGTGGTAACCACCGGTTCGAGGTTATGCGAGGAACGTTTTTCCACTTCGACGGCGATGCGGCGCAGGGGCGCGAGGCCGCGGCCGAGTCCAAACCACACGGCGAGGATGATCAGCGGCAGCACCAGTGACAGGGGATACAGGCTGCTCACGGTGATCTCGTTAACCAGTTCCTCGCGGATATCATCGCGCTCACCGACGAAGATGCGGTAGTGCGGGGCGTCGGTGGTCATGGCGAACACCCGCCATGGAATGCCGTTGTCGATATGGCGGCTGCTGTAGCCGTCGGCATCGGCCATGGGGATCTGCGGGGCATTGGCCGAGCGCAGGACCAGCGTGCCGTTACGCCAGATCTGAAAGGCCACCTTCTTCTCGTAGGGGTGGCCGTAGATATCCTTTTGCAGGCGGTTTTCCAGCAGGGCGATCTGATCTTCGCTGGTGCCGAACCAGGCCAGTACCGCGGCCGCCTGGGCCAGCTGTGCGTCGAACAGCTCTTCCACTTCGTGGCGTGATTCCAGGTAGGTGGCAATGGTCACGGCCGCCCACAGCAGCAGGAACAGCAGCGACAGGCGGGCCAGCAGGCGTACGCGTATGGAGTGCATCTAGTCGTTCTCCGCCAGGCGGTCGATGGCGTAGCCGACACCGCGCACGGTGCGGATCAGGTCACGACCGAGTTTCTTGCGCAGATGATGGACGAAGACTTCGATGGTGTTGCTTTCGATGTCCCGAGTCCAGCCATAGAGGGACTGTTCGATATGGCTGCGGGTCAGTACACGTCCCTGCGCCTGTAGCAGCAGTTCGAGCAGGCGGTACTCACCCTGGGGCAGCTCGATCTCCTTGCCCGCCAGTCGTACCCGATGGCTGCGGGGATCGAGGACCAGCTCGCCGCGCTGGATGCAGGGGCTGGCCTGACCGCCACTGCGTCGCAGCAGGGCACGAATACGGGCATAGAGTTCTTCCAGGTCGAAGGGCTTGGTGAGGTAGTCGTCGGCACCGAGATCGAGCCCCTGCACGCGGTCGGCGACGGTGTCGCGCGCGGTAAGGATCAGCACCGGCAGGGGATCGTTACGGCCGCGCAACTCAGTGAGGACTTCCAGCCCCGACTTGTGCGGCAGGCCCAGATCCAGTACCAGCAGATCGAAGTCCTCGGCGGCCAGCGCGTGGGCGGCGCTCTCGCCACTGGTCACCCAGTCCACCACGTAGCCCGCCTGTCCAAGGCCGGCACGGATACCGTCGCCCAGCAGGGGATCGTCTTCCACAAGCAGGATACGCATGCTGTCGGCCCCGTGAATACCGAGAAAATTACTCTGGATTGTCTCCATCGACCAGTATACCTGTACAGGGGGGGTTTTTCGCCGCAGCGTGAACCGTGCCACAAACCCGCGTGGCCTTCCTTAAGCCGGTCTTAAGGAAGGCGGCCGACAATCTGTCCCGTGATGCAGGTGTTAATTTCGGCATCCGCACCGCACAACGGGTCCACACGCTGGGTAGCGGGCCATCGACGACAGAGCAGGTGGGAAGACCATGAGCAGCAAGGCATTCGACCACGGGCCGCGCACGCCAGGCCGCACTATATTGATAGCCGTCGCCCTCGCGGCAGGGCTGGCCGTGCAGACCGCCACGGCCGAGATGCGACCGGTATCCGCGCAGGCGGCGGCGCCGCAACTGGTATTACAGACCGACAACGGTCCCATCGACCTGTCGCAACTCAGGGGCCAGGTGGTATACGTGGATTTCTGGGCTTCGTGGTGCGGACCGTGCCGCAAGTCGTTTCCCTGGCTCAATGACATGCAGGCACGCTACGGCAAGGACGGCCTGAAGATCGTCGCCATCAACCTGGACAAGGATCGCGCCCAGGCCGAGCGTTTTCTGGAAGACTACGCACCGCGCTTTACCATCGCCTTCGATCCACAGGCCAACTCGGCGCGCGCCTTTGTCGTCAAGGGCATGCCCAGCTCCTACCTCATCGACCGCAACGGAAACGTGGTCCACGCCCATGTCGGGTTCCGCAAGAAGGATACCGAGGCCATGGAAGCCCGTATTCGTTCCCTGTTGCAGCACTGACACCAGGAGTTGAGGTAGTGAAAAATATTCCCTTGATTGTATTGCTGGCCGGACTGACCCTGTTGTCGGCCTGTGCCAGCCAGCCGCTGGCGGCCTGGGATCGCGACATCCTCGCGCAGCGCAAGATGCAGGCGGATCCCTATCCGCTGGACAGCTTCCTCGACGAGCATATCTATTTCAGCAAGGAAGCCTCGCGTGGAGGCGCGGGTGTCGGCGGAGGTGGCTGCGGATGCAACTGAAGAAAAAACCGGCGCCCCTGCGTCGCAGCCTGGCGGTGGCCACGGCCTCGCTGCTGGGTGGTGTCGCCCACAACGCCCAGGCGCTGGAGCCGAGCAGCGAGTGGGAGATCGACAGCGCCCTGTTACTGTACGCGGAGAGCGATCGTGTCAGCCTCGCCGAGCCGGTGGTGCGCGTGCGCAAGGACATGGGAGACGATCGCTTTCTCACGGTGCAGCTTGTCATCGATGCGCTGACCGGTTCCTCGGCCAACGGTGCCATCCCCACCGGCAGCGCGCAGACCTTTACCTCGCCGTCGGGCAACAGCGTCTATACCGCACAGCCCAATGAAGTACCGCTGGATCCCAGTTTCCGCGATACGCGCGGGGCGCTGAACGCCGAGTGGCAGACACCGCTGAGCGAGGACCTCACGGCCATCTTTGGCTTCAATTTTTCCAATGAATTCGACTACCAGTCCGCAGGCCTCTCGGCCACCTTCAACTGGGATACCAATCAGAAAAATACCACCTGGACCTTTGGCGTCGGCTTCAATACCGACACCGTCAAACCCGTCGGCGGTGTGCCGGTGGCCTTTACCAATATGCCGGTGTTCCCGGCGGTCAAGGCCACGCAGGGCAGCGACGCCAGCAAGGATCTCTACGACCTGGTGTTCGGCTGGTCGCAGGTCATGTCGCGGCGCGACCTGTTGCAGCTTACGTTGAGTTACGGTAACGAGAGTGGTTATCTCACCGATCCCTACAAGATCCTCAGCGTCGTCGATGGCGGCACCGGCGCGCTGGTGGCCAACCCGGCGCAACGCTACCGTTTCGAAAAGCGCCCGGCAGATCGCACGCGCCAGTCGTTGTTGTTGCGCTGGTCGCACCAGTTCGAAGCCGATGTCCTGCGCCTGTCCTACCGGTATTACACCGACGACTGGGGCATCGACTCGCATACCCTGGATGCACGCTACCGCTGGGAGCTGGCGAGTGGTAACTACATCGAGCCCCATGTGCGCTACTACGTGCAGAGCGCGGCGGATTTCTATCACACCAGTCTCATCGACGGTCAGACTTATGACTACGCCAGTGCCGACTACCGCCTGGCGGACATGACCACCATCACCCTGGGTCTGAAATACGGTATGGCCCTGTCCGAGCGCAGCGAGTTCAGCGTGCGCGCCGAACTGATGCAGCAGAGCGCCGATCCCTCCCAGGTCATCGGCGTGCAGAGCCAGCAGGACCTGGTGCCGGATGTGGATGCCGTAATTTTGCAGTTTGGCTATACCCTGCAGTTCTAGCCGCACGAGTTTGTTTGCCCTGTCATCGTCGCCTTGGGCATGGCGCAGCGATAACCCCACTGTGGTATCGTCTGCCCATGCCCGATTTTTTTCTCAGTCGACGCGAAGCAGGCAAACAGAGCTACCACGCGGGCACCTTCGAGGCCATGGCCAGTCCCTGCGAGGTGCTCATCGACAGCGATGATGGCGCACTGGCGGAAAGACTGACCCACATCGCGCAGCGCGAGGCGCAGCGCATCGAACAAAAGTTCAGTCGCTACCGCGACGACAACATCATTCATCGCATCAACCAGTCCCACGGCCAGCCGGTGGAAGTGGACACCGAGACCGCCGATCTGCTCGACTACGCCGCCCTGTGCCATGACATCAGTGACGGCATGTTCGACATCACCTCCGGGGTGTTGCGCCAGGTGTGGCGTTTCGATGGCAGCGATCGCATTCCCTCGCGCAAGGCGGTGAAGCAGATCCTGCGCTACATCGGCTGGCACAGGATCGGCTGGCAGCGTCCGCACATCACCGTGCCCGAGGGCATGGAGATCGATCTCGGCGGCATCGGCAAGGAATACGCCGTGGACCGTGTGGTGCGGCTCATCGGTGAAGTTTCGCCGGTCAGCGTGCTGGTCAACTTTGGTGGCGATCTCTGTGCCAGCGGTCCGCGACGCAGTGGCCACGGCTGGGTGGTGGGTGTCGAGGATCCCGGCAACATCCAGCAGCGGCCGGGCGCGGCAAGGGATCCACACAGCAGTGAGGAGTTCGAGCTGGTGCAGGGCGGCATCGCCACCAGCGGCGACACGCGGCGCTTCCTGCTAAAGGACGGCATCCGTTACAGCCATATCCTCGACCCCCGCACCGGCTGGCCGGTTCCCGAGGCACCCCATTCGGTCACCGTCGCCGCCGGCACCTGCACCGAGGCGGGGATCCTCGCCACCCTTGCCATGCTCCATGGCGCCGACGCCGAGGCCTTCCTGCGCGAACAGGGCGTACGTTTCTGGTGCCAGCGCTGACGCCCACGTGCCGCTGGGCCGCCAGGTCCTGGCGCGCGGCATCATCTTTCTGGATCTGGCCGTGGCGCAAATCGCCGGGCTTGGCATCATCGTCGCACATAGCCTCGACTGGGAACCCGGTGGCTGGCAAAAGCGCTGGCCTGAGATCCAGGAGGCGCTCATCGGTAGCCTGTTCGTGCTGGCATCCAGCGGCAGCGTGTTGTTATTGAGCGCCGATCCCCATGGCGGCGAACAGATCCGTGAGTTGTTGGTTGGCCAGATCCTGTGGGCTGACTACAGTCAACTGCTGTATGTGGCGATCCTGTATGTGGCCATTCTCACCGTGTGGTTCAGTCCCGCGGGGCGGGGTTCCTCGGTCCGCTTCTATCTCCTCTTTGCGTTGGCCATCACGGCATCGGTACAAGTGGTGGGGGTGTACCTGGTATTCGCCAGCCTGATCCTGCCCGCGCTGGCCGTTCGCCGCCTCGGCCGCAACGGACTGCTGTGGGGTTATGGTATTGGGCTGGCCGGTTACGCCGTTGGTCTGCTGCTCGCGGCCCTGCTGGATGTGCCGGCCGGCACCGTGATTGTTTATGTACTGGCCCTGGCAGCATGGTGCACCGGTCAGTGGTTGTCACGCACGGCATTAAGGTAGCGAAAAGGCTTTCCGTGATGCGACCACGGGGTCGGGGTGGGTCTCCTGTCCCGGCAGGCGGCCCATCCATGCTACACTTCGCGCCCTGTATATATCAGGTATAACTACAGGGGAATACCGTTGTCCGACGTTCGCACCCGCCTGGAAGAACTGCTGAAAGAACGCATCCTGCTGCTGGATGGCGCCATGGGCACCATGATCCAGGGCTATGGGCTGGAAGAGGCCGACTATCGCGGCGAGCGCTTCGCCGACTGGCCGAGTGACGTCAAGGGCAACAACGATCTGCTGTGCCTCACCCGCCCGGACGTGATCCGCGAGATCCACGATCAGTACCTCGAGGCCGGCGCGGACATCATCGAGACCAACACCTTCAATGCCAACCGCTACGGCATGGCCGACTACGGCATGGAGGAACTGGTCTTCGAGATCAACGTCGAAGCGGCGAAGATCGCCCGCGCGGCCTGCGACGCCTTCGCCAGTGCCGAGCGCCCGCGCTTTGTCGCCGGCGTGCTTGGTCCCATGCCGGTGACCGCGTCCATGTCGCGCGACGTCAACGACCCCGGCGCGCGCGACGTCACCTTCGACGACCTCACCGCGGCCTACGAGATCGCCCTCAGGGGTCTGCTCGAGGGCGGCGCCGACATTATCCTGGTGGAGACGGTCTTCGACACTCTCAACGCCAAGGCGGCGCTGTTCGTCATCGACCGTTACTTCGAGGAACACGGCCTCGACCTGCCGGTGATGATCTCCGGCACCATCACCGATGCCTCGGGGCGCATCCTCACCGGCCAGACGCCGGAGGCCTTCTACAATTCCCTGCGCCACATCCAGCCGCTGAGCTTCGGTTTCAACTGCGCGCTGGGCGCGAAGGAACTGCGTCCTCACATCGAGGAACTGGCGGGCCTGTCGGAATACTATCTCAACGTCCACCCCAACGCCGGGCTGCCCAACGCCTTCGGTGGCTTCGACGAGACGCCCGAGATGCTCGCCGACGAGATCGGCGACTGGGCGAAACACGGCCTGGTCAACATCGTCGGCGGTTGTTGCGGCACCACGCCCGATCACATCCGCGCCATCGCCGCGGCCGTGGCGCCCCACGCACCACGCGTGCCGAAGCCGCGCCAGCACCTCACCCGCCTGTCGGGCCTCGAAGCGTTGAACATCGGCCCGGACTCGCTGTTCGTCAACGTGGGCGAGCGCACCAACGTCACCGGCTCGGCGCGCTTCAAGCGCCTCATCCTCGAAGAGAACTACGACGAGGCGCTGAGCGTCGCGCGCGAACAGGTGGAGAACGGTGCGCAGATCATCGACGTCAACATGGACGAGGGCATGCTCGACGGCAAGGCCGCCATGACGCGCTTCCTGAATCTCTCCGCCAGCGAGCCGGACATTGCCCGCGTGCCGGTGATGGTGGACTCCAGTAAGTGGGAGATCCTCGAGGCGGGCCTCAAGTGCATCCAGGGCAAGGGCATCGTCAACTCCATCTCCATGAAGGAGGGCGAGGAGAAGTTTCTCGAACAGGCGCGCCTGTGCCGTCGCTACGGTGCAGCGGTGATCGTCATGGCCTTCGACGAAGAGGGTCAGGCCGATACCAAAGAACGCAAGGTGGAGATCTGCACGCGCGCCTACAAGCTGCTCACCGAGGAAGTGGGTTTTTCACCCGAAGACATCATCTTCGATCCCAACATCTTTGCCGTCGCCACCGGCATCGAGGAGCACAACAACTACGGCATCGACTTCATCGAGGCCACCCGTGAAATCAAGCAGACCCTGCCCCATGCGCTGGTCAGTGGCGGCGTGAGCAACGTGTCCTTCTCCTTCCGCGGCAACAACCCGGTGCGCGAGGCCATCCACTCGGTGTTCCTGTATCACGCCATCCAGGCGGGCATGGACATGGGCATCGTCAACGCCGGGCAACTGGCGGTGTATGACGACCTGCCCGCGGAACTGCGCGAGCGGGTGGAGGACGTGGTGCTCAACCGTCGCCCGGACGCCACCGAGCGCCTGCTGGAGATCGCCGAGAAGTATCGCGGCGACGGCAAGGCGGAGAAGAAGGAAGACCTGGAGTGGCGTAGCTGGGCGGTGGCCAAACGCCTGGAACACGCGCTGGTCAAGGGCATCGACACCTTCGTCGATGAAGATACCGAGGAAGCCCGCCAGCAGTTCGAGCGTCCCATCCAGGTTATCGAAGGCCCGCTGATGGACGGGATGAACACCGTCGGCGACCTGTTCGGCGCGGGCAAGATGTTCCTGCCCCAGGTCGTCAAGTCCGCGCGGGTGATGAAAAAGGCCGTCGCCTACCTGTTACCTTATATAGAGGCGGAGAAGTCCGCGGGTGCGCAGTCCAACGGCAAGATCCTCATGGCGACGGTCAAGGGTGACGTGCACGACATCGGCAAGAACATCGTCGGCGTGGTCCTGCAGTGCAACAACTTCGAGGTCATCGACATGGGCGTGATGGTGCCCGCCAACGATATCCTCAACAAGGCAAGAGAGGAGAACGTCGATATCATCGGCCTTTCGGGTCTCATCACCCCCTCGCTGGACGAAATGGTGCACGTGGCAAAGGAAATGGAGCGCCTGGACTTCGACATCCCGCTCATGATCGGCGGCGCCACTACTTCCAAGGCGCACACGGCGGTGAAGATCGAACAGAACTATCGCGAGCCAACCGTGTGGGTGAAGGATGCCTCGCGCGCGGTGGGTGTGGCGCAGAACCTGATCAGCGAGGAATACCGCGAGAGCTTCCTCGCCGAGCTGAAGGCCGACTACGAAAAGGTGCGCGAGCAACACGCCAGCAAACAGAAGCGCACGCGCTTCCTGAAGCTGGAAGACGCACGTGCTAACAAGGTCAAGCTGGACTGGGACAACTACATGCCACCGGCGCCGAAGATCATGGGCATCCAGCGCTTCGACGACATGCCGCTGGAATTCCTCGTCCCCTACATCGACTGGACACCCTTCTTCCACACCTGGGAGCTAAAAGGCAGCTACCCGAAGATCTTCGACGATCCGGAAAAGGGCGAAGAGGCACGCAAGCTGTTTGATGACGCACAGAACATGCTGGCGCAGATCGTCGATGAACGCAGGCTCAAGGCGCGCGGCGTGGTGGGCTTTTTCCCCGCCAACCAGATCAATGACGACGACATCGAAGTCTATACCGATGACACACGCAGAGAGGTGCGCACCACCCTGCACCACCTGCGCCAGCAGACCGAACGCCCCAAAGGCAAACCCAATCGCTGCCTGGCCGACTTCGTTGCGCCAAAATCAAGCGGCTTGAAGGACTACATTGGCGGCTTCGCCGTGGGGATCTTCGGTGCCGAAGAAAAGGCAAAGGAATTCGAAGCACAACACGACGACTACCACGCCATCATGATCAAGGCGCTGGCCGATCGTCTCGCCGAAGCCTTCGCCGAACACATGCACGATCGTATCCGCCACATCAACTGGGGCTACGAAGCATCGAAGCGCGACAAAGGATGGACGCCGTGTCGCGGCATCGATGATCCCACTTTCGACAATCCCAGGCTGATCCACGAGGAATACCCCGGCATCCGCCCCGCCCCCGGCTATCCCGCCTGCCCGGACCACACGGAAAAACCGCTGCTATGGCAACTGCTCGATGCTGAGGCCAACAGCGGCGTCAAACTCACCGAGTCAGGTGCCATGTACCCCGCCGCCGCCGTCAGCGGCTGGTACCTCTCCCACCCCGACTCCAGCTATTTCGGTGTGGGCAAGATCGACCGCGACCAGGTCGAGGACTATGCGAAGCGCAAGGGCATGAGCCTCGAAGAGGCCGAGAAATGCCTCGCCCCGGTACTGGGTTACGACACCTGACACCTTATTATGGTTCAAATTGAAGAAAGGCTTAAGGAATAACGCGTATTTTTCTATGTCATCCAGATGAAGTAGCAAAGGCACAAGTAGTCCTTTCTTCCCAAATTAGTAACTCTGTCTCCGAAAAATACGACTCTTTAAAGGAAAAGATCGATAAAGGGGAAATCACACGTCAGGATGCAGAATATATTTATCATGAACTTCGAAGCAGTGCTACCTCGCCTGAGAATATTACTCAAGAGACCGTTGAAGCCAAGTTGGCTTTCCTCGGTCACGATGGCTATGAAGTTCATTTGAGAGAAAAAAGTGGCATAGAGAGGCGAGCAATCAAAGGGGATAGGGAAAAGAAAGACTTGCCAAAATTGAAAAGGACGAATTTTATAAATGGATGCGAAAACAAATACTCATTGCAAATACTGAACGTATAATTGCTTGGGTATTCTTGATTGCTTTTATAGTTTTCTCTGCGGGCCTCATCATTTATTTTGTTTCCATATTGCGAACTGAAACGACCGTGGCAGCAAAGTTCTACCAGGCAGTCATCGAACTACTCACTGACTAACAGGTGCTCTCTTGACAGGCATTTCAATGATATCGGACATCTATTTTTTCAATGCTTGTGGTCTGGCAAATGAATTGCGTGACGGTACTGTTTCTGAGGCGAGGGCCGTAAAACACCTTATTGCTGCCATTATTATCGGTGGTTTGACTTTCGGGGTTCCGGTAACCGTGGAATGTAAGGGGGCGGAGACCGGGTTTGGTGAAACTGCAGGTTTTCTGGTTCTGACGATAATCACCGCGTTCATCAGCTACTATGGGATCTGGATGACTTACCAGGCAAATCGTAAGGGTGATGGAAAGGACTACTTCCTGAGGTTCTCAGTTTTAACGCTTCCAGTTGGCCTTCAACTGGTCGTGCTGTTTGCATTGGTCAGCCTGTTGTTATTTGTTCCCTTAAGTGTTTTGATTGCAGAAAGTGGATGGCTTGGCCAGTATACGGTGGAAGCATTGTTCTATAGCAGTTACATCGTATTTACTGTGATGTTCTATCTACGAATGCGTAAGTTCATTTCCGTTGCTTCAGGCGCCGGATCAGATTGAAGGCGCATGCGAGAAGGGTCATATCAGACTCGATGCCCATTCCATGTATTAACCCCAATTTCATTACCTCCTCAATACGACAACCCCACCATCCTGTACAGGTAGGTGTTGACCTCCAGTTGTTTCAATATGAAGCCCGCCACGTCGGCGCGTGAGACTTGCAGGTTTGCCGTCCTGTCCGTGCCGGGGAAGCCATGCGGTAGCGGTCGGTGCGCCCGCCGTCAGTAAAGGTAACGGGGTCGAACCACGGTTCAGACCAGGTGGTTTTGCCAGGATTAGCTACCAACCCTGATGGTTGATTTCTTCTCCCTCTGGGACCTCAGTGCCCCGTAGGCGTAGAAGGCCAGGATGACACGCGATCCTTATCCCCTGTTCTTCCCGCGAAAGCGGGAATTCAGAGAAATATCTACCGACCGCAAGTACACTAATCTAACAGGAATTTGCCCTGGATTCCGGGTTGCCACTGTGCGGCCCCGGAATGACGGAAAAGATCAACCGCAGAACATTACCAGCCGCTGTTATTGCGAGGCGTCGAAGCCGCCGCGGCAATCTCCCCTGATTCTCATTCGCGCCTGGTATATGTGCGAATGATCCGCTGATCACCCAATTATTACTATACTTTTGACGACAAACAGCAGACAGTAGTGGAAGAAGTCCGATGTTATATAGCATCAGGTACTTACGGGTAAGCCAGGTATTTTTTCCGTATGTCTCAGGAGCTTGAGATAAAAAACCTGCCGCTGTCCTCCATGGAATTGCACGGACAGGCCCGTCATATAACACTGACTGGTCCATTCCATAAAGTGTTGTCCATAAATATATTTGATAGACACTGTAGTCAGAAACAATTTTGCTGTGGAACTCAGGCACTTCGTTGAGTGCTTTGGCTCCGGTTATGGATTTGTTGATGCCGCATTAGATATATAACAAAGCATATTGGCACAACAAAATACACACCAATATCCGATTACTCTGCGCGGGGTTACAGTTTGTCGAAACAGATGATTATTCAACTGGCAAGTCGCTGAACCACGGCGTGAAAAATGCACTGCGCGGACGCTTAACTGCTCATCGTAGTTAAGAACCACCTAACCTGAAGGGCAGGTTTAATGAGGTATGTATGATAACTGGATTTGACTTAAGGGAAACTTCTGAAAAGGGAGAAGGTATTTTCGCCACCAGATCATTTAAAGTTGGCGACATAGTAATGGTTGGAGTTATTAAGGAAGTGCTGTATAGAAATCACTCCCATGCGTCACAGATAGGCGAAAATGAGTATGTTCTTCATGCAGGCCTGATAACCAAGGTTAATCATTCCTGTGATCCCAATTGCGGTATTAGTGTGAATGAGACTGGCGCTCATGATTTTGTCTCGATAAAGGACATCAGCGTAAATGAGGAAATAACTTTTGATTATGCCATGAGGAATTATTCTGTTAACTATTTTCCAGACAAGTGCATGTGTGGCGCCAGGCGATGCCGCGGTAGAATTACAGGATGGGAAGATTTATCAGACGAACAAAAGAAAGAGTATAAAGGCGTTGTGGCGCCTTACCTGCTTGAGATGGATGCCAGGTATTCTTTAGAGAAGGTGTAGAAATATTGAGTGTCTGAGTCCCTCGCCGGTGAATTGTGGTGTCAGGCATCGCGAAGGAAAGGTGTGGGTTACTGTGTCACATCAAGATATCAGGATGCTCTGACATTGACGAAAAGAACATTAGTTTCTATATCAAAGATATCATACTCATTGAAATAGCGGGGTGGGGTGGAATGAATATCAACAGTCTATCAGCGGCATTCACAACGAAAAAAGTTGAAGAAAGCCGTGATTTCTACGTCACCCATTTTGGGGCAATAGTTACTTTTGATTGTGGCTGGTACGTCAACCTCCAGTTCGGTAGTCCATCATCAACACTTCAATTCATGTCGCCACAGCAGCCTGAGCAACCACTCAGTGAGAGCGCTGGCTTAATGTACAATTTTTCAGTGCCAAACGTTGATGAAGAGCATAAAAGGTTAACGGAGGCCGGTCTGGATGTTATCGTTCCATTAGAGGATCATCCTTGGGGAGACAGAGGTTTTGTTATAAAAGATCCAAATGGAATCTCTTTGTATATATACAGCGATCGTGAGCCGAGCGAAGAGTTTAAACGGTATTACAAGTAACAAGCCTGACAAGGCACTTGTTGAACTTAACAGGGAATTTAACAAGGGACAGTCCACGGTTTTAACTATTCATCTCCTGTCCCCTCCGTCACAACACGCCCAATTCCATTACCCTCTCAATACGACAATCCCACCATTCTGTGCAGGTAGGTGTTGTCAGCCAGTTGTTTCAACATGAAGCTCGCCACGTCGGCGCGTGAGATTTTCAGCTTTGTCGTCCTGTCCGTGCCGGGGAAGCCATATCGGTAGCGGTCGGTGCGCTCGCCGTCGGTAAAGGCGCCGGGGCGGACGACGGTCCAGTCCAGGTGGCTTTGCCAGACGTAACTCTCCTGTTGCACATGATCACGATAGGCGGGGCGGAGCAGGAAGCCAAACATGAAATATTTCCAGAAGGCGTTGAGGTTGCCCCAACTCTCGCCGACGCCGAGGGTGGACTGGCAGATCAGACGCTGGACGCCCAGTCTCTGCATGGCGTCGATGATGCGGCGGGTGCCCACCGCGCGCACGGTGCCTTTTCGACCCGCGCCGAGGGAACACAGCACGGCATCATGGCCGGCGATCGCGGCCTCGACGGCGGTGGGATCCAAGACGTCACCCTGGCAGGGGACAAGCCGGTCGTGGCGGATCGTGAGTTTTGCCGGGTCTCGTGTGAAGGCGGTGACCGAGTGGCCCTGTTCCAGCGCCTGGCGCACGAGCTGGCTGCCGATACTTCCTGTCGCTCCGAAGATGATCAGTTTCATCGCGCTCTCCTGGTGGTGAATATGCTAACTTGACACGGTGTCAATTGATGTAGATTGAAGCGTAGGCTAAGCTTGACACCATGTCAAGTGACGAGCGAGACACCCGCACCCGCATCCTCGAGGCCACCTGGCGGCTGCTGGAAGCCCACCCCGGTCAGGAGGTGAAGATGGCGGAGATCGCCCGTGCCGCGGGGATCTCCCGCCAAGCGGTGTACCTGCATTTTGCCTCGCGCGCGGAGCTGTTGATCGCCACCACCCGCTACGTGGACGAGGTAAAGGGGCTGGATGCGCGGCTCGCACGGCTGGGGGAGGCCACTACCGGCGTGGAGATGCTGGAGGCCTGCGTGGAGGTGTGGGGGAACTATATCCCGGAGATCTACGCCATTGCTCGGGCGCTCATGCGGGCAAAGGAAACCGATGAAGCCGCGGCCGCCGCCTGGAACGGCACCATGGGGTGTCTGCGCGATGTCTGCCGCGAGGTCATCGACACGCTGGACCGCGAAGACCGGCTCGCCGCCGACTGGTCACCGGATGAGGCCGTCGATCTCTTCTTCACCCTGATATCCATTCCCAACTGGGAACAGTTGACCATCGAGCATGGATGGTCCACGGTAAAGTATGTCGAACACATGAAATTGTTGTTACGGCGTGCCTTTGTGGCCGGATAATTCCACACTATCGTATTCCCCACAAACCGACACGCCTGAAGGATCAGGCCTGATCACACCAGGCGCAACACGTGGGGGATCGCAAATGCGTAAATTCATATTACTGGTAGTACTTGTACTTCCCGCCTGCACCATGGGGCTGTGGGAAACCAGCCGTGAGTCCGTGTGGATCGACGGTTTCTATGTCAACAGGGAACGCGGCGAGCTGCTGGTATCGACACGGGACGGTGGCTACCTGTTCCCGATCGACGACGAACTGGCCAGGATGTTGCTGCTGAGCCGGCGGATAGAGATGAGGCCGGAGTTTCGCGGTTTTGCCATCGATCGAGAAAACAACGTGAGTGGCAAGCTTACCCTGGTCATTATAGATCCTGACCTCAGCCAGGAGGATCGGGCGGTGCTGAAAGGTATCGAGTTACACACCTATGGGGATGGCAGGCCCGCCTATTCACGACAACTGGAAGGAAAGCGTTACGAGATCGAAGGTGAGCTGGCACTGCTCAAACTCGACAAGCCCCTGGAAGTCATCGTCACGGTACCGGATTCCTACGTAGTGGCTGCGGGAAAGATCATCGCCACGCCGGTGACGGTCGTCATCGACATCGCCACCGTGCCGGTGGTCGGCTTCTACGCGGTTCTGATCATGGCCACCGGGAACTGAGGCCTTCAGGACCTGCGAACAGGGCAGGCCTGTCCGGATCAGGGATCCCGATGGTTATAAGATAGTGCTGGTGGAAGGCTGATGGTAAACGGTAGCATATCAGTGTATTTCGAATGGTACTGTATGAGTCGTGCAGTTTTTACAGGAGAAGGTTGTGAAAGAGAATAACGAGGTTACCCCGCAGGAATTCCGAAAAAAGATGTTGCTCATCAATCTGGCGGGTCTCCCGGGCGCGATCTTTCTTGGTCTGGGTCTCTATGGCCTGTTCGGCGCCAATGGCAATGCCTTCCACCCCCTGCTCAATGATCAGGACATCGTCTGGGGTCTGCTCGGTATCGGCGGCTTGCTCGAGCTGGTTCAGTTCGTCACCGCCATCCGCCTCATGCGCAGGCGGCCGCGTTTGCCCAGCGAAGATTAGCCTTCAGCCCCACGAATCCCACTCCTTGAACGCCTCCACCAGCCCGATCCTCGTGTAGCATACGTGGATCAGTGCCGGCGGTGGTCGATACATGGCAGGTGGAGTTAGTCGCTACCATTGAACCGCCGGAATTCGATGGTGCCTGGAATCATTTCCACCTGCATATTCAGAGTATCGTCTGATGCATACCGGATACGCAGCGTCTCGGGCTGGTTGCCGGCTTGCTCAAGATCGGCGATAAGCTCGGGCCGTTGCGTGACCGCACGACGCGTGTAGGCATCGGCAGGTTTTGCGGAGATCCTGGCAGAGGTATAGACCAGGGTCGGATCCCCTTCACGGTCTTCCAGTTCCCAGTTTCCCCGTAGGTTCACATCGAACACCAGGGGTGCGGAAGACGAACCGTCGTTGTAGATTGTGATGGTGGTGGTTTCCAGGAAGTTGCCTTTCGGCCGGTAGGCGATCCACCCGCTGGTGACAATCACCAGCTTGCCACTCGCAACCATCGCTTCACGTTCCTCCTTCCCGATGAAGTTGCCGGTGTCGTCGGTCGATATGGTTGCGTCATATTCCCAGATCCCGATGATTTGTTCCCGCGTAATCTCCGGGCTCGTACCGTCGCTCAGTGTGGTGATGATGCTGTACAGAAGCGCCAGGCTCAGCACCCCACTTACGATCCAGCCGATCCAGTCATAGGGGGCTTCACTGGTGGGGGTGCGGGCAAACTCGGAGAACGCACCCCCGGGACGCTTGCGCCCCCAATTCCAGAGATGAGCGCCGGCAAGCCCGACCGCCAACGCTGCATAAAGTTTGATGGTGCTGCTCTCGGCGATGTCGGGTCCGATCAGGATCAGTATGCTCCACAGCAACAGGGGGATGGTCCAGTGGCGCGGCAGACGGATGGGAGCGAGCTCCGTATTCTCCTCGGTTGCGTGGTGTTCTTCGGTATTCATGTCGGTGTCCTCACGTTGTTGTGTGGCCTCAAGCTGCAATTAACAACGCGGTGAAGCCGGTGGAGGTTTGTGAAATATTCACACCAGTCGAGCGGGCGCACCTTGATCACGCACATGAACCGCGCATGTTATTTCAACCCTCCTTCCTTGACAGTCGCGTTTACCGGACTACACTTGCGCGCATGATTATTTGCCGCGAGGGCAATTCCTTGTTCAAACGAATACACAACATGCATTTCTGACCTGCCTGCCGTGAATTTCTCTGCTGTTCCGGGAGGCAGGCCGCTTGGTCGGTCTCTCCGGTACAGGTTTCCCTGGCCCCGGACGACCGTGCGTTCGGGGCTTTTTCGTGAAAGGAAAACAGAGAAATGGACAAGTCACTCATCGACGAGATCAGGGCCTGCCTGCCACAGGGGCGGACCCTGTTCCACTATTTCAAGGATCGCTACGCGCTGATGCTGCTGGCGTACATGGTGGGCGAAAGTGCACCATTATCGCGCCTGCGCGCGGGTCGTGCCGCGCGCCTGCTGGAGAAGCCGACTGTGCGCAGCCTGCTCGCACAACTGGGTCATGCACACCTCGATCGCCTCTCGCTCACCAGCATGTGGCCGGCGGATACACATACCTTCCTGCTGACGCTCGATCAGTGGGGCGGTGGGCGCGGTCGCTGGTATCAGACTTCGCGGCCCGGCTATAACCTGGTGTTGCAACTGAACTTCAGTCACATCCATGACAGTGTCTACCGGCAGCTCGTGCGCCCGGCCTGCAGTGCCCATCTCAACAGCTGGAGTCATCCGGTATTGCGTGAAGGCCGTCGCGAACTGTTTCGCGAGACGCTGGCCTGGGCACGCCTCGACGTGGACTTCGATACCGGCGAGGCCCTCATTGAGGAGATCCAGAGCGACTGGGTACGCGGGGCTGATGGCCTGCGTCGCGCTGCCGAGCGCGCGCGTGAGCGGGGTTCGGGCTGTCTTCGTTACTGGGAGGTGGACGGTCTGCCCGAGGCGGTCATCGAGTACGTGGACAAGGTGCTCGCACCTTACCGTCGCCTGTGGGCCGAGGCCATGCTCGCCGCGGCGATCATGTTCCTGCGCGAGGAACTGGGGCTGCGGGTGA
>DRKU01000217.1 GCA_011051615.1 Gammaproteobacteria bacterium
ACCGAAATTATTATGTTTTTATAATTTTCCTGACGGCGAAGTGATCAAGCACAGTCAGATACTGACGACGACATTTATCACGAAGCCCGGAAACATGTCAAGCAACATGAAAATATGACAAAATAGCAAGAAACATTTTTGGATTCAATCGACCCTTAAAACACAAGATATTGCCTTATTTATCTTATTGGCATAGCGAGACGAGAATGTCGTGTGGAAAATATTGGAGAACACCGCCCCTGGAACGGCGGCTGGCCTGAGGACGTCACGTAATCGCGCCGAGGACGGCGCTCCCACCAGAGAACAGGAACCTGGCCGACTTTGCCTCAAGTGTTCGATACCTTGGAACTGTAATCTGGTCCCCTGCCACTCGCTACCCGCCACTCGAGACTGGTTTTATGCCGCGTGATCGGTATCGATCCCCTCCCCGATGCGCTTGCAGAGATCGGCGAGTTCCTTGAGCAGGTGGCGGACGTTCTGGTAGTTTCCGGAACGCACTTCGAATTCGATCTTACCCGCCAGGTCGGTAACCTGTGGATAACCAAAACCACCACCCATGCCCTTGAGGTTGTGAATACGATCCTTGAGATCATCCCAGTTGCGTTGCTCATAGGCACTGAGGAGGTCATCGAGCCGTGAAGGAAGTTCATCGACGAACTTGACAACGATATCCATGAGGTCGGGCTCTTCTTCCACGAAACGTGACACGATCGGCGAAGAATCGGTCAGGGCATTGTCGACCTGCTTCAGGTAATGTGCGGTGATCTCGTATAACTGACGACGCGCCACCGGCTTTGTGAGGAATTCGTCGAAACCGGCATCGAAACATTCTTCCTGATCCTCGGAAGTGGCATTGGCGGTCAATGCCACCACGGGCAATGTCCTGCCTTCCTCGCGCATGGCGCGGATGGCATCGAGGCCGGACATGACGGGCATCTGGATATCCATGTATACCATGTCAAACTCCCGCTCACGTACCAGTTCCAGTCCCTCTTTGCCATTCCCCGCCACCGTGACTCGAGCACCCATTTTGCTGAGCAACACTGAGATCAGACGCTGGTTGTTAGGGTTGTCTTCCACCAGCAATACGTCACCCTCCAGCATCGGAGTCCGTACCGCCAGTTCACCGGTCTCGGAACCCAGGGTTACCTGGATATCCTCCCTGCGATGTACCATCTGAGTATCGTTTCGCATTGGACACTCCACGCGAAACTTGAAAGTGGAGCCCTGCCCCACTTCGCTTTCGAATTCCAGGTCACCGCCCAGCTTCCTGGCCAGGTAGCGTGACAGGCTCAGACCCAGGCCGGTTCCACCGAAACGGCGCGTGGTGCCGGATTCGGCCTGTTTGAATGGTTCGAATATCTTGCTGCCCTGCGCAGCACTGATACCAATGCCGGTATCACTGACGATGAACTGCAACTGTCCCTCGATTTCACAATAGACCATGCAGATGCGGATCCGACCCTGCTCGGTAAACTTGATGGCGTTGCTGCACAGGTTTAGCAGAATCTGGCGCAGGCGCACGGGGTCACTGTCAAACTCCGCCGGGATGGGAAACTGGTAATCCACTTCGAACGCCAGTTCCTTTTGCTCCGCCTGGATAGCAACAATGGCGGCGACATCGGTCAGGATCTGGAAGGGACTGACTGGAATGGATTCCAGTTCCAGTTCGCCGGCCTCGATCTTGGAGAAATCGAGGATATCATTGATGATGGTCAGCAGGTGCGTACCGCTGCGCTGGATGGTCCCCAGCGCCTGAATGCGATCTTCCATGGTCTGGTCACTGTCCAGCGAGGCCTCGGCAAAGCCGATGATGGCCGTCAGAGGGGTACGGATCTCGTGACTCATGTTGGCCAGGAAACGGCTCTTGGCGCGGTTGGCAGCATTGGCCACATAGGCCGCATCTTCAAAGATACGCAGCACGCGGGCAACGAACAGGGGCAGCAGCAACAACCAGACCCACAACCCGACCCCGGCTACCGGGTTACGCAGCCAGAAGTCGTTGAGAAACAGGACTGCGGCAAAGGCAACGGAAGTAAGGACATGGGCGAAGATGAGATAACGCCAGCCATAGCGCACGCCATTGCCCATGGCGATCCACAACATGCCGCCGTAGAGCCAGGCGGTAAGCTCACCACCCACGGCCATGAGGTAGAGGCCACCAAAGACATCGAGCAGGATGCCAATGACGCGACGCGGATGATTGGTGGAGGGGCGCCAGCGGGCATGAAGGTAGATGATCACCGCCGCCGTCAGATAAGTGTACATCCAGTAGAACGCGCCGATGGGCAGTGGTTGCCCAAGTTCGAGGGCATTGGCGGCATGCAGGTAGACGGTGATCAGTACGCCCAGCGCAATACGCATGCCCGCCTGGGCAACCTCGATATTGCTGCGTCGGGCCAGAAATACCCCCATGGGGTTGGCCAGCTGCGTGGTTTTTGTCATCGGCTGCCGCTCACCCTTTTGTTCCCTCTCTCCTGGCTCGGCACGAACCGGCCCGTCCTGGCACGCCAGCGGAAAAACACCGGAGGACCATCGGAAATAACGGGGCTCCCCGCAGGAGAGAGTAGTTATATATCGGTGAGCGGAGGCGAAACTTTAGCGCGAACGCCCCTCAGGAAAGAACTAACCTGTTGGATTTACACTGTTTTTGTCAGGAAGCGGACAAACGGGAAGCGCGCGATGCAAAAAAACGGCGCCAGCGGGTACGGAAATTCCGTACCCGCTGGCGCCGAGATACTACCCCGGGGCGTGGTGGCCCCGATTCAGGGTCGTGCGATCAGGCGGTCGCTGGTGCAGCCATGGAGGCCATGGCCTTGTTGTAACCGGCAATCTTGACCCAGTAGATGATCCAGACCACCAGCAGGGCGATGGCGACCAGCATATTAATGAAGGGAATGGGCAAAATCACCACGACATTGAGAATGCTCACAGTGAGACCCAGTGGCCAACCACCGTTGCCCGGATCATCGACACCCGCCTCGGCGTACTTGTTACGAATAGCCTCGGCCACCTTGGCAACCGTGTAGAAATGCCAGCCCAACGAAAAGATGGGGATGAGGTTGAGCCACACGAGTCCCGGTGACATCTGACGGTTGTTCTCACCTGCCAGCGACAATGCCTTGGACAGGCTGAGCAGGTAGAAAATCGCGACGACGATCATGATCGCCACGAAAACAAGCATAAACCCACCCATCACCGCGAGAATTGCACCGGCTTCATCATTTCCCATATAAGTCGGATCCATATCCTGATACTCCTCTTTGTTATTCTACGTTCCGAGCCATTGAGTCAGGTCGGCTGATCCCGTGTTCGACCCTGGCACCCACTGACTTTTCCTGTATAGCTTGCTCAACTATACCAGCGATACAAAGCCAACTCCAAGGCATGGCGCATGGCGAATATAAATAAGCAAATGCTTATGATTATTTTTTGACCAGCTCCAGATTGTGCGATGACGGCCGTGGCTCTTCGCCACCGATAGCGGCCGGACGATGGATCAGGTAGCCCTGCGCATAGTCCACACCCAGTTGTGCGATCTTGTGCATGATGTCGGTCGTCTCAACGAACTCGGCGATGGTGGTCATGCCCAGTTCATGGGCAATGCGGTTGATGGTTTCCACCATGGCCAGATCGATGCCGTCACTACAGATATCACGGATCAGGGAACCGTCGATCTTCACATAGTCCACTGGCAGATGCTTGAGGGTGTGAAAACTGGACAGGCCGCTGCCATAGTCATCCAGTGCACAGGCGCAGTTGAGCGCATGCAGCTCGCGGATGAAGCAAGCCACTTCCTGAAGGTTCAGGATCGCGGCGGTTTCGGTGATTTCCAGGCACAGGCGATGTGCACCACGGCGACTCTGCGCGATGCGTGCCAGGGCCTGTTCCCGAAACTTGGGATCGGAGACCGACTTGCCCGAGATATTAATCGCATAGATTGCCGGTTCAGCATCACGTACCTCCGGCGACTCCACCAGTGCAATAAGCTGCTCCAGCATCCAGGCATCGACACGTATCATGGCACCATAACGCTCGGCAGCAGGTATGAAGGAACCGGGCGGAATGAGATCTCCCGATGGTCCATACATGCGAATCAACAACTCGTGGTAAGGCAGCAGATCGGTACCGTTGATGACGGGCAACACGGTCTGTGCATGGACTTCGAAATCATCATTGTCCAGCGCTTCATGGATCTGCGAGACCCACGCCAGCTCGCTCATGCGCTGACTCATCTCGCTGTCGCCAGGTTGGTTGACCCACACCTGGTTGCGTCCCTTGTCCTTGGCCATGTAGCAGGCCGAGTCGGCAATGCTGAGGAGTGTCGCCGTATCACTGCTCTCGGCAGTTACCGCCACCACACCGATACTGACACCAATACGGAAAATGCTGTGATGCCAACTGAAACGCAGTTCGTCGATGGCCTGGCGCAACAGTTCCGCCACCTGCACGGCATTGTCCAGCTGGCAACCAGTAAGCAGCACGCCAAACTCGTCACCACCCAGGCGCGCGACAACGTCGTCCTGTCGCAGGCGGCTGCGAATGGAGAGTGCCACCTGCTTGAGCAGCTCGTCACCCGCCTCGTGCCCGCAGGTGTCGTTAACCACCTTGAACTGATCCAGATCCAGGTACATCAGCACATGTTCGCTACTCTCGGTCCTGGCCTCGTAGACATACTCGCCTAGCGCCACCTCGAAAGCACGTCGATTGAGCAAACCGGTAAGTGGATCCTGGTTGGCCTGAATGAGCAACTGGGTTTCGATCTCACGCGCAGCGGTCATGTCACGAAACGTCAGCACCTTACCAACCATGTGACCATCGCGATCGCGGATGGGTGAAACATTGTCCTGCACCACATGGGTCGTGCCGTCCTTTTCCCTGAGAATGGCGAAACGGTGCAGACTGGCCGACAGGGCATCCACGTTCTCGATATATAAAGGATGAGGAACAGGCTCCATGGTTCGTTCATCGAAGGTCTGGTAGATCTCGCTGACCGGCCTGCCGCGGGCCTCGGCGAGGCGCCAGCCTGTGAGGCGCTCGGCTTCGGGATTCAGATACGAGGTATTGCCATAGCGATCGGTGGCGATAACCGCATCACCGATGGCCTGCAGGGTAACTTCGGCGAGTTCCTTTTCCTCGAAAAGCTGCTGCTCGATACGACGGGTACGTTTCAGGACATGGAAAAGGATGGCAAGACTGAACAGAAAGGCGAGGATACCAAGCAGGGTGATCTGCTGGTAGGCACTCTGATACTGCTGTTCGGCACGCTGTGCCGCCAGTTCGGTCTGCAGACGTTGCTCGGCGATCAGTTTCTCGAAAACGGTGAGCAGTTCCTTTTCCAGCGGCAGGTCCATTGCCATGTATTCATCGATCCCCTCACGGTTATCCTCCATGAGTTGCTCGACGATATGCTCCTGCAATGGCTGGGTAATGCGAATAATGCCAAGCACGCGATCGAACAACGCGCGTTCCCTCTGGCTGAGATCCATGGCAAGGAAGTCGTCACGCAAGCCCACAAAATGCCCGGCCTGGCCGATGAACGCCATGAACTCCTCGTCCCTGGCAAAGTCGTCCTGGTATATGGAGATCGCCACCATGCTGAGGGTACGCTTGCGGACGATCTCGCGCATGGAGGAAATCAACTCGACCTTGTGATTTCGTTCCTGTAGCCCGCTGTGTTGCGCCTGTTCGATGCTGATGAAGCGCACCGCGCCAAGAATGATGATCGCCAGCAGAGTCAGGATAACGGCACTGAAACCGAGGCTAATGATCAGATGGCTGTCGGACTGCCAGCGCCTGCGGGGTTTTGTCATAGTCAGGCCTTTGATCGCTGTCTCGCTGGCCCACAGGGCCGATCATTGTAAAATGCTGTCGATGGCACCCACTGCCGGAAGACAACACCGGGCATAGCGCCCGCTTTCCTGCAGGTTTCAGCTGGCCCCCTGTTTGGCCTCTTCCTCGGCGATTTCCTGCTTGACCTTTTCCATGTCCAGTTCGCCGATCTGACGGATCAGCTCCTCCAACTGCGAACCCTGCAACGCTCCTGGATTATTATAGACAAGCACCTGCTCACGGAACACCATGAGGGTGGGGATGGAGCGAATACCAAAGAAACCGGCGATCTCCTGCTGCTCCTCGGTATTGACCTTGGCAAAGACGATATCGGGATATTTCTCCGCAATCTGTTCGAAAACCGGTCCGAAGGACTGGCACGGTCCACACCAGGGCGCCCAGAAATCGAAAATAGCGAAATCACTGTCTTCGATGAGTGAACGCAGATTGTCCTGGGTTACATCGACGGTGGCCATAATATGTACTCCTGCAGGTAGTCGGGAAGAAGCCCCCTGGTTTTCGGGGATTTGAGGAATGCCGGCGCCGCCGACGTGAGAAATACGGTCCGCGATTATATCGATTCGCTCCACACTTGCCTATCCCCGGCCATCCTGTTGCGTATCGCCCGGTACGGCGGTATCCCGCGCCGGCCCCCGGTACGCCTTTTCCACGCGGCAGATGCGCAGATGATAGTCTTCGTACCAGTGTTGCCGGCCACGTTCGATGGCGGCCTGATGCTCCGGGTGCTGTCGCCAGCGGGCGATGGCTGCGAGATCCTGCCAGCAGGAAACTGTGATCCCCTGCAACCCCTGACGCACACTCTCCACGGACAGAAAGCCGGGTTGCTGTGCGGCCAGTTCCGCCATGCGCCGCGCGGTCCTGGCATACTCGCTGTCCTCGTCCAGTTGCGCGGAGCGAAGCGTGGAAGAAAAGATCACCACGTAGTAGCCACTGTCAGTGGTATTCATGCATCCTCTCCTCCCGCAAGCGCTGGTAGTTGCCCACTGCTGCGGAACTGGCGATAGTCGGCAAGGATACACGCATGATCGAAAGCCAGCGGTGGTGGTGGGGCGTCCATATCGAGAAGCATCAGCCTGGCAGCATCGTCGGCAGCGCGCGGTTCACCTTCGGCCTCGGCCACGTACACGGCACTGACGGTATGTCCACGCGGATCGCGAGCAGGATCGGAATAACATCCGAGCAGGGCCCTGAGCTGCACCCCGAGCGAGACCTCTTCACGCGCCTCGCGCACCGCAGCCTGCTCCAGGGTTTCACCCACGTCGACGAAACCGCCGGGAAACGCCCAGCCCGGTGGCGGATTTCGGCGCTCAATGAGAATGATGGGTCGGTCGGGCCGATCACGAAGTTCAATTATGATATCGACGGTAAGACGTGGTGTGACAATATCTGACATGAGGAAAACCTGCTCCGCGATCC
>DRKU01000218.1 GCA_011051615.1 Gammaproteobacteria bacterium
GCGATGCCGAGGCGCAGCGGGGCGAGGTGGTGCTGGTGGTGGCCGGTGCCCCTGATGAGCGTGGCGCGGAGCTGGATGCTGAGAGCCGGCGAGTGCTGGACGTGTTGCGCAAGGCCTTGCCGGTCAAACAGGCCGCAGCCCTGGCGGCGCAGATCACCGGGGCGAAGAAAAATGCCCTCTACCAGTATGCCCTGAAAATAGCGAGGGACGAGTAGCAAGGGGCGAGGAAAAGTGAATGTTTGACAGCCTCTGGCCACTCGCCACTGGCAGCGAGTATACTGACTGGTGGGAGTCGGCCAGACAGTCGCTGGGGTGCAAACCCCGGAGGAAAGTCCGGGCTCCACAGGGCAGGGTGCCAGGTAACGCCTGGGCGGCGTGAGCCGACGGAAAGTGCCACAGAAAAGATACCGCCGATGGCTGCACCTTCTGCCTCGCAGGGGTGTGGGCACAGGTAAGGGTGAAATGGTGCGGTAAGAGCGCACCGCGCCGGTGGCAACACCGGTGGCAGGGTAAACCCCACCCGGAGCAAGACCAAATAGGGGAACATTCGCGCGGCCCGTGCGGTTCCCGGGTAGGTCGCTTGAGGCACGCGGCGACGCGTGCCCCAGATGAATGGCTGTCCACGACAGAACCCGGCTTACCGGCCGGCTCCTTTTCTCATCTATCGCATTAAATAACCCTTCCAACTTGTTGATTATTTGACCATTCCAGCCCTGGAAATTGCCCCCCTGCGGGGTCGATCCACAATTTCCCCCTTCACCTAAGTTACTGTGAAACAAGAAAGAATTCACAGTATTCGGGCGCGATTTGCTTGACAGGCTGGCCCTTGCATTCCTATAGTGTGTAGGAGTGGGAATTTGTGGGTTTTTCTGGATCTGAAGGGCAGAAAAGGGGATCACTGTGTTCCGTGGAGTGAACAATCTGAGCCTGGACACCAAGGGTCGCATGGCGATACCGGCACGGTACCGCGAGCGCCTGGAGTCCGTGTGCCAGGGTCAGTTAGTGATCACTGTCGACCGGGACCATTGTCTGTTGCTGTATCCCCTGCGCGAGTGGGAGATCATCGAGCACAAGCTGGTCGCCCTTCCCAGTCTCAACCCGCAGGCCAGGCGCCTGCAGCGTCTCCTCATCGGTCATGCCACCGAGTGCGAGCTGGATGCCAACGGTCGCATCCTCGTACCGCCCCCCCTGCGCGAGTTCGCCGGGCTGGACAAGCGCGTGGTGATGATCGGCCAGGGCAACAAGTTCGAAATCTGGGATGAGGAACGCTGGAATACGCGCCGTGACGAATGGCTGTCAGAAACCACCGAAGAGGATCTCGAACTACCGGACGAACTGGGCACGCTTTCCTTATAAAGAAGGGCCAATGAGCACGAAAACGCATATTCCTGTCATGCTGGAGGAAGTCCTCGAGGGGCTCAATATTCGCCCGGACGGCTGCTATGCCGATGGCACCTTCGGACGTGGCGGCCATGCCCGCGCCATTCTGGAGCGCCTCGGGCCGCAGGGGCGTCTGCTGGCCATAGACAAGGATCCGCAGGCCATTGCCTGGGCACGGGAGCAGTTTGGCGACGATCCCCGCGTCACCATCCAGCAGGGCTCGTTCTGCGAGCTGCCCCGCCAGGTACGGCAGCTTGGCTGGTGGGGGCAGGTGGACGGCATCCTGCTCGATCTCGGCGTGTCTTCCCCCCAGCTCGACGATCCCGCACGGGGTTTCAGTTTCCGCGAGGACGGGCCGCTGGACATGCGCATGGATCCCGGTAGCGGTCAGAGTGCCGCCGAGTGGCTGGCCAGTGCCGAAGAACAGGATATCGCGGCGGTGCTGAAGGAATACGGCGAGGAACGCTTTGCGCGTCGCATCGCCCGCGCCATCATCCGTGAGCGTGAAAAGGCGCCCATCGACACCACGCGCCGCCTCGCCGCCATCGTCGCCGGCGCCAATCCCACTCGCGAGCGCAACAAGGATCCGGCGACGCGCAGTTTTCAGGCCATTCGCATCTTCATCAACAGCGAACTCGAGGATCTGAAGAAGGCCCTGCCGGAGATGCTCGAGGCGTTGCGCCCCGGCGGGCGTCTGGTGGTGATCAGCTTTCACTCGCTGGAGGATCGCATCGTCAAGCGCTTCATTCGTGAGCAGCAACGTGGTGACGACTTCCCCCCGGACCTGCCCATCACCCACGTGCAGTTGAACTCACGCCTGCGCGCGGTGGGCAAGGCGCGCTTTCCCTCGGCAGAAGAGGTGCGCGCCAACCCGCGTTCACGCAGTGCCGTGTTACGCATCGCGGAGCGCCTGTCATGAAACGTGTTTTCATCGTGCTTGCGCTGGGAGTGGCTGTACTGTCATCGGCGCTTGGTGTGGTCTACAGCCGGCACCAGCACCGGGAGTTGTTCATCGAACTGCAGGCACTGCGTGCTGAACGTGATCGCCTGAACATCGAGTGGGGCAAGCTGCAGCTGGAGCAGAGTACCTGGGGGACGCATGTGCGCATCGAGCGCGTGGCGCGCAAGCGCCTGCACATGGCCGCTCCCGAGTTCCGCGACATCGTGGTGGTAAAAAATGACTGACAGCAGCAAGGTCAATGGTCCCTTCCGTCTCGCAGTGGTGCGCGGTGCCTTCGTCCTTGCGGCGCTGGTGCTGGTATGGCGTGGTATCGATCTGCATGTTTTTCAGCAGGCGCAGTTGCAACGTGAAGGTGATGCACGCGCCATTCGTGTCGTACCCCTGGCGGCCCACCGCGGTATGATCATGGATCGCAATCGCAATCCGCTGGCCATCAGTACACCGGTGGATTCCCTGTGGGTTCAACCTCAGAAATTCCTGCAGGCACGCGCACAATGGCCGGCACTGAGCAGGATCATCGGCATGGATGTCACGCGCATGGAACGCTACGTCATGAAGCGGCAGGGGCGTGAGTTCGTGTTTCTCAAGCGCCGCCTGACGCCGGATCTCGCCGAGCAGGTACGTGCCCTGAACCTGCCCGGTGTCAATTTTCTGCGTGAGTACCGGCGCTACTACCCGCTTGGTGAGGTAGCGGCTCACATCGTTGGCTATACCGATGTGGACGATCGGGGTCAGGAAGGCATCGAACTGGCCTGGGAAGACTGGCTGCGTAGCAAGCCGGGTAAGAAACGTGTCATACGCAACCGGCTGGGACAGGTCATCGAGGACGTGGAACAGATCGAGCCGGCCAGCCCCGGACGCGACATCGTGCTGAGCCTCGATCACCGCCTGCAATATCTGGCTTACCGGGAACTGAAACGTGCTGTAAAGAAGCACCGCGCACGTTCGGGTTCGGCCGTGATCCTGGATGTGCGCAGCGGCGAGGTGCTGGCCATGGTCAACCAGCCGGCCTACAACCCCAATAACCGCCAGCGTCTGAAGAAGGCGCGCTTTCGCAAGAATCGGGCGGTCACTGATGTCTTCGAACCCGGTTCCACCATCAAGCCGTTCATCGTTGCCGCGGCACTGGAGCGTGGGCTGTTTACGCCGCATTCAGTTATCGATACTACGCCGGGCCTGTTTCGCGTTGGCCACAACACCATCCGCGATATTCGCAACTACGGCCGCATCGACGTTGCCACTATCCTGAAGAAGTCCAGCAACGTTGGCGCTACACGTATCGCACTGGCGACACCACCGGAACATCTGTGGAAGACACTGACGAGTTTTGGTTTTGGGCAACCCACTGCCAGCGGTTTCCCCGGCGAGGCGGCGGGAAGTTTGCCGCACTATCGTAACTGGCGTGAGATCGAACGTGCCACCCTGTCCTTCGGTTACGGCCTTGCGGTTACCCCCCTGCAACTGGCGCAGGCCTATGCGGCGATCGCCAACGGTGGCATGTTGCAACAACCGGCCTTTCTGCATGGTGGCGACAGCAATGCACCGCTGCGCATCATGAAGGCCAGAACGGCACGTGATCTGCTCACCATGCTGGAGGCAGTGGTGTCACGCGAAGGTACGGCAGCGAAAGCAGCCATCCCCGGCTATCGCATTGCTGGCAAGACGGGCACGGTAAAGAAGGTGGGACCGAACGGCTACCTGGAGGATCATTACATTTCCGTCTTCGTCGGCATAGCGCCAGCCAGTGATCCGCGCATGGTGATGGTGGTAACGGTGGATGATCCGCGTGGGGACGCCTACTACGGCGGTGAAGTGGCCGCACCGGTGTTCGCGCGCGTCATGGCCGGGGCCTTGCGTCTGTATAACGTGCCCATGGATGATCTCGACAACCCGGACATTCGGCTGGCGGAGGCGGGAGGTCGACGATGATGACAGCCGAGAAACGCCATGACGATCTGCCGGCACTGTTGTCCGGCATTGTCGATCTCGACGCCCAGCTTCGTGAAGAACTGGCGGGTATCACCATCACGGGCCTGAGTGCCGACAGTCGTGAGGTGTGCGCGGGTGACCTGTTCCTCGCGCTGGTAGGTAATACGCCGCGTGGTGCGGCCTTTATCGACCAGGCGCTGGCACAGGGGGCAGCGGCCATCCTGTGGCACTGCGATGCCGAGGCGCAACCACTCTCGATTCTATGGCGCACGGGCGCGGCGGGCAATCGCGTGCCCGTGGTGGCGGTACCGCAACTGGTTTCCCGGGTCGGCATTATTGCCGACCGCTTCTTTGGGGCGCCGTCAGAAAAACTCTTCGTCGTGGGTATTACCGGGACCAATGGTAAGACCTCCTGTTCGCAGTTCGTCGCCCAGGCCCTTGGCCCGACTCACTGTGGCGTGATCGGTACGCTGGGTCATGGTTTTCTCGGCCAGCTGAGCAACAGCGGGCATACCACACCCGATACCGTGCACTGCCACCGCTGGCTTGCCACCATGCTCGAGGAAGGTGCTGACAGTGTAGCCATGGAGGTTTCTTCCCATGCGCTGGAGCAGGGCCGCGTAGATGGTGTGCGTTTCGACTGCGCCGTGTTTACCAACCTGTCGCGCGAGCATCTCGATTACCACGGTGACATGGACAGTTATCACCTGGCGAAGAAAAAGCTTTTCAACATGCCGGATCTGCGACATGCCGTCGTCAACAGCGACGATGAAGCGGGGCGCGCCATGCTGGCGGGCATTCCCAACAGTGTGGAAGTCGTTACCTACGGCCTCGAGGCCGAACGCTTGCGGCCCACGCTGTACGGTCATGAGCTGGAATTGCACAGTGACGGTTTCCACCTGCAGGTGGAATCACCCTGGGGCAGCGGTCGCGTCAGTGCGCCACTCATTGGACGCTTCAATGCAAGCAACGTCCTTGCCACGCTGGCAGTACTGCTCATCCGTGGCCTGGCCTGGGACGATGCCGTGGTACGAGTCACCAGGTTGCACACCGTGCCGGGGCGTATGGAATGTTTCGGCGGTGGGGAACGGCCGCTGGTGGTGGTGGATTACGCGCATACGCCGGATGCCCTGGCCAATGCCCTGCAGGCGGTACGCGAACATTGCCGCGGCGATCTGTGGTGTGTGTTTGGTTGTGGGGGTGATCGTGATCGCGGCAAGCGCCCGCTGATGGGTGAGATCGCCGAGCGGCTGGCCGATCACGTGGTGCTTACGCATGACAATCCTCGTATGGAGGACCCGACGGCCATCCTCGACGACATCCTTGCTGGTATGAAACAGCCCTCGCGTGCGCAGGTGATTCCGGACCGCGCCGCCGCCATCGCCGCGGCGATCACGCAGGCACGTGCCGGTGACGTGGTGCTGGTTGCCGGCAAGGGGCACGAAAACTATCAGCTTATCGGTAATGAGCGCATTCCCTTCAGCGACATCGAACAGGTCAGGGCGCGGATCGCAGAATGATGGCGGCACAGCGACAGGACATGGACAATAGCAGCGGGTTTCGCATGCAGCTCTCGGCGGCGGCGCGTTGCTGTGACACGGTGCATCGCGGTGCGGACGTCATGCTGCATGGCGTCTCCACCGATACGCGCCGCCTGCGTACCGGTGAACTGTATATCGCCCTGCGTGGCGAGCATTTCGATGGTCACGACTTTCTCGCTCAGGCGGCCGAACGTGGCGCGGCGGCAGTCATGATTGATCAGAATTGTGACACCTCCCTGCCCGCATTGCCGGTCAACAATACGCGTACTGCCATGGGTCGACTGGCCGCCTGCTGGCGGGAACGTTTCGAGGTGCCGGTGGTGGCAGTGACCGGTAGCAATGGTAAGACTACGGTCAAGGAAATGCTGGCTGCCATCCTGGCCTGCCGGGGTCGGGTGCTGGCCACGGCGGGCAACCTCAACAATGACATCGGTGTGCCACTGACCCTGTTTCGTCTGGATGACAGTCATGACTCGGCGGTTATCGAGCTGGGTGCCAATCATCCGGGCGAGATCGACTATCTCGCCGGGCTGGTGAGCCCCGACGTGGGCATTGTGACCAATGCCGGTCCGGCCCATCTGGAAGGTTTTGGTTCGCTGGAAGGCGTGGCGCGCGCCAAGGGTGAGTTGTTTGCGCGCCTTGCTGCGGACGCCACCGCCGTGCTCAATGCCGATGACCCCTTCTATACGCAGTGGTGTGAAACCGCGGCCCACTGCCGGCAGGTCAGCTTTGGCATCGATCATCCGGCCGATGTGCGCGCTGTCAATGTCAGGCTCGGCGAAGACAGCGAATTTGACATCGAAGGCCCGTGGGGTAGCGCTACTGTCTGCCTGTCCCTGCCGGGGCGACACAACGTCATGAATGCGCTGGCCGCGGCGGCGGCAGCACTGGCAGTTGGCGCCACCATCCTGGAAGTCATCACCGGGCTGAGTTCCCTGCAGGCAGTACAGGGGCGCTTACAGATCCGCCGGGGCCTGAACGGTAGCCGTGTCATCGACGACACCTACAACGCCAACCCGGAATCACTGCAGGCTGCCATTCGCGTGCTGGCAGGATATGAAGGTCGGCGCGTGCTGGTACTGGGTGACATGGCTGAGCTGGGCGACAAGGCCGCGCAACTGCACTGGCAGGCCGGCAGGACCGCCCATGAACAGGGCATCGACGCCCTGTATACGCTGGGCGAACTTTCGCACCAGGCCGCCAGCGCCTTTGGCAAACAGGCACACAGTTTCAACGACCGCGATAGCCTGATTCGCGCGGTGACACAACAATTGTCAGACACCACCACCGTACTGGTGAAGGGATCGCGCGCCATGCACATGGAGCAGGTGGTGTCCGCGCTGACCGGGGACAACGAGGCCTAAACATGCTGTATTCACTTTTTCACAGTCTCGAAGGCTGGTATAGCGGATTCAACGTCTTCAACTACCTGACCTTCCGCGCCATCCTCAGCGTGCTCACGGCCCTGGTGATCTCCTTCATCATCGGTCCCTACATGATCCGCAAGCTGAGTTTCTACCGTATTGGCCAGACGGTGCGCGACGATGGTCCCGAGACCCATCTCACCAAGGCCGGCACGCCGACCATGGGTGGTGCACTGATCCTCATCGCTATCAGTGCCAGTACGCTATTGTGGGCCGATCTCAGTAGCCGCTATATCTGGACCACCCTGATTGTCACACTGGCGTTTGGCGTCATTGGCTGGATCGACGACTACAAGAAGCTGGTCAAGGGCGATCCGAAGGGCCTCATCGCACGCTACAAGTATTTCTGGCAGAGTGTCGTGGGGCTGGGTGCGGCAATCTTCCTCTATCAGACCGCGCAGCTACCGGCCGAGACCCAGCTCATCGTGCCGTTCTTCAAGAACGTTTCCATCGAAATGGGGATCGGCTTTATCGTCCTGACCTATTTCGTCATTGTCGGCACCAGCAATGCCGTCAACTTCACCGACGGTCTCGACGGCCTCGCCATTATGCCCACCGTCATGGTCGGGGGTGCGCTGGGGATCTTCGCCTATCTCACCGGCCATGCACGCTTTGCCGAATATCTCGCCATTCCCTTCATCCCCGGTGCCGGTGAACTGGTGATCTTCTGCGGTGCGCTGGTGGGGGCCGGGCTGGGTTTCCTGTGGTTCAACACCTATCCGGCACAGGTCTTCATGGGAGATGTCGGTGCGCTGGCGCTGGGCGCGGCGTTGGGCATCATTGCCGTGCTGGTGCGCCAGGAACTGGTGCTGTTCATCATGGGTGGCGTATTCGTCATGGAGACGGTCTCGGTGATCATGCAGGTGGTGTCCTTCAAGCTCACCGGCAAACGTATATTTCGCATGGCGCCATTGCATCACCACTTCGAACTCAAGGGCTGGCCCGAACCCCGGGTCATCGTGCGCTTCTGGGTCGTGACCGTGATCCTGGTGCTGTTTGGCCTGGCGACACTTAAGCTGCGATAAGGTATGTACACATTGGCGACACAGGCAACACACAATCCTCTGCCCGGTGAACGGGCGCTGGTTGTCGGTCTGGGCAAGACCGGCCTGTCGTGCGCGCGTTTCCTGCATGGCCAGGGGTTCGAGGTGGCCGTCACCGACAGTCGCCCTCAGCCCCCATACCTGGAGACCCTGCGCGAGGAACTGCCCGACGTGGCGGTCTTCGTCGGTGGTTTCGATCCCCGGGCCTTCGCCCAGTGTGACTTCATCGTGCTGAGTCCCGGCGTGGCCGCCAGCACCATGGAAGTGGCCGCGGCCGTGGCACGCGGTACACCCTTGCTGGGTGATATCGAGATCTTCGCTCGCTATGTGACGCAGCCGGTGGTTGCCATTACCGGCTCCAATGGCAAGAGCACCGTGACCCGGCTGGTGGGTGACATGGTGCAGCGCGCCGGTCTGCATGCCGTCGTGGCCGGTAACATCGGCACGCCGGTACTGGACCTGCTGGACGACAGCCATATCGAGCTCTTCGTTCTCGAACTGTCCAGTTTTCAGCTGGAGACCACGCACAGCCTCGATGCCGTTGCCGCGGCCCTGCTCAACATCAGCGCTGATCACATGGATCGCTACGACTCGTTGCAGGCCTACATGGATGCCAAGCGGGCCATCTTCAATGGCCACGGTGTCATGGTTTACAACCGTGGCGATGCGCGCGTCAACGAGATGGTGGCGCAGTTCCCCGATGCGACGCGGCGGCGTATCAGTTTTGGCCTCGATGTTCCGGCCGCCGGCGATTTCGGTCTGCGCCAGCATGCCGGCGAGACCTGGCTGGCACGTGGTGAGACAGTGTTGTTGCCACAGAGTGCCTTGCGCATCCACGGTCGCCATAACGTTCTCAACGTGCTGGCGGCGCTGGCACTGGGTACGGCACTGGAACTGCCCGATGCGGCCATGCAGGCTGCCGTGCAGGCATTCAGTGGCCTGCCGCATCGTACCCAGTGGGTGGCCAGCCGTAACGGCGTGAGCTGGTTCAATGATTCCAAGGCCACCAATATCGGCGCCACGGTGGCGGCCATCGAAGGCTTCGCCGATCGTCCGCTGGTGCTCATTGCCGGAGGGCAGGGCAAGGGCCAGGACTTTGGCGAACTGCGTGACGCGCTGGCGCGCAACGCAGGGGAGGGTGTGCGCGCGGTGCTCCTCTTTGGTGAAGATGCCGACAGAATTGCAGCAGCCGTCGGCGATGTGGTCAGTACTGAATGTGTGGCCGACCTGGAGGCGGCGGTACGTCACGCCGCGCAACTGGCCGATGCAGGTGATGCGGTATTGCTGTCCCCGGCCTGCGCCAGCTTCGACATGTTCTCCGGGTTCGAGGAACGCGGTCAGCGCTTCATGGAGCTGGTGGAAAAGGTGGTGACATCATGACGCTTGCCTCGGCCTACCTGACCAGCGAGTTTGCCTCCGGTAGCAAGCCGGCACGCTTCGTGCTGGATACGCCGCTGGTGATCGCTATGCTGGTGTTGCTGGTGCTGGGCCTCGTAATGGTGGGTTCGGCCTCGCTGGGTGTGGCACAACACGACTTCGGTGATCCTTTTCATTACCTGTGGCGCCAGTCGGCCTACGTGCTGGTAGCGCTGACCTTGGGCGTGGGAGCTTTCTTCGTGCCCATTGGTTTCTGGCAAAAGGCCGGTCCCGTGTTGATCGTTGGTGCGGCCCTGGTACTCATGCTGGTCTTCGTTCCGGGACTCGGTACGGAAGTAAAGGGCAGCCGTCGCTGGCTGAACC
>DRKU01000219.1 GCA_011051615.1 Gammaproteobacteria bacterium
GCGCACCTGATGAACCCCCGTGACCTGGTGCCGGAATCCAACATGCCGGGCTTCCCCTGGCTGGCGGAGAACGTCATCGATGCCAGCCTGACGCCGAAGAAGCTCGAAGCCATGCGCACGCTCGGCGTGCCCTACAGCCAGGCCGACATCGATGGCGCGAGCGCCGCGGTGGAAGGCAGGACCGAAATGGATGCCCTCATTGCCTATCTGCAGGTACTGGGCACGGCCATCAAGACGCGGAGGTAGACCATGGATATCAACGACCTGCGCGCCCTCTACACCGTGCTGATGTTCCTCGTCTTCATCGGCGTGTGCTGGTGGGCCTACAGCAAGAAGACCAAACCGCGCTTCGACGCCGCCGCGCGCCTGCCCTTCGAGGAGCCGGAATTTCCCCCGCGTGGCGACCGGCGTGACACTACCCACGATTCTTCAGGAGATCGGACATGAGCAGTTTCTGGAGCTGGTTTATCAGCATCATCGCCGTCGCCAGTTTCGTCGGCTGTTACCTGTTGATCCGCTGGACCTCCCGGCGGCGTCAGAACGAGGCCGGCGAGGGCGAGGTCACCGGGCATACCTGGGACGACAACCTGCAGGAGCTCAACAACCCGCTGCCCGCGTGGTGGCTGTGGATGTTCTACATCACCATCGTCTTCGGGCTCATCTACATGGTCCTCTATCCGGCGCTGGGACGCTTCGAGGGGGTCTTCAACTGGAGCCAGACGGACCAGTACGAGGCCGAGGTGGCGGCAGCCGAGGCCCGCTTCGCGCCCATCTTCGCCGCCTACGCGAAACAGCCCATCCCGCAACTGGCCGGCGACGCCGCGGCCATGCGCGCCGGACAAAGACTGTTTCTAAATTATTGTGCCCAATGTCACGGATCCAGCGCGACAGGTGCCGTGGGTTTTCCTAATCTTACCGATGAGGACTGGCTCTACGGCGGCACACCGGAGGCCATCGAGACCAGCATTCTCAATGGGCGCGGCCACAATCCCTGGGAGAAGATGCCGCCCATGGCTGGCGCCCTTGGCGGGGACGAAGGTGTCGAAAACGTGGCCCATTACGTGCTGAGTCTCAGCGGCGCGCCCCACGATGCGGCGAAGGCCGCCGCGGGCAAGGCGAAGTTCACCGCCATCTGTGCCGGTTGTCATGGCCCGGACGGCAAGGGCAGCCTCGCCATGGGCAACCCCATTATGGGCGCGCCCAACCTCACCGACGCGGTATGGCTGCACAGTGCCGGGCCGTCGCTGGAGGCCGTGGAGGCGGCCATCCGCGAGGGCCGCGAAGGGCAGATGCCCGCCCACGAGGTGTTGCTCGGCAAGGACAAGGTGCACCTGCTGGCGGCCTATGTATACAGCCTGAGTCACAATCCCTGACGCGATTGTGTTCAGTAACAACCGTGAAACAGACCGGAGGTAACCATGAGTGGAGACACACTGATCGCACTGATCTTTATGGCGCTGTTCGTACTGGCCCTGGTTGGCACGCCGTTTATTGCCGCCATCAAGCTGGCCGACAAACGCGACCACGATTCACACGCACACTGAACCCTGCAACCTGACCAAAAGGGCGTTGCCCCCGAGCGGGAGGCAACGCCCTTTTTTCTGGACCTCATGAACAAGCCACAACACGAAAACGCTGAACTCTACGCCAAACACGAAAAAGTCTACCCGCGCGCCGTCTCGGGACTGTTTGCGCGCCTGCGCGTGGCCGGCGTGCTGTCCCTGCTCGGGCTCTACTATGGCCTGCCGTGGCTGCGCTGGGATGATCGCCAGGCGGTACTCTTCGACCTGCCGGCACGCCAGTTTCATATCTTTGGCCTGACCTTCTTCCCACAGGATTTCTTCTACCTCGCGGTGCTGCTGATCCTCGCTGGCATCGCACTGTTCTTCTTTACCACCCTCGCCGGTCGCCTGTGGTGCGGTTACGCCTGCCCGCAAACGGTGTGGACCGAGGTCTTTCTCTGGATCGAGCGCAAGGTCGAGGGCGATCGTTCGAAACAGATGAAGCTGGACAAGGCGCCGTGGTCACCACGCAAGCTCACCATCAAGACCAGCAAGCATGCCATCTGGATCCTGTTTTCCCTGTGGACCGGCTACACCTTCGTCGGGTATTTCACGCCCATCACGGAACTGGCTGTCAAGCTCGGCTCCTTCCACGCCGGCCCGTGGGAGACGTTCTGGGTACTGTTCTACGGTGCCGCCACCTACCTCAATGCCGGCTGGATGCGTGAACAGGTATGTATCTATATGTGTCCGTACGCGCGCTTCCAGTCGGCCATGTTCGATGAAAACACGCTGGTCATCTCCTACGACCAGAAACGCGGTGAGCCACGCGGTTCACGACGCAAGGGCGTCGATCCGAAGGAACTCGGGCTTGGTGACTGTGTCGACTGTACCCTCTGCGTGCAGGTCTGCCCCACGGGAATCGATATTCGTGACGGCCTGCAATACCAGTGCATCGGCTGTGCCGCCTGTATCGATGTGTGCAACGAGGTCATGAAAAAGGTCGGCTATGCCCCGGGACTTATCCGCTATACCACCGAAAACGCCATGGAAGGCAAACCGACGCGTATCTTCCGTCCACGCATCTACGTGTATATCGCCCTGCTCTCGGTAATTACCATCGCGCTGGTGCATGCCCTGGTCACGCGTGTGCCCCTCGAACTGGATGTGATCCGCGATCGCAACGCCCTCTACCGCGAATTGCCGGGGGGCGAGATCGAGAACAGCTATGCCCTGAAGATCATCAACATGGATACCCGCGAACATACCTATACCGTACAGGTCTCGGGGATCAACGGTGTTCACTTTGCACGCCCCTCGGTCAGTGTCACGGTTGCTGCCGGGGCCGTGGAGACCGTGCCGGTACGCGTGCGCGCCAGTCAGGCGGCTATCCCCGCCCCCCGTAACACACTGGAATTCCTCGTCCGCGCGCGCGAAGATCGGCGTATCGTCGTCAGCGAGCACGGCCGCTTCCTCGCCCCTGCTCGCTAAGCCACGGAGACCACTCGTGCCGCTCCAGTCAGGCCCCACCCCGCCACCCTCCCCCTGGTACCGCCACTTCTGGGTGTGGGTGGTGGCCGGCCTGCCACTGGTAACCATTGCTGCCGGTGTCTACACCCTGTTCCTCGCCGGTGAACACCCCGATGCGCTGGTCGTCGATGACTACTACCGCGAGGGGCTGGCCATCAATCGGCGCCTCGAGCGGGAGGCCACGGCCCGTGCCCTCGCCATTCGGGCCCGCCTGCAACTGGACCTGGCGCAGGGCACGCTGGCGCTGGAGCCCGAGCATGGCTTTGGCCGACCACGGCCGACGCTGGTGCTGTCCTTCATCCACCCCACGCTGCGCGAGCGTGACCGTGAATTCGTCCTCCACGCCGAGTCCGACAGTGGCATCTACCACGCCGATGGGGTAAATATAGGGACCGGCCTGTGGCACATCCGCCTGCGTGCAAGCGAGGCCGACTGGCAACTGGACACCACGGTCACGCTGTCACGCCGGCAAACGCTCATGCTGAGTGCCGATGACAACAGGGCGCCTGAAGCGGCAGCGGCGGACTAAGTAAAAGTTCCGAATCCCCGGCCAGATTGCAGGTATTACGGCATGGAGCGAGATGATTGAACCGGATGTTTCCGTGGGAAGGTGTTGGCAGGACACGCAAAAACCCGGCATCCCTGCCCGCCCGATGGCCGCGTCCCTGCGGCCAACGGTCTCGCCAACACCTTCCCACGAAACCCTGCCGCTTTCCCGCACCGCAGGTGATCGGGAATACGGAACTTTTATTTAGTGAAAGGAGGAAGTATGTCTACGAAACAGGATGAAATCCCGAAGATCCAGCGCGTCATCGCCATCCTGTGGCCGTCGTTTCTGACCGCCGGTCTCGCCACCATCCTCTTCTTCACCGCCTTCGATCCGGTCGACATGATGGTCAATGCCGGTTATGGCGAGATCAATCGACTCGGCGGCTACACCATCGGCTTTTTCCTGTTCTGGATCACGACTTCCCTGTCCTGCGCCCTGACCTGTTACTTCCAGCGCCCCTGCGACAACAATTCCGAATAGCTGCCCGGCTACACCCTGCACGGTGGAAATTCCCGCTGCGCAGGTACACTACCCGTTCATACCGGATTGCGAACTGTCCGATACCTGTCAGGGGTGGTCCTGATTTCTAATACGTGATTCCGTGTGGACGCTCGCAGGTGGGTATTCCCGCGCGGACATGGATACGGTATTCCCGATGGCAGGCAGACGCAGACGCAACAGGTGGTGGCGATACGGCAAGTGGGCAACGTGGGCCCTCGTCGTCTTCCTGATCCTGGATGGCGCCTATCTCTACAGCATCTGGCCGGACTGGACGGCACTGGGGCGTGGCAGCGTTCCACGCTCGGTGTTCATGGAACGCTATGCCGAGGGACTGCGCGACGACCCGCAGCGACCGCCACTGCGCTGGCAACCGGTGCCCTTCAACCACATCCCGCGCCACCTGCGCCACGCCGCGGTGGCCGCCGAGGACGCCCGCTTCTTCGAGCACAGCGGCATCGATCTCCTCGCCCTGCGTGATGCCATGCGCTACAACCTCGATCATCTGGATCTGAAATACGGTGGCAGTACCATCTCCCAGCAGACGGTCAAGAACCTGTTTCTCAGCCCCTCACGCAATCCCCTGCGCAAGTGGCACGAACTGGTCCTGACCCTGGGCATGGAGCTCAACATCAGTAAGCAGCGGATCCTGGAGCTGTATCTGAACATCGCTGAGTTTGGGGAAGGGATCTACGGGGTGGAGGCCGCCGCGCAGTACTACTGGCAGCGGCCGGCTTCAGCGCTCACCGAGTGGCAGGCAGCACAACTGGCGGCGACGCTACCCAGTCCGCGCCGGCACAACCCGGCCACGGCCACACGACAGTTCCTCAGGCGCGCACGGCGTATCTACCGCTTCATGCGCGTGCAGGTCTACGATCACCCGGCCGGCTGACCGGAACGACGACCACCGCGCCCACGCCCCTTGCCCTTGTGGGCCTTGTTGCCCCCCGAGCGACGCCCCCCGCCGCGACCGCCACGCCCACCCCGCTCGTCGCGCCGCCGTGGCTCATGCACGGGCGGTTTGGGTTCGACGAGCAGGGCCGGATCGATAGACGCGGTCTCGATCCGGTGACCGATGTATTCCTCGATATCGGGCATGGAGAAGGCATACTCCTCGCAGGCAAAGCTGATGGCCTCACCCGAGGCGCCGGCGCGGCCGGTACGGCCGATACGGTGCACGTAGTCCTCGGCATCCTGCGGCAGGTCGAAGTTGATCACGTGGCTGACGGCAGGAATGTGCAGACCACGCGCGGCCACGTCAGTGGCGATGAGAATGTTGAGCTCACCATCGGTAAAACGCTTGAGCAGGCTCATGCGCCTGGTTTGTGGCACATCGCCCGAGAGCACCGCCGCCTCGCGGTCGTTGCCCTTGAGCCAGGCGCCGATCTTCTCGGCCATGCGCTTGGTGTTGACGAAGATGAGCACGCGGCTGTCACCGAAGGTCTGCAACAGGCCGAGCAGCAGGGGGATCTTCTCTTCCTTGGCAGGGTAGTAGACGCGCTCGGTAATACGCTCGCCGGTGACCTGCTCCGGCTCGATGTCCACTTCCTCCGGGTTGTTCATGTGCTCGTAGGCCAGTTCCTTGACGCGGAAGGACAGCGTCGCCGAGAACAGCAGGTTGAGGCGCTCGCTCGGCGGTGGCATACGGCGCAGCAGGTAACGGATGTCCTTGATGAAGCCCAGATCGAACATGCGGTCGGCCTCGTCGAGCACCATCACCTGGATGGACTTGAGGTTGTAGACATGTTGCTTGAAGTAATCGATGAGCCGACCTGGTGTACCGATGAGGATATCGACCCCTTCTTCGAGCTGGCGACGCTGCGACTCGTAGCCCGTACCACCGAACACCAGGCCAAGACGCAGGCCGGTATGACGCCCCAGCACCTCGGCGTCCTTGTGGATCTGCACCGCCAGTTCGCGCGTCGGCGCGAGGATGAAACCGCGCGGCTGGTTGTAGGTACGCTCCGGCTCTTCGGCCTCCAGCGTCAGTATGTGCTGGAAGGCGGCAATGAGAAATGCGGCCGTCTTGCCGGTGCCGGTCTGCGCCTGACCGGTGACGTCGTGTCCGGCCAGGGCGATGGGCAGGGTCTCGGCCTGGATGGGGGTACAGTAGGAAAAGCCCGCCTCTTCAATGCCTTGCATGAGTTCGGGGGCCAGTTTGAAGTCAGCGAAGCGCTTGCCAGTCAGATGATCGTTTTGCATGGCATACAGGATAACAGAACGTTTTCCCTTTGGGACTTGAAATAGCGTGCGTCTTGGGCTCAAATTCACCATGACGATCCGGAATCTGTCCCCACCCGTCACCTCACATTCGTTTTTTAGCAGGGAGTAACCTAAGTTGAGTGATCAAATTGTGTACGTCAGCGACGACACGTTCGAAGATGAAATTGTCAACGCCGAAGGACCTGTACTGGTGGATTACTGGGCCGACTGGTGCGGACCCTGTAAAATGATCGCCCCGATCCTGGATGAAATCGCCACGGAATATGCCGGCAAGCTCAAGGTTGCCAAGCTCAATATCGACGAAAACCCGGCCACGCCGCCCAAGTATGGCATTCGCGGTATCCCCACCCTGATGCTGTTCAAGAATGGCAACGTGGAGGCCACCAAGGTGGGGGCCGTGTCCAAATCCCAATTGACCGCCTTTATCGACAGTAACCTGTAGGATTTACGCAACAAACTGTGCGCGCCGTCCGGTCACCGGACTGGACGGTGCACGGATTTGGTGTTAACTTTAGTTAAAAGCCGTTCGAAAAATTCCATAACCCTTGTATTTACTGTAACACCGCCAATCCAGGCGCTCTTCAAACACAATCCATACGCCCAGAAGGCCGCGTCCCGGTTCCCGCCGGTCCCGCATTGCCGCTGTTACATCCCTTTGAGTCCCTGGATTTGAAGCACAACCCCGTTTCGGAACCCACCTACCATGAATCTGACAGAACTGAAGCAGACCCCCGTCCCCGAACTGATCAAGCTCGCCACCTCCATCGGCGTCGAAAACACCTCCCGCTCACGCAAGCAGGACATCATCTTCTCCATCCTCAAGGCCCACGCCAAGAACGGGGAAGACATCTACGGCGACGGGGTACTGGAGATCCTGCAGGACGGCTTCGGTTTCCTGCGCTCGGCCGACAGTTCCTACCTGGCGGGTCCCGACGACATCTACGTCTCGCCGAGCCAGATCCGACGCTTCAACCTGCGCACCGGTGACACAGTCTCCGGCAAGATCCGCCCGCCCAAGGAAGGTGAGCGCTACTTCGCCCTGCTCAAGGTGGCCGAGATCAACTTCGAGCCACCGGAGAACGCCAAGAACAAGGTCCTGTTCGAGAACCTCACGCCGCTGCACCCCAACGAGCGCCTGACTCTGGAGAAGGGCAACGGCAGTACCGAGGACTTCACCGCGCGCGTCATCGACCTCACCGCGCCCATCGGCAAGGGCCAGCGCGGCCTCATCGTCTCGCCGCCCAAGGCCGGCAAGACCATGATGCTGCAGAACATCGCCCAGAGCATCACCGACAACCACCCCGAGTGCTACCTCATCGTCCTGCTCATCGACGAGCGCCCGGAAGAAGTCACCGAAATGGCCCGCTCCGTGCGTGGCGAAGTGGTCTCCAGTACCTTCGACGAGCCCGCCAGCCGCCACGTGCAGGTGGCCGAGATGGTCATCGAGAAGGCCAAGCGCCTGGTGGAACACAAGCGCGACGTGGTCATCCTGCTCGACTCCATCACCCGCCTGGCACGCGCCTACAACACCGTCATCCCGTCCTCGGGCAAGGTGCTCACCGGCGGCGTGGACGCCAACGCCCTGCACCGCCCCAAGCGCTTCTTCGGCGCGGCGCGCAACATCGAGGAAGGCGGCTCGCTGACCATCCTCGCCACCGCCCTCATCGACACCGGCTCACGCATGGACGACGTCATCTACGAAGAGTTCAAGGGCACCGGCAACATGGAGATCCACCTCAACCGCCGCATCGCCGAAAAACGCGTCTACCCGTCCATCGATATCAACCGCTCCGGCACCCGCCGCGAGGAGCTGCTGACCAAGCCCGACGAGCTGCAGAAGATGTGGATCCTGCGCAAGGTGGTCCACGACATGGACGAACTGGCGGCGATGGAATTCCTCAACGACCGCCTCAAATCCACCAAGACCAACGCCGAGTTCTTCGACTCCATGAAGCGCTAGGCGCGCACCTGGCCTCGACGGCGTGCCCGTGGCCGCCGACGAGGCCCGATCCTCCGAACGACAACCCGCTGCACCTCGCCCATGTGGGTGGGGTGCGCCTGCCCGTGGACGGAAATTTATCCATAGCAACAGTGGCTTATCGGGTATTCTTAAAGCCCGATATCACCTAACCCTTTGAGTCAATTGACGTTTTTTTGACAAGCCGGTACAGTGACTTGGTAACAACAGCGCGCCATGCGTCAATTTATCGACGAATTTTGTGACGCCGCGGTCGAACCCACATGTCGTCAGGGGGAGGGATCATGCCACAGCCTGCCAACGAGCCACTGGACTTCGAATACTGGCGCCAGCTCGCCGAAACCAGCCCGGAGGCCTTCGAGCGCGCCCGTGAGGCCGCCATCGAGGCCCTCATCGGCACCAGCCCCGCCGAGGTACAGGAGCGCCTGCGTCGCCTGCAGTGGCGTATCGACCGTACCCGCGAACGCGCCAGCAACCCGGTGGCCGCCTGCATCGCCCTGTCGCGCATGATGTGGGACAACTATGACCGCCTCAACGCGACCCTGCAGCGCCTCGCCCACCCCGAGGCCGGCCATCGGCCCCCGGCAGGACCCGGCCCCGCCACCGTACTGGCCTTCCGCCCGGCCTGAGACGGGTCACGCAAATGTCGATCCCCGTCATTGTATCCGGCGCGGCGATGGCCTAGGCTTTGAACAGGCACCACTGAAACTCTGCGAGGGAGGTTCCGCCTCATGTTGCCCCCGGAGCACGCCACCAGCCTGGAAGAATTCGATTTCGACCAGTGGGCCACCCTGGCCCGCACCCGTCCCGACGCCTTCGAGGAACTGCGCCGCCTCACCGTTGAGCTGGCCATCCTCAAGCGCTCGCGGCGCAACCGCGAACGCCTCAAGGGCCTGCAATGGCGCATCGATCGCCTGCGCGAGACTGCCGGCAGCCCGCTGGCGGCCTGCATGCGCATCTCCCAGCTCATGTGGGACCGCTTCGAGGACCTCAACGACTGCTATCACCACCCGGGCTGTACCCTGCGCGCCCAGCAGGCGCACGCCCCGGCGGCCATCCCGCTCCATCCTGCCGCCACGCCATCCCCCGCGGGCGACCGCGACGACGACGCGCCCCGCAACGAGTAGCTTGCTGACAGGGGCTCCACCCGGTCCCCGTATCACCTTGCCGCCGCTGGTGGAATTCCGTACAATCTGCCGCCCTGCACCGTGCCGGCGTCCGGAATCGTCCGGAGGGGACCGGAGAGCGGTGGGGCAGCACAAGAGGACATAGTATGAAAGCCGATATTCATCCCGCCTACGACGAAGTCACCGTCACCTGTAGTTGTGGCAACACCTTCAAGACCCGCTCCACCGCGGGCAAGGACATCACCCTGGAAGTGTGTTCCAACTGCCACCCGTTCTTCACCGGTAAGCAGAAGATCGTCGATACCGCGGGTCGCGTGGACAAGTTCCGCCAGAAGTACGGCATGAAATAACGCCGATGTTCGGCGTGTCCGCACCGCAACGGGCGCCTGTCACAGGCGCCCGTTTTCATTTGGGCCCGCTCATCACCCTCGTGGCCCTGCTGGCGACGGGCACGGCGCACGCCGCCGCGCCGACCTGCCAGCCAGCACGCTTCGATGCCGAGGTCAGCGTACGCCAGGTGTACGACGGCGACACGGTGGCCCTGGCCGATGGCCGCCGCCTGTGCTTCATCGGCATCAATACCCCCGAGCGTGGTCGTCGCGAGCGTCCCGCCGAACCGCTGGCCGAGGCGGCGCGCCGTTTCCTGACCACCCGCCTGCCACCGGGCACGCGGCTGCGCCTGCGCTACGACGCCGATCGCGAGGACCGCTACCACCGCCTGCTGGCCCACCCATTTCTACTCGACGGCACCAACCTTAGCGCGGCCCTCATCGAGGCAGGACTGGGCTTTGCCATCGTCGTGCCACCCAACGCCGACTTCATTGATTGCTATGCTGCCGCCGAGGCCCGCGCGCGCGCCGCCGGGCGCGGCGTATGGGCCGAGCCGTATTACGCCCCCCGCGAGGCAGGCACGCTCGTGCCCGCCGATGCCGGCTTCCGGCGCCTTACCGGCACCGTGCAGAAGCTGGGCTATGGCCGCAGCAGCTTCTATCTGGATCTGGCCCCCGGCGTCGCCATACGTCTGCACGCCCGCGACCAGATCTACTTTCAGGGTTTTGCGCTGGAATCGCTGGTTGGTCGTAGCGTGACGGTGCGCGGCTGGCTGCGCCAGTACAAAGGGCGTTGGCGCATGCCCCTGCGCCACCCCGCCATGCTGGAGACACCCCCGGCGTGGGAAAAGCCGTCGCTATCGGAGTAAGATGACGGCCCACGCAGGAGATGACAGCGCCCATGTCCGACAAGAAACAGAAAGACCCTCGCCAGACCGCCCTCGACTACCACGCACAACCCGTCCCGGGAAAGATCGCCACCGCCCTGACCAAGCCCTTCGCCACCCAGCAGGAACTGAGCCTGGCCTATACGCCGGGGGTAGCCGAACCGGTGCGCGAGATCGCCCGCGACCCGGCCGAGGCCTATCGCTATACCGGCAAGGGTAACCTGGTGGCGGTGATCACCGACGGCAGCGCCGTGCTGGGGCTGGGCAACGTCGGCGCGCTGGCCGGCAAACCGGTCATGGAAGGCAAGGCGGTGCTGTTCAAGCGTTTCGCCGACATCGATGTCTTCGACATTGAGGTGGATGCCCCCTCACCCGAAGATTTTATCGAGACCGTTGCCAACATTGCGCCCACCTTCGGTGGTATCAACCTGGAAGACATCGCCGCGCCACACTGCTTTGCCATCGAGGCGGAACTCAAGGCCCGCCTGGATATCCCGGTGTTCCACGACGATCAGCACGGCACTGCCATCATCATCCTCGCCGGCCTGCTCAATGCCCTGCGTGTGCAGGACAAGGAACTGGGCGAGGTGCGCGTGGTATGCCTTGGGGCCGGTGCCGCAGCGGTGGCCTCCATGCGCCTGCTCAGGGAACTGGGCGTCAGTGACGCACAGATCACCATGGTCGATCGCCAGGGCGTCATTCACGACGGGCGCGCCGATCTCAATCCCTACAAGCAGGAATTTGCCCGCACCACCCGCCAGCGCACGCTGGCCGACGCGCTGGCCGGCGCCGATGTGCTGGTGGGCGTTTCCGGCCCGCGCCTGGTGACGGCGGAGATGGTCAGGAGCATGGCGTCCCGGCCGGTGATCTTCGCCCTCTCCAACCCCGATCCCGAAATCGATCCGGCCACTGCCCATGCCGTGCGCGATGATCTCGTCATGGCCACCGGGCGCAGCGACTATCCCAACCAGGTGAACAACGTGCTGGGCTTTCCGTTCATCTTCCGTGGCGCGCTGGACGTGGCGGCCAGCGCCATCAACACCGAAATGGAACTGGCGGCGGTGCACGCCCTCGCCAGGCTCACTCACGAGCCCGTGCCCGATGAGGTGTTACATGCCTATGGCCTGGATGCGCTGAGCTTCGGGCCCGACTACATCATTCCCAAGCCCTTCGATCCGCGTCTGCGCGAGTTCGTGCCACCGGCGGTGGCCCGTGCCGCCATCGACACCGGCGTGGCGCGCGCGCCGTGGCCGGCGCACTACCCTGACGAGAACATTGCGAGAGACGCATAGCGAGGGGCAGGGGACGGTACCTGATCGGCCCGTCAGCCGGTCAGGCGGGCATACAGCAGGGGCAGCTCGCGGGGCAGATCGGCCGGCTTGCGGATCACCACATAACCCGTGCTACCGAACATGTATGGCAGATAGTCACCCGCCCGCTCATCGATAGTCACGCAGAAGGGTTGCAGGCCGCGGTGCCGGGCTTCGCGCACCGCCATGCGTGTGTCCTCGATGCCATAGCGGCCTTCGTACTGATCGAGATCATTGGGTTTGCCGTCGCTGAGCAGCAACAGCAGTTGCTGGCCGGCGGGGCGCATGGCGAGCAGGTTCGTGGCATGGCGGATGGCCGCCCCCATGCGCGTGTAGAACCCGGGCCGGACGGCCTGGATGCGGCCCCGGCTATGTGGGCCATGGGCCTCATCGAAGGTCTTCAGCTGATGGAAGCGCACGTGCTGACGATGGCGCGAGGAAAACCCGTAGATGGCAAAGTCGTCGCCGGTGGCCGACAGGGCCTCGGCAAACAGCAGCAGGCTGTCGCGGATCACGTCGATAATACGGGCATGGTTGTCGATCCAGGCGTCGGTGGAAAGCGACAGGTCGGCCAGCAGCAGACAGCTCAGATCGCGCAGGCCACCACGAAAGTCGCGGTAGAATCCCCGTTCGGCAGCGGCCTGACCCCGTCGCCGTTCGGTCGTAAAGTCGAGCCAGGCATCGAGATCCACTTCGCTGCCGTCGAGCTCGCCACGATGCCAGACACGGCTCGGCAGCAGTGCTTCGAACTGGCTACGGATGCGCCGCGCCGTGCGCCGCAGATGTTGAGGCAGCTCACCGGGCTCGGCAGTGGCGGCGATCATCGGCTGCAGGCGGCAATGATCGGGTTTCAGAACCGCCTTGCGCCAGTCCCATTCGGGCAACAGGATGCCGTCACCCAGCGGCGTATCGTCGGACTCGGCCGAAGGCAGATCCAGATCGAAACGTATGCGGCTGGCGGTGCGGCGGTGATCACGCGCCACGTGCAGCTGATCGAGATCCTGCGCCGTCCGCTCCGCCTCACCCATGTCCTCTTCCTCGTCGCTGGCGCGATCCACCTTCACGTACTCCGCCCAGCCGAAGATGTTCTCGAAACGATCGAGGATCAGGCCGCTCTTGCCGTCGGGCATCTCCGTGCGCTCTGCCCGGTAGCGGCGCTGTTCTGCCGGCACGTGGACCTCCCCCCCGGCTTCCGGGGGGCTATCGTCGTCCGTATCGGCGGGCACCGCTGCGGAGCGGGGTGGCGCGGGATGCAACCACAGCGGTACCGGCCAGGGCGCGCCGGCCGCAGCGGGAAGTGCCGCCACGCTCCCCGGTGCGCGCAAGCCCTGACGAATGGCCGCCTCCCGCGCGGCTTCGGCGGCCGGCAACACGCTGGGATCGGGTCGGCCGGCCAGATGGGCCTCGACCAGCCTTGTATAAGATTGCGCCAGGCCCGGCCAGGCCGCCAGTACCCGGCGAGTCTGCCGCTGGTTGGCGAGGAACCAGTCGGTATTCACGGCGGGGCCCAATGCAACAGGGACCGGCTCCACGGGGCTGGCAGCTGCCAGTGCCGCGAGCCACAGATAGAGATCCGCGTTGTGTTCCTGTGCCGGAAAGAGATCGATCACCGCCGGCAGATACAGGGCGTCGCGGTCGCGCCAGGCCAGTTCCACCTGCCGTCCACTGCCGGCCAGGCGCTGCAGGAGCCGCCGCCGTGCGCCGTGGGACGTGGCCGATGTCGTCTCCACCTTCAGCCCCCCGTCACCGCCCAGCGCCCGAAACAGGATGCTCACGCGGTGGCGTATCTCGTCCAGACGCACCGCCGCCTGCGGGTAGCGACGCTCTGCCGCACCGGTCACCAGCCGATGCCAGAGTTTGCCGACCGACTCCTCCATCTCGATCATGCGGTGCAGGGCGGCAAGGAATCTACCCATGGCGGCGTCCCCGCCGCCCGGAGGCCCGAGACCCACGGCATGCCCGTGCGGCACCGACACGGATGGGGCACGGCCATGCGCCCATGGCATCCTGAAGCGGCCGGTCGACATCCCGCGTGCGCATGGTTCGCTAACGCTCGCTTTCAGGCAGGGCGGCTCGGCCGCGCCGCCAGGTGAGCAGGCTGGGCTGCCCGCGGTGCGCCTGTACCGTCTCGCACGCACTCAGGCAACGGCCGCACTGGGTGCAGGTGAACATGCGCCGCTTGATGCTGCGCGGTTTCAGGCGCATGGGGCATTCATCCTCGCAGTGGTTGGCGCAGCCCTGGCAGCGACGTGCCGCGGCACGATCGAAATGCACCACCATGGCCTTGCGATTGGCCATCCACACGAAGCTCTGGAACACACCCACGGCACAGGCAAACCGGCAGAACAGGTGCCGGGCGAAGAGGAATTCGATGCTCAGCAGGGCCGTCGCCACACCGATGAACAGGGCCTGGTTGCGGGTTAGATCGCCATGCCAGAGACCGGCGTAGATCGTCGCCGGCGGCAGAAGATACGTCAGCAACACCACCGCCCAGAGGAAGGCGAAGCCCACTGCCACCGGCCCGATCAACCAGCGCCAGCGGGGATCCACCGGCGCGGGGCGACCATCGGGCCGTTGTGGTGTCAGCCGCTCGCGGTCCCAGAAACTCATCCTGCCAATGGCCCGACGCATGACACCGTTGATCAGCTCCACCACCGAGAAGTGCGGGCATAACCAGCCGCAATACAGCCGGCCCCAGCGCCAGGCGACCCAGCCGAACAGCAGGACGAAACCCGCCACGGGCAGGAAACCCCGCAGGATCACATTGCCGGCCGCCTCGCGCGGGCCCGCCTCGCCACGCAGCAACGCATCGATACCCAGGGTCCATGGCTGGCCGAAGAGCACGAAGTGAGTGGTGGTCAGATCGAAGCGGAAAATATCCAGGATCGGTGCCAGCACGAAGAGCGTGAAGAACGCCGCCTGAAAGGTCCGGCGACGCCATTGCCGAACCTTCGCACCGGCGACTGTCGGCCACGGGTCCTGGGCGGCACGTTGCGGGCAGCCGACCCTCACAGGCCGAACTCCGGGCAGGAGCGCCCCACCAGCGGATAGCGATACGGCTTGCCGGCCATGGCCCGCGCCAGGCCCAGGGTACCAAGCAGGATGAAGCTGGAATGGACCACGGTGAAATAGAGGATCACGAACAGCCAGACCCCGGGGGAGTCATACCCCCCGAGCAGAATGATCAGCGCATTGATCACCACCAGCACCAGGCCACCCCACAGGCTGGCGCTGACGGTCTGCGCCAGGTGACAACGTGCCAGCGGCGGTACCTTCTTTCGCCACAGCCACCAGCAGGTCATGAGGATCACAAAGGCGACGACCGGCAGCAACATCAGGTTGGTGAGGTAGAGGGCCTCGGCGGTGATGGCGATACCCTGCCCCGGCGGATCCTGTTCAGCGTCCGAAGGTGGCATGGACGACCTCCATGAGCGCAGCCACGGTTTCCTCGTCGTCGGTCAGCGGCTCGATGAGTGCCGCGCGGCAGGCCGCCACCACGTCGAAGCCACCCTGGATCAGGATCGCCGTATAGACCAGCAGACGGGTGCTGGCGTTCTCCTCCAGATCATGATCCTTGAGGGCGCGCAGGGCGCGTGCCAGCGAGACCAGTTGCTTGGCGACACGCGCCTCGATGCCCGACTCGTGCTCGACGATGGCCTGCTCGCGTGCGGCATCGGGGTAACCGAAGCGCAGGGCCACGAAGCGCTGGCGGGTGCTGGGTTTCATGCCCTTGAGCAGGTTCTGGTAACCGGGGTTATAGGAAACCACCAGCATGAAGTCCTCCGGCGCGTGCAGGGTCTCACCGGTGCGTTCGATGGGCAGGATACGCCGGTCGTCGGAGAGCGGATGCAGGACCACCGTGGTGTCCTTGCGTGCTTCCACCACCTCATCCAGGTAGCAGATGCCGCCCTCGCGCACGGCACGGGTCAGCGGCCCGTCCACCCAGTAGGTACTGTCCTCGCCGATCAGGTGACGGCCGACCAGGTCGGCAGCGGTGAGATCGTCATGGCAGGCCACCGTATGCAGTGGCAGTCCAAGCCGCACCGCCATGTGGCGGATGAAACGGGTCTTGCCACAGCCGGTGGGGCCCTTGATCAACACCGGCAGGCGGTGCCGGTGGGCATGCTCGAACAACGCGACCTCGTTGCCGGTGGGCAGGTAGAAAGGTGTCTCGCTGCTCGCCTCGATGGCGGGAACGCCGTTGCGCATGCTGTATTCCTCGTTGACGGCCAGACTCTCCTGGCGGAAGAAAAACACCGCTACCCTGCACGGTCACCCATCAGCTTACACCACCCACCAGACCAGAGCGATGCCGGTGGATGCCGGCGAGGACCGGCAGCAGACAGGCCGCCTCACGCGATGGCGGTCTCCTCTTCACCACGGGTGAAGAAACTGGCGATATAGAGCACCAGTCCGAGGAGGAAGAACAGACCGGCCACTTCACGCATCCAGTAGAACAGAGCCACCTTCTCCTGCACCACCATGAAGGGCTGCGGATCTTCGGCCACGCGCTGTAGCCAGACCTGCAGGATGCCGGCACCGGTGAGGAACAGGGTGATGAACACCATGGCCACGGTCATCAACCAGAAGGACCACATTTCCATTACCTGGGCGCGTGGACCGTTGGCCGCGGCCCGGCCGCGCAGGATGGGCATGGCATAGGAGATGATCGCCAGCACCACCATCACATAGGCGCCATAAAAGGCCATATGGCCATGCGCCGCCGTGATCTGCGTGCCATGGGTGTAATAGTTGACCGGGGCAAGGGTATGCATGAAGCCCCACACACCGGCACCGAGGAAGGCCATCACCGGTGTACCCAGTGCCCACAAAGTGGCGGCCTTGTTGGGATGCTCGCGTCGCCGCCTGTTGACCATGTTGAAGGCGAAGATGACCATCATGAAGAAGGGGATCGGCTCCAGGGCGGAAAAGACCGAACCCAGCCACTGCCAGTAATCCGGCGTACCGATCCAGTAGTAGTGATGACCGGTGCCGATGATGCCGGTGATCAGGGTCATGGCGATGATCACGTACAGCCATTTCTCGATGATCTCGCGGTCCACGCCGGTGACCTTGATCAGAACGAAGGCCAGAAGCGAACCGAGGATCAACTCCCAGACCCCCTCCACCCACAGGTGCACCACCCACCACCAGTAGTACTTGTCCAGCACCAGGTTGTCCGGATTATAGAAGGAGAACAGGAAGAACACCGCCAGGCCCCACAAACCGAGCAACAACACCAGGCTGATGACGGTTTTGCGACCCCTGAGGACGGTCAGCGAGATGTTGTAGAGAAACCCCAGCACCACGATGACGATGCCAATCTTGGTAATGGTGGGCTGTTCGAGAAACTCCCGCCCCATGGTCGGCAACAGGTCATTGCCGGTCAGCCTGGCCAGCCCCGCATAAGGCACCAGCAGATAGCCGAGGATGGTCAGGACACCGGCGGTGAGAAAGATCCAGAACAGGACCCGCGCCAGTTTGGGACTGGCCAGTTCCGTTTCGCTCTCCTCGGGGACCATGTAGTAGGCCGCGCCCATGAACCCGAACAGCAGCCAGACAATGAGCAGATTGGTGTGGACCATGCGCGCCACGTTGAAGGGGATCTCCGGAAACAGGAAGTCTCCCCAGACGTACTGCAGGCCCATAATGAGACCGAACAGCGTCTGGCCCGCGAACAGTGCGATGGCGGTGATGAAATAGGGTTTGGCGACCGCTTGTGATGAATACTGCATCGTTGTTCTCCTCCCTTAACCTTGCACGTTCGGTGGCCAGTCGGCGGTATCGATCTCCGACGTCCACTTGAGGAATTCAGCCAGGGCATCGAGATCCTCGTCGCTGAGATTGAACTGCGGCATGCTGCGACGCCCCTCCACTCCCTGTGGCGGGCGGCTTTTTATGAAGGCGATGATCGCCGCCTTGTTGTTGCCGAAGCGCTTGTAGACATTGCCCAGCTCGGGGGCGAAATAGGCGCCCTCACCGAGCAGGGTATGGCAGCCAATGCAGTCGTTTTCCTCCCACACCATCTTGCCCCGGGCGACCTTCTCGGTGATGTTCTCACGGTGATCACGCTGGGGCAGTTTGCCATGGGTATCGAAGGTCAGGGCCACAAACAGTAGAAAGAAGAACACGGCGCCACCATAGAAGATATTGCGAGCCATGGACTTGGTGAATCGGTTGCTCATGATGATCCCCCCGGGTCTGATGAACCTCGCCCATCATCTACAGGCAGGCATTCGGCGTTATTGACCTAAGTCAACTTGCCGCCTCGATCACGGTGTGGGAGAACGTATGGGGGTACCGGTAGCGCTACCGGGCACGTTACCGTGCGACAAATGGTCGCAGATCCAGCTGCTCCTCTGCCGACAACGGCGGGACAGGGATCCTGGCTCGGCAACGGACAGGCGTCGGGGATTTCACCCACCCGTGACAGGTGGCAGTTCCACCTGGCTGTCGATGAGCGCCTGTACCGCCTGGCTGTCGGCGCGCGCCATGGGCCGCCCGTCGACGGGACTGAGCGGCGCCTCGCGCAGGCCATCGAAGGGCAGCACCGTCAGCTCGATGCGCACATCACCGGCATGGAAACGCACCACCGGCACGCTGACCTCGCGGCCACCACCGTAGCGTAGCTGGCGCTGATCCTGTTCACAGGGGATATGCTGATCCATGAGGAACATCAGCAGGGTCTCGGCATGATCGGCGAAGACGTGCAGGTGTACGGGAGAATTGGCATCGGCGGTACCGCGCAGCACCGCACCCACCAGCCGGGGTGAAAATGCCTCCAGCAGGCGCATGGCCTGCAGGGCCTCATGGCGTAGCTGATCCAGCCGTTGTGCCTGCGCGTCTCCATGGAACAGGCGCTGGTACTCCGCCAGTGCCGCCTCGATCTCAGCGTTGGCCGGCAGGCTGGCACGCAGGCCAAGGCCCAGTTTCTCGGCTGCCTTGCGCTTGGCCGCCGCATAGTCGCGGTTGCCGGCTTCGAGCAGGATGCGGGCCGCCAGTTGCGCCAGGGCCTGGCGCTGGCGTGAGCTTTGCGATGCCTGGCGCCTGCCCATGTCCGAACCTAGAACAGCTGTTCGGTGATGTCCCCGCCGTTGTCCGGCTGATCGTCCGGCGTCGGCAGGGCCGTGGTGGTCTCGGTGGGCACCTGATCGGCGAGGAAATACTCGAACAGGGTCTGCCGGCTGTCGGGACTCGCCAGCTGCCCGGTCTCGGCATCGATACGCACGCTGACCAGCCCCGGCGGCTGTTCCAGCGGGGTCTCGGGCACGCCCTGCAGGGCACCACCCATGTATTCCATCCACATGGGCAGGGCCGCGCGCGCACCGGTCTCACGGTCACCCAGCGGCCGCGGATCGTCGAAGCCCACCCAGGTGATGGCCACCAGCCTGCCGTTGAAACCGGAGAACCAGGCATCCTGCTGATCATTGGTCGTACCGGTCTTGCCGCCCAGATCGTGGCGGCCCAGTTGCATGGCGCGGCGCCCGGTACCACGACGAATGACGTCGCGCAGCATGGTGTTCATGAGGAAGGCCGTCTGCGGGGGGAGTACCTGCCGGGCGGGCAGGAACATGGGCGGCAGGGGTACGCGTGGCGTCTCCGCCACCGC
>DRKU01000220.1 GCA_011051615.1 Gammaproteobacteria bacterium
GTCCCCGCCGGCGGTCACTATGGGCACGCGCACCGCCCCCGCCCGCCGTACCGCAGGTCCCCGAAACATGGGGACGGCGGCGCCACTTACAAGCCCGATTTCCGCCTCTCTTGCAAACGCGCACGTCACCCGACGGGGTTGGTTCGGCTCCGGCCCCGTGGGAACCACCCCGCGAGATGGTGGACGTCTCCGAGGGGATCGCAACCGGCGGCTTGCCCTTCCGGGCTCCGGCCCTGCGTGAGTCGCCCGGCGGGGCAAGCCGCTGGCCGTGGGTAAAGACAGCGGATGCGAACCCGATACGGCAGCACCCCGTACGAATGCAAGGGAAACATCGAACATGCTCCGTCAGCAACGGCCGCGCTGCCTCACAGCCCCAGCGGTTCGTCCTGATCATCGTGTACCCAGCGATGTTCGGCCTCGCGCGCCTTCTCCAGGCTCAGCATCAGGCGGGTATGCTCGCGCTCGGCCATACCGCTGCGCAGAAAATGCTCCACCCGCTCGAAGACCTGTTCCAGGTGCAGGTTGCGCTCGTGCAGGTAATCGAAACAACGCGCCAGGCCGTATGGATCCTCGCCGCGGGCACGCATCTCGCGCGCCGCGTCGAGTGCGGTATGAAATTCCTCTGCAGTAGGTCGTGACATGACAGAACTCCCCGAAATTCAACGCCGAAAATGCTACGGCTACAGTTCTACCATAGCCTGATCCATGCGCAGGATCCCGGTGATTTCTCAGCGCACGGGGAGTATGTCAGAATGGCGCCACGCACCAACACGCGACAACATTATCGCCAACCCTGTTACTGCTGGTTTTTCATGGCCCACAAAGTCGTCATCATGTTGCTCAATGCCACCCCGGAGGTCCCGGCGACCCTTGGTGCGCCCTTCTTTCAGGCCACCGTCGCCGCGGCCATGGACCTGGAAGTGGAGATCTATTTTGCCGCCCGTACCGCGACGCTGCTAAACAAGGGCGTAGCAGAAAAACTCTTTCCCGGCCGGGAGCAAAGCAAGTCGATCTATGATTTCATGCGTGATGCCCATCGCGCGGGGGCGCGCTTCTACCTGTGCGGTGGCGCCATGAAAGAACACGGCATCACCGAGGAAACCGCCATCCCGGAACTGGACGGTGTCCGCGGTGGCGCAGCCTTCATCGGCGAGGCCGTCGCAGACGGCGTGCTGACCCTGACCTATTGACTCAGGTCAGCCAGGACCATGCGCCCCCATCCCCTGCTCCCCCTCCTGCTTGCCGGCCTGGCGCTGCTGTTTCTGATCCTCTTCATCCAGCTCGGTATCATCCGTCTGGTGCTGGACAAACTGGGGCTGTCGGCCGACGGCGCCTTCAGTCTGCTGCTGCTGTTTCTGCTCGGCAGCCTGGTCAACCTGCCCCTGGTGCGGGTGCGTGCCGAGGCCCCGGCGGAATCGGACATCCCGCGCCGGCGCGGCCTGCTCCCCTGGCCACAACGGCCCTTCACCGGCGAGACGCTGATCGCCATCAACCTCGGCGGGGCCCTCGGCCCCCTGCTGCTCAGTATCTACCTGTTCCTCAACAGCGGTATCGGCCCGTTACCGGTGGTGCTGGGTGTCGCAGTGACGAGTTTCATCAGCTACCACTTCAGCCGTCCAGTGCCCGGCCTGGGGATCGCCATGCCCGTTCTCATTGCACCACTGGCGGCGGCGCTGGTGGCGATCCTGCTCGACCCCGCGCACAGCGCACCACTGGCCTACATCAGCGGCACGCTGGGCGTATTGATCGGTGCGGACATCCTGCGCCTGAAAGATATCCGCAAGCTGGGCGTACCCCTGGCCGCCATCGGTGGTGCCGGCACCTTCGACGGCATCTTCATCACCGGTATCGTGGCCGTTCTGCTCGCCTGAGGCCCTCCCTCTCGCACTTCACATCTGGCAGTTTCACGCCCGCTCCCCTACACTGCGGCGAATGGAAAAACGCAGCATACTCATCACCGGCTGTTCCAGCGGGATTGGCCTGTGCGTTGCCCGTGGCCTGGCGCAACGCGGCTACCGCGTGTTTGCTTCCGCACGACGCAAGGCCGATGTGGACAGACTCACTGAATCTGGCATCGAGAATCTCGAGAGCCTGCAACTGGACCTCGACGACAGCTTCTCCATCATCAATGCCGTCAAACTCGTCACGCAAAAGACCGGCGGCAAACTGTATGCCCTGTTCAACAATGGCGCCTACGGTCAACCGGGGGCGGTGGAAGATCTCAGCCGCGAGGTACTGCGTGCGCAGTTCGAGACCAACCTGTTCGGCTGGATAGAACTGACCAATCGTGTTATTCCACTGATGCGTGCACAGGGAGAAGGACGTATCATCCAGAACAGCTCCATCCTTGGCTTCATCGGCCTGCCCTTTCGCGGCGCCTACAACGCCACCAAGTACGCCATCGAGGGGATCAGTGATACCCTGCGCCTGGAACTGCATGGAACGGGGATCTTCGTCTCGCTGATCGAACCCGGCCCCATCGAGAGCCGTTTCCGTGCCAATGCCTTCCGCTACTACCAGAAGAACATCGATCGCGATCACAGTGTATTTCGTGATGTCTATCTCGGCATGGAATCGCGCCTTACCCGCGAGGGACCGGCCATGCCCTTTACCCTGCCTCCCGAGGCGGTGCTCAAGCGTGTGATTCACGCGCTCGAATCGAAACGGCCCCGGCCCCGCTACTACGTCACGTTTCCCACTTACCTGTTTGGCTACCTCAAACGCCTGCTCAGCAGCCGCATGCTGGACCGCATGTTGATGCGTGTAGCAAATGCAGGGGAAGAAAGGCCGTCCGACTCAGACTGACGCCACGGGCACCGCGCGCAGCGTACGATTGGCAAGCCACTTTTCAAAATCGGCCACCGCCACGGGACGACTGATATGGTAACCCTGCAGGTAGTCGCATTGCAGGATACTTAGCAGTTCACCGGTTTCAGCATTTTCCACGCCTTCGGCAATGACTTCGATACCGAGATTGTGTGCCAGCTCGATGGTCGAACGCACGATGAGGGCATCGTTGTCATCATTGATCATGTCGAGCACGAAGGACTTGTCGATCTTGAGCTTGTTGACCGGCAACTGCTTGAGATAGGCCAGCGAAGAATAACCGACGCCAAAATCATCGATGGATATGGCGATGCCGTGCCCGGCAAGGCGTAGTAACAATGCGTGGGCACGTTCCGGCTCGATCATCATGGCGCTTTCCGTGATCTCCAGTTCCAGCAGCTCGGCGGGTACGCGCCACTGCTCCAGTGCCGCGATCAGGGTATTCTCCAGTTCCGCATCTTGCAGGTCCCATACCGAAAGATTGACCGATACCGGGATGACCAGCCCCACATCCAGCCAGGCACGGATCTGGCGCAGAACATCATTGAGCACCCAGATGGTGATCTTGCGAATAATGCCGGTCTGCTCCGCGATGGGAATAAACTGGTCTGGTGGGATCCAGCCACGCTCCGGATGCTGCCAGCGCAGCAGGGCCTCCGCACCAATGACCTCTTCACCGGGAAGGACAACCTGCGGCTGGTAGTACACTTCCAGTCCCTGACCTTCGACGGCCTTCTTGAGATCGGCGAGAATCGAAAGCTGGGAGATGCTATGGGCATCCTTTTCCGTGTCATAGAAATTGATACTGGTATTGGAACGCTTGGACACATACATGGCCACGTCGGCGTGGCGGATCAGTTCTTCGGCCGTATCGCCATGCACGGGATAGAGGGCGATGCCCAGGCTACCGCTGATATAAAGGTTGTGCTCATCCACTTCGTAGACCAACTCGACTTCGTCGAGGACTTTTGCCGCCACGCCTTCGACCATCTCCGGTTCGATGTCCGGCAGGAGGATGGCGAATTCATCGCCGCCGAGGCGGGCGACCGTATCGGTATCACGCAAGCACCGATCCAGGCGTACCGCCAGCTGTTGAAGTAACAGGTCACCGGCCTGGTGCCCAAGGGTATCGTTGATTTCCTTGAAGCGATTGAGATCGAGCAACAGCAGGGCCAGGTTGCAGTGTGTTCGATTGGCAGCCAGAATCGCCCGGTTGAGGCGATCCAGCAGCAGGGCACGGTTGGGCAGGTTGGTCAGCGCATCGTGCATGGCCTGGTGTTCCAGCGCCAGCTGACGGGAACGAACCTGCTTGCGCATCTCGGTGAAGGCATCGATGAGGTAATGCATTTCAGTGGACTGGACCACCGGCAGAACGACACCGTGTCTGCCCTTGGCTTCATCGCGCAGGGCCCGGGCCAGGTGTGCAATGGGTTTTAACAGACGATTGTTGAAGAGCAGGAAGCCCAGGGCAATGACGACCATCATGATCAAACCCAGGGCCCACAGTACATAGCCAATAGTGCGCGATGCCTGCGCCTGAGCCTCGACATCGTGTGCCGCCTCGTCCACCAGCGCCTGATCGACGCGAGCCAGTTCGTTGCGGATATCCGTGGACAGAGGCCACAGGACATTCTTGATCAGTGGAATGTCGCTACGCCAGGCATCGGTGGTATTGATCTCGGTGACCTTCCGGTAGCCCTCATACCAGACAGGCGCGCTCCTGAGGATCGTCTCGATGGCGATGGTCGTCTCGAACTCGGTGAGGTCCCTTTTTCGTCGTGCATCCAGTTGCGCGAGGATGCCAGTAAAACGCTGATACTCAAGCTCGACATCATTAACCTGTGAAGCAAGAAATTCCTCGTAGAGCGAACCCATGCGATTGATGAGATAGAAGCGGTAGGCCGAGATCAACCGGTCCCAGGCATTGCGACCCTCGAGCAGCAGGACCAGGGTCTCCACATTCTGCGTGCCACCGGCCTCACGGGTTTCACGTGTCGCCAGGTCGAAAGCAGTCTGGATGTCCTTGTTGGTCTGCAGCATGAAACCATTGGCCATGCTCATGGCCGGGTACATCTCGTTGCCGTTGAGGCGCAATTCCATCAACTCCAGCGAACGCTGGCTCAACTTGTCGATCAGCGGCGGTAGTTGTGCCAGCTCCTGGCTGAAACCACTGCGAGACACCCACTCCAGTCGCCGCAGGCCATCGACCAGATCGGTCAGTTCGGAAATCCCCGCATGATGGGCGCGGCGCCCCTCGGGGCTGGGTGAGAGCATGTAGAGATCCAGCTCGCCCTCGACGCGCTCCAGCGCCGCCTTGATCAACAGGATCTGGCGGGTAACGGCGGTACGCCGGGCAATATTGACGGCACTCTCCGCACTGAGGCGAGAAATATAGAACCGCGAACCCCACAGACAGGCCAGCACCACGACACCCAGCAACAGCGCCATGGCAATGTAGTGCTTTTTTAAGCTATTGAATTTAGCCATATTTTCGGGTACAGCAGGTCTTCCCTGGCCCCGATACGCAGGCCTGACTCAGCCCCAGGTATGGCGAAGTGCCACACCGGCAGTGGCGGCATGGCCCGGTTAACTGCGGATCCCTGTTCCTGAGCGTAGCAAATAAATGGCGAAGGCGTACAGCGCGACGACAAAACTGATAATAATGCCAAAAGCAACCAGCAAATCGACATCACTGACGCCGGTCATGCCATAGCGGAAGGCGTTGACCATGTAGAGGATGGGATTGCCCAGCGAGACCTTCTGCCAGAAGTCCGGCAGCAGGTCGATGGAGTAGAAGACACCGCCAAGATAAGTCAGTGGTGTGAGCACGAAGGTGGGCACGATGGAGATATCATCGAAGCTGTTGGCATAGACGGCATTGATGAACCCGCCGAGGGCAAACAGCAGGCTGGTGAGAAATACCACCAGGCAGGCTACCCACCAGACATGCACCTGCAGGTCGGTGAAGAACATTGCCACCGCGGTTACTACCAGGCCTACCACGGTACCCCGTGCAATACCGCCAGCCACGTAGCCGGCAACAATGAGGTAACCTGGCATGGGCGAGACCAGCATTTCCTCCACATGTCGCTGGAACTTGGCGCTGTAGAAAGAGGACACCACGTTGGCATAGGAATTGTTCATGATGGCCATGATGATGATGCCAGGCACGATGTAATCCATGTAGGACAGACCCCGGATATCAGCCAGTTGCGAACCAATAAGCTTGCCGAAAATGACGAAGTAGAGGGTCATGATGATGCCGGCGGGCAGTACTGTCTGCACCCAGATGCGCATGAAACGCAGGATCTCCTTGCGCAGGATGGTAACGAAGGCGGCGCGCTGCTCGGCAAACTTCATGCCTTGCCTGCCTCGATGATGCCAAGAAACAGCTCTTCCAGCCGGTTGCTCTTGTTGCGCATACTGATGACATGAATACCCAGCTGCTCCAGCTGCACAAACATGGCATTGACGCTGCGCGAACGCTCTACCTCCACCTCCAGCGTCGTATCATCGACACGCCGTGTCTCGAAGCCGGGTATGGCAATCTCCGCCGGCAGGGTCTCGCGCGTATCAAGCACAAACGTTTCGCGATGCAGCTTCAGGAGCAGGTCCTTCATCGCCGTACTCTCGATAGTGTGGCCATGATCGATAATGGCAATATGGCGGCACAGGCTTTCCGCCTCTTCCAGGTAATGGGTAGTGAGGATGATGGTTGTGCCCTGACGATTGATTTCGCGCAGGTAATCCCACATGAAGCGACGCACCTCGATATCGACACCGGCGGTAGGCTCATCGAGGATAAGGAGACGTGGGCGGTGCACCAGGGCACGCGCAATCATCAGGCGACGTTTCTGTCCGCCAGAGAGTTCGCGCGCCATCTCGCGGCGTTTATCCCATAAGCCCAGTTGTTCGAGAAGTTCACGCGTGCGGCCCATCACTGCGCGCCGTGAGATCCCGTAATAGCCCGCCTGGTTGATAATGATTTCCTCGACCGGCTCAAACTGGTTAAAATTGAACTCCTGCGGCACGAGGCCGATGAAACTCTTGGCCTGTTCGCGCTGTTTATCGATGTCATGATCGAAGACCCGCACTTCGCCGGCGGTCTTGTTGATCAGGCCACAGACAATGCCGATGGTGGTGGATTTCCCCGCGCCGTTTGGACCGAGCAGGGCAAAGAAATCCCCTTCACGGACTTCGAGATCGACACCTCGCAGTGCTTTGACCCCACTGCCGTAGGTTTTTCTCAGATCATGGATGGACAGGGCAATACTCATCGCTGCGAAGTATATACCAGACTTCATACCCTCAGCAGCATGAGTTTTACGGCAATACCCCCATATGTGACAGCGGTGTTACGAGGGCTAAATACGTGTTCCAAATCCCCGATCACATGAAACAACGGATTACATCATTTGCCTGTCTCTCACCGGGGCGACGTTTACGGACCGTCAGCCGCAGGGATGCGGCTGTCGAGCGTACAGGGACGTATTTACCGCGTGTCCGTAAACGCCGCCCCGGTGAGAGCCTGATGTCTGTAAACTGTAGTGGAATTTGGAACACGTATTTAGTCCTGGCGGGAACGGTTGTAGAATTTGGCCTTGCCGGTATCAGGATCTTCGAGTTTAAGGATCAGGTGGCCGTCGTTATAGTCCTCGAATACCGAGTAAGTCCAGCTTGCTTCACGACCGTCTTCCCACTCGATGTACAGCTCGTCCCCCAGCGACGAATAGCGGCCGCGCAGAAGACTTGCATTATTATCAATAACGGAAACGTCGTCCGAAATCGATGCCGAGGAAAAATCCGAGTTCAGCAGCACGTTGCCGCGTCCGTCGAACTCATAGCGTACAAGATGCGTAGTGGAAAAATCAGAGGGGTCCACTGAGCCCACCCGTGTCGAGGAACGCTCGGTACGCACCCATGCGCCGGTCAGTGCCGGGTCGATCTGCGCCCTGACCTGCAGGCTGGCAAAGATAGTGCGGCCCATGCCGGGATTCGATGCCGCCCCCCGGTCGCGCACATGCACCAGGTACAGTCCTTCACCTTCACGCACCACCACGTAGACGAGGATGTCGGAATCGATGCCCGCTGGCCTGCCGCGGAAGGGAATGATGGCGGCCTGCCCCACAGCCGTCTTCATGGTCGTGGCCTTGCCGGCGCGGGCGATCCCCGGGACATCGGCGGCAAGCAGTTGTGCGAAATAGGCTGCTATCGCGGGGTCACTGGCGGAGGCCACCCCGTCAGCGGGCGCGGTGGCCATGTAGAAATACTCCCGTGGTGTGCTACCGGCGCCGGCCGGAACCAGGTAGAGACCATTGTCACCCTCGCGCACCGTCCAGTTTGCCGGGTGAGAAAAGGATACCCCGGAGGGGTGTTGAAACCGCACCATTTGCGCCGCCACGGCGTTACCCACCAACGCCACCAGCAACAGGCTCAGAATTCTCCCGGGCATATCCATGTCCTCCTGCCAGAAACATGGATAAAGCATAAACCCACTTTATGCGAATCGCCAGTAAATCAGCGGGGCAAACCTGCCAAGTAAAAGTACCGGGTTCCCGGCCAGGTTGCGAGTACTGCGGTATTAAGCGAGATAGTTAACCCCGGTGTTTCCATGGGGTTTTGCGTGTCTTGCCAACACCATCCCACGAAAACCCGCCTTTTCTCACACCGCAGGTGATTGGGAATCAGGAACTTTTATTTAGTCCGTCCATGCAGGATACGGGACACAAAACCGGTATCTTAACCCGCCGATTCCTCTTCGATAATGGCATGGATATTTATACCCAGCGCCTTGCCGTCGACGATACCGCGCACATGGGTACTCTGCGGATCCCTTGCCGCACCACTGCCGGCAAGATTGAGGTAACGCCGGATCTTGAAAGGCCGGTGCTTCTCATCCATCAACAACAGCACGATGGGGCGCAGGCGGCTCTTGCGGTTGGCCGAAACGACCACACCGACCTGGCCGTTGCTGAGTTCAACCGTGCTGCCGATGGGATAGATACCAATGCAGCGAATGAACTGCTCCATGAGGTCCTGCTCGAAATTCTGTGGCGCCCAGTTATACATGTTCTTCAGGGCATTGTGCGGAGGAATACCGTCATGGTAGATGCGATCCGAGGTGATGGCGTCATAGACATCGACAATGGAAACCAGCTTGGTCAGGAAGCGAATGGCGTCCCCATCCAGACCTGATGGATAACCCATGCCATCGATGCGCTCGTGGTGATGCAGGACGATATCCAGCGCCGTATCACTGACATCATTACTGTCACGCAGCAGTTCATAACCGTAGGCCGGATGTCGTTTCATTACCTCGAACTCCTCCGGCGTCAGGCTGGAGGGCTTGTTGAGGATGGCATCTGGAACTTTCATCTTACCGAGATCATGCAATAGCGCACCGAGCCCAAGCTCTGCCTGTTGCTCATCAGAGAGACCCAGGCAACGGCCAAAGCTCAGCGCCAGAATGCAGACGTTCATACAGTGGGTGACGGTATAGATATCCCGTTCCTTGAGACTGGTCAGCCACACCAGCGCACTGTGATTACGTACCACGCTTTGCGCCATCTCCCTGACCAGCCGGCGCGCCGCGTTGGTATCCACGGCCGAGCCGAGGCGTACGTCATCCAGTGCCTGGGTGATATAACTGCGGGTATCCTGGTAGATGCGCCGCGCGCGGATCAGCTCGGCGCGGAAATCGGTGGTTGCATCGTCACTGCCGGCATCGTGGTGGCCGGTTTCGTCATGCTGCCTGGTGGGTGGCAGGGGCAGGCTGCGCAGGTGAGCGGCCGCGTCAAAGGCGGAGCGTTCCACATCCACGAAGACGTATTCGCAGAGCTCACGTAGTTGTTTCAGTTCATCGTCGTCCTGGATCTCAAAGCCCTGGAACAGGAACGGGCTCTCCAGCCACGGCCGATCGAGATCCGTAACATACATTCCCAGGCTGAGCTGATCGACAGTGATCCTGAGTTTCATGTTGCCTTTCCATTTTCAGGCTATCCCAGCCAGACACGCGCGTTACGGAACAGGCGCATCCATGGCCCGTCTTCACCCCACTCTTCCGGATGCCAGGAGTTCTGCACTGCGCGGAATACCCGTTCGGGATGTGGCATCATGATATTGAAGCGCCCGTCGCGGCTGGTCAAGCCAGTGATGCCTTCAGGCGAGCCATTGGGATTGAGGGGATAGGCCTCGGTGACCCGCCCATGGTGGTCCACGTAGCGCAGTGTGACCTGTGCTGCGTCCTGTTGCGCGGGCGAATCGAACTCGACACGCCCCTCGCCGTGCGCCACCGCCACCGGGATCCGTGAACCGGCCATACCGGCAAACAGCACCGAGGGACTGTCCACCACCTCGGTAAGCACGAAACGCGCCTCGAACTGCTCGGACAGGTTGCGCTCGAAGCGCGGCCAGTGCTCGGCCCCCGGGATCAGCTCGCGCAGGTGCGACATCATCTGGCAGCCGTTGCACACACCGAGGGCAAAGGTATCGTCCCGCTGGAAGAAGTCACTGAAGGCATCGCGTGCGCTGGCATTGTAGAGGATGGAACGCGCCCAGCCACCACCGGCGCCAAGTACGTCACCATAGGAAAAACCGCCGCAGGCTACCAGCCCCTTGAACTCAGAGAGATCACGCCGCCCGCTGATGATATCGCTCATGTGCACATCGACGGCGGCGAAACCGGCGCGCTCGAAGGCGGCGGCCATTTCCACCTGGCCATTGACACCCTGCTCGCGCAGGATGGCCATGGCCGGACGCGCACCACTGTGGATGAAAGGTGCGGCGACGTCATCATCGATATCGAAACTGGTGCTCGCCGTGAGACCGGGATCGTCGTCTTCCCGTTGGTGCTCGAATTCACTCTGAGCGCAGGCGGGATTGTCACGCAGACTCTGCATCTGCCAGCTGGTTTCCCACCAGGCACTTTGCAGATCGACGCGCGCTTCATCGAACAGGGCAACATGGTCAAGGGTGAAGCGGATCCGGTCGTCCTCGTTACAGGTGCCAATGACATGGCTATGGTGGCCGAGACCGGCATCGTGGCACCAGGCAAGCACCTCGTCGGTATCACAATGGCGTACCTGTATCACCGCGCCCAGTTCCTCGCTGAACAGCACCGCCAGCGGATCGGCATCGAAATCATCGAGCTTGACATCGATACCGCAGTGTCCGGCGAAGGCCATTTCACACAGGGTGGCAAACAGACCACCATCGGAACGATCGTGGTAGGCCAGCAGCAACTGGCGTTCGTTGAGTGACTGGATCAGATCGAAGAACGCCTTGAGACTTTGCGGGTTATCTAGATCGGCAGGGTGATGACCCAGCTGCTTGTAGACCTGCGCCAGGCAGGAGCCACCCAGGCGATGGCAACCGCGGCCGAGATCGATGAGGATCAGGTCGGTATCACCCCTGTCGGTGTGCAGTTGTGGGGTCAGTGTCCTGCGCACGTCACTGACCGGTGCGAAGGCGGAGATGATCAGTGACAGGGGCGCGGTCACCGAGTGTTCACCCTCTTCATCCTGCCACACGGTCTTCATGGACATGGAATCCTTGCCCACCGGGATGGCGATCCCCAGCTGCGGACACAGCTCCATGCCCACCGCGTGTACGGCATCATAGAGACCGGCATCCTCACCGGGATGCCCTGCCGGTGCCATCCAGTTGGCGGACAGTACCACGTCGGAAAGTTTTTCGATGCGGGCAGCGGCAAGATTGGTCAGTGCTTCGGCCACCGCCATGCGTGCCGATGCGGCGTGGTGCAACAGGGCCACCGGTGCACGTTCACCCATGGCCATGGCTTCACCATGATAGCTGTCGAAACTGCTGGTGGTCACCGCTACATCGGCCACCGGCATCTGCCACGGTCCCACCAGTTGATCCCGCGCGATGAGACCGGTTACCGAACGATCACCAATAGTGATGAGAAACTGCTTGGCCGCCACGGCAGGCAGGCGCAGGATGCGGTAGGCTGCCTCGCGCAGATCCATGCCACTCAGGTCGATATCCGGCTTGTGAAAGGGGTGGTGGTGGACATCGCGCAACATCTTGGGCGGCTTGCCCAGCAACACCTCCAGCGGCATGTCGATGGGCGTGTTATCGAAATAGCCGTCACCCAGGATCAACTGCAGCTCGTCGGTTGCCTCGCCAACGACGGCAAAGGGACAACGCTCACGCTCACAGATGGCACTGAAACGTTCCATGTCCTCGGCGGCGATGGCCAGCACGTAACGTTCCTGGGCCTCGTTGCACCATACCTCCATGGGCGACATACCCGGCTCGTCGTTGGGAATGGCGCGCAGTTCGAAACGCCCACCACGATTACTGTCGTGCACCAGTTCCGGGAAGGCATTGGACAGGCCACCAGCGCCGACATCATGGATGCTGATGATGGGATTGTCTTCACCCTGCTGCCAGCAACGATCGATGACTTCCTGTGCACGCCGCTGGATCTCCGGGTTGCCACGCTGGACCGAGGCAAAATCCAGATCCTCGTGACTCTCGCCACTGCTCATGCTCGATGCCGCGCCGCCCCCCAGACCAATGAGCATGGCCGGCCCACCCAGTACCACCAGCTGTGCACCTGCCGGGATGATGCCCTTTTCAACATGTGCAGCACGGATGTTACCGACCCCGCCGGCCAGCATGATGGGCTTGTGGTAACCGCGCACCTCCTCGCCCGGCGGGGAAGGCACCCTTTCCTCGTAAGTACGGAAATAGCCACAGATGTTGGGACGACCAAATTCGTTGTTGAAGGCGGCCGCGCCAATGGGGCCTTCGAGCATGATCTCCAGCGCCGAGGCAATACGGCCCGGCTTGCCATGGTCCGTTTCCCAGGGCTGCTCGTGTCCGGGCAGGCGCAGGTTGGAAACGCTGAAGCCGCACAGGCCGGCCTTGGGCCGTGAACCCCGCCCGGTGGCGCCCTCGTCGCGGATCTCCCCGCCAGAACCGGTGGCCGCCCCCGGGAAGGGAGAAATGGCGGTGGGATGGTTGTGCGTCTCCACCTTCATGAGGATATGGATGTCCTCTTCACTGTAGCGATACTCGCCGTCGTCAGGTGCGGGGAAGAAACGTCCGGCGCGATGGCCGCGGATCACCGCCGAGTTGTCATGGTAGGCGGACAGTACACGGCCGGGATTCTTCGCATGCGTGTTGCGGATCATGCCGAACAGGGAATGCGACTGGCGCTGGCCATCGATGATCCAGTCGGCATTGAATATCTTGTGGCGGCAATGCTCCGAGTTGGCCTGTGCAAACATCATCAGTTCCACGTCGGAGGGATTGCGCCCCAGGGCGGTGAAGTTTTCCACCAGGTAATCGATCTCGTCCTCGGCCAGCGCCAGGCCAAGTTGCGTATTGGCCACCACCAGTGCATCGCGCCCACCACCGAGGATATCCACGCTGCTCATGGGCGCCGGTTCTGCTTCGAAGAAGAGCTGCGCCACGTCGTCAGGATCGCGCAGTACCATCTCGGTCATGCGATCATGAATGAGTCGGCTGGCAAGGAGGAGTTCGTGATCCGTCAACGGCTGCCTGCTTTGCAGGCGATAGAGAATTCCACGCTCGATACGCGCCACCGCGGCAAGACCACAGTTATGGACTATATCGGTGGCCTTGCTCGACCAGGGAGAAATGGTACCGGCGCGCGGCACCACCAGCAGGATGGACTCGTGCTTGCCGGAAACGGGCTTGGGGGCAGCACCATAGTCCAGCAGGGTGGCGAGACGCTGTTGCTCGTCTTCGTCGAGGGCGCGATTAAGCTTGACGAAATGGCGGTACTCGGCACCAATGTCCGTGATCCCGGGCACCTCGGCCCGCAGGGATGCAAACAGCTTTTCCTTGCGGAAAGCGGGGAGCGCATTCGCGCCGCTCAACTGCAACATGAAGGCCTACCGTAGACTGCCGTGGGATGAGAAGGGCCGATCATACTGTATGCGGATGGCGGGAGCCAGTTATCCCCACGCTTATCACCGGCGGTGCCCCGACCACCGCCCGTTCCCGGCGTGGTATGGGCGGGACACTGTGGGCCACTGCACGGAGCGAGGGCTACCAGTGGGCCGCCTCGCGGAGGCGTTCCATGACTTCGTTGAGCGAACCTTCGCTATTGTTGAAGACACATACCAGGTTTGCCACGCTGCACACCGTCATTTCCGGGCCGCGCACCATCCAGCCATCGGGCGGCGTCCAGCCCGACATCTGCGTAAACATGGAGAGCTGGTCGGCATTGCCCTGAACGATACGCTTGTAGTCGTGGGCAAACTTGCTCAGGCCCATCATCTGTTCCTCGGGCAGCAGGCCAAAACCGCGCACGAAGGCGCCGTCGTCGCGGAACTGGCAGATCGCCATGATACCGTCAATGGCTAACAAGCGTTCAATCATAACTGGCCCCCATTACGCCAGGGCGGCGTAGGCTGCATCGAAGTCTGCCTTGTCATTGGGCAGGATGACGCCACGATGATCATGGACGATGGCCGTCCATTCGAAACCCACCAGGGAAAACCCCTGTATGGGGTAGAAACCGGCCATGCCGGTCATTTTCTCCCAGCCGCGCGCCTGCATGGTGGCGATGGCCATGTTGGCGACACAGACGTGGCACAGCAGGTCGAGCACATTTTCATCGAGCCCCGAACCATCGGCGATACGATGTTCCCCCAGTTCGCCGCCGTCGGAGAACTCGAAGGCCCCGATAGCGCCGTCGAGCTGCATCAATTCATCCAGACTGGCCATAATCCTCTCCTGAATATTGTTTCTTGCTGTTGTGGCTGTAGCAGACTATACGAGCGCGCCTTCCTGATCGGCGATATTCTCGCGCATCATGCGCATGACCTCGTTGAGCGAGGCCTGGCTGTTGTCGAGGAAACAGAACACGTTGGCAATGACACAGACGGTAAATGCCGCGCCGCGAACCACCCAGCCGCGTGCCGGTGCACAGCCGCAGTCCTCCCCCAGGGATTTCATCATGTCAGCCTGCATGTGTACTGCCATGGTGGTAGCCCGGCACATGATCGAGGCCATACGGGCCTTTTCATCATCGAGCTGGCCTTCATAGGAAAAGCGATCACCGCGATAGGAATATTCACCGGCGGCGATCACACCCTGCATGGCGGCCAGCTGACTGACTAGACTCATTGTCTTCTCTCCCGGAATGACGCGTTCAGGTATGACGTGATACAGATGTTACCTGCTTTTCTCAATTAAAACGGCAGTGACCGGAATTTTCAAGCCGGGAATTCCCTGCATGCGTGACGCCGACGACGGGGGGATGCAGAAAGCGGGCCGTCTGCGCTAATATGGGTGGCCCGATACCGTCCTCAGGTCTGCACACGTGCAAAACACCGACATGCCATCACAACGCGCCAGCCTGTGGCGCCGCCTCGCCGCCATGTTCTATGACAGCCTGGTGCTGGTTGCCGTCCTGCTTGCCGCCTCGGCGCTGCTCTTGCTGTTCAATGGCGGGGAACCGCTGGCGGCCGACAACCCGTGGGGCCATCTGTGGTTCTTCCTCGTGACTTATGGCTTCATTGCCTGGTTCTGGACCCATGGTGGACAGACGCTGGGCATGCGGGCATGGAAGATCCGTCTGGTCAGCAGTGAAGGTGGAAACATGAACTGGGGGCAGTCCCTGCTACGCTTCCTCACCGCCCTGCCCGCCTGGATGCTGTTCCTGATTGGACTGGTAATGATGGGCATGCCCGGTGAACCCAGCCTCCCGGGGCCACTGGCCTGGCTCAACCGTCTGCCCGACGATGCCGTGATGCTGGTTGGCGCTGCCTGGGTCCTGTGGGACAACAGCCGCTTCACCTGGCGCGACCGTTTCTGCCACAGTTACGTGATCAACGTAACCCGCACACCCGCAACAAGCCCTGAAGACTGAGTCAGGGTACCCGCCGCAACAACAGGCTCACACCCACGAGCACGATCAGGGTGGGCGCACTGGCCGCCAGCGCGGGTGGAAAGTCGTAGACGATACCCATCTGACCGGCGAGCTTGTTGAGCAGAAAAAAGACGATGCCGAGCATGAAACCCAGCAGGATGCGCTGACCGATACTGGTGGCACGCATGGAGCCGGCAACGAAAGGCACCGCCAGCAGGACCATCGCGGCAATGGAAAACGGCATCATCACCTTGGTCCAGAAGGCCAGTTCATAGTTGTCGGCGTTGAGGCCGTTGTCGAGCAGGTAGTCGATGTAGTCACCCAGACGCCAGACCGACAGGGTCTGTGGCGCCACCGAAACGGTATCGATCACATCGACCGGCAGGAGGGGAAAGCCACGTAGCTCGTCCAGTTGCTCGGTGGTCACTGCCACCTGGGGCCGCGTATCACCGGGTGCCAGCGCCGCCACGTTGGCCAGGTTGCTGCGCTCCACGTCGGACAGGATCCAGCCGGCCTCGTCATCCAGCTCGGCGGTACGCGCATGGGTAATGCTTTTCAGGCGCTGCTGCCTGTCGAAGTTATAGATGAAGATCCCGCGCAGATGCCGCTTGTCGGTCATCTGCTGGACATGCACGAAATTCTCACCATCGCGGATCCACAGACCATAGCTGGTATTGAGACTGATCTTGCGCTCCAGTGCCTTGAGGCGCATCTGTTGTGCATACTGCTCCGCCGGTGGTGCGATCACCTCGCCAATGAGAAAGGCCGCCAGCACGAGCAACAGGGAAGCCCGCAATACCGTCCACACCAGGCGCGGAATGGATATGCCGGAGGCACGCACCACCACCAGCTCACTGCGTCCGGCGAGAGTACCCAGGCCGATGATGGTGCCAAGCACGGCGGCGATGGGAAACAGCTCATAGACATGGCGCGGGGTACGCAGGAGGACGTAGGCAAGCGCATTGGCGTAGGTGTAGTTGGCCTTGCCGATATCACTGAATTCACCGGCGAAGGAAATCAGCACGAACAGGATCGTCACCACCGTCACCACGGCGAGCACCCCGCCCAGTACCGACCTGCCGATATAGTTGTCGAGGATGACCATCTCAGCGTCCCGGCAACAGGCGCGTACCGCGCAAGGGATGGAAACCGGTCTGTTGCAGGAAGATGAACAGACCGATGATCAGCATCAGGGCATGCACCCACCACATCCCGACCAGGGGAGAGATCTCGCCTTTCTGCAACCACGCACGGGCCACATTGAGCATGTTGGTATAGATGATATATATAAGGATCGCCAGTGACAGCTTGGCATACTGACCCTGGCGTGGGGAGGTGCGACTGAGCGGGACCGCCAGCACGGCGAATACCAGTGACAGCAGGATGGGTGAGATGCGCGCCTGGAACTCCGCCACGTTGACGGGGATGGGATCGGCGAGCAGTTCGCGTGTACTCATGGCCACGCGCCGATAATCCACCGGCTCGGCCTCCTTCTCCTCGATGCGCACGCCGTGTTTCTCGAACTCGATGATCTTGAAATCGGGCAGGCCGGGCCGCCCCTCGTAACGATGACCGTTCTCCAGCACCACGTAACGATCACCGGTTTTGGCATCGGTGAACTGGTAACCATAGCGCGAGGTGAAGATCACCTGCAGGTTGCCCTGCTGGCGCTGACCAAAGACATTGCGCAACTCGCTACGATCCTCGCTGAACTCCTCCACGTAGATGGTACCGATACCGGTGCTGATATCCTTGAAGCGCCCCGCGGTGATGCCGCGAATATCGGTCGTGCGCCCGGCCACCGCTGCGAGGCGCTCGTTGGTCTGCTCCGCCCAGGGCGCCAGGTAGAGAGAAAAGATGCCGGTGATGATAGCGAAAATCACGGCGAGAAAGATCACCGAGCGCAGCACGCGACCCTGCCCCACGCCACAGGCAGACAGGGCGATCATTTCACTGTCCTTGTACAGGCGACTCAGCGCCAGCAGGATGGCGAGGTAGAAGGACAGGGGCAGGATAAACCCCAGATTGGCAATGGCCTTGAGCCCCAGCACGATGAGAATGGTGTCCACTTCCAGGGCACCGCTGGCGGCCTGCTGAAAGATCTGCACGATACGCGCGCTGAGAAAGATCAGCATCAGCACCAGGGTCACGCCCAGCAGGGTATAGAGGATCTCCTTGAGAATGTAGCGATCGATGATCACGCGTGCTTCCGTGGGCCGGTTACTGATCCCGGCGCGCTTTTGGACTAGACTAGGTCGCCTCAGAGCCGTGATTCAGCCGTGATTGACGTAGCCACGCCGGAACGACGGCCAGGACAGCCGCCGGGATAGCTGTCCTGAATTCACACACCATTATTCAAAGAATACACCCTCGGGCCGGGACACAGCAATGCAGACCGGACAACAGCGGGGGAAAAGCGGGAGCAACGATGGAGATCAGGGTCAAACACACCGATATCGGCCAGCACAAAACCGACTGCGCCGTGATTGCAGTGTACGAAAAACGCAAACTGTCCACTGCCGGCAAGGCACTCGACCAGCTCGCCGGCGGGGCGCTGACACAGGTCCTGAAAAGTGGAGACATGGACGGCAAGAGTGGCCAGTCCCTGCTCCTGCATGGCCTCAGCGGCCTGCCCTGCACCCGCGTCCTGCTCATCGGACTGGGCCGCGAAAAGGACCTCGCCGAGAAATCCTTCCACGAGGCCGTCACGCAGGCCTGGCGCAGCCTCAGCGGTACCGGCGCACGCGATGCCACCTTCTATTTCAGCGAACTGGCAGTGGGCAAGCATGATACCGACTGGAACATCTACCAGGCCGCACGTCTGCTCCGCCACGCCAGTTACCGCTACGACACCACGCGCAGCAAGGACGACAATGGCAAACCCGCTCTGCGCCGCCTGGTGCTCGACGTGGCCGAGAAACGCCGCCTCGAACGCGCACGCCGCGCGCTGGCCGAGGGCGATGCTGTCGGGGAAGGCATGAACCTCGCGCGTGAACTGGGCAACCTGCCGGGCAATATCTGCACGCCCAGTTATCTGGCCAGCGAGGCACGCAAGCTGGCGCGCAGTTGTACCGCCATGAGTGCGCAGGTACTGGATCAGAAGGCAATGGAGAAGCTTGGCATGGGTTCGCTGTTGTCTGTCGCCAAAGGCTCGCGCCAGCCACCGCGCTTTATCATCCTGGAATACCGGGGTGTGCGAGGCACGAAGGCAAAACCGGTACGTCCCGTCGTGCTGGTGGGCAAGGGGATCACTTTCGATTCCGGCGGTGTCTCCATCAAGCCCTCGGCGGCCATGGACGAAATGAAGTTCGACATGTGTGGCGCCGCCAGCGTACTGGGTACCTTCCGTGCACTGGCGCAACTCCAGCCCAAAGCCCATGTCATCGGCCTGGTTCCCAGTTGCGAGAATATGCCCGATGGCGCGGCCAACAAGCCCGGTGACGTAGTCACCGCCATGTCGGGCAAGACCATCGAAGTGCTCAATACCGATGCCGAGGGACGCCTGATCCTCTGCGACGCCCTCACCTATGCGGAAAAATACAAACCCCGCGCCGTGATCGACATTGCTACGCTCACCGGCGCCTGCGTGGTGGCGCTGGGCAAGCACGCCACCGGCATGCTGGGCAATGACGACAAACTCATGCACGATCTCGCTCAGCATGGCCGCGATACCGGCGATCGCGTCTGGCAATTGCCGCTGTGGGATGAATACCAGGATCAACTCAAGAGCAATTTTGCCGATATTGCCAATATCGGCGGTCGCGATGCCGGCACCATCACCGCCGCCTGCTTCCTGTCACGCTTTACCGAGAAGATGAAGTGGGCTCATCTGGATATCGCCGGCACGGCCTGGGAATCCGGCAGCAACAAGGGAGCCACCGGCAGACCTGTTCCGCTACTGACGCGTTATATTCTAAGCAAGGCAGCGAAAAAATAGATGACACGTATCGACTTCTACATTCTCAGCAAGAACGATCCCGCCGCACGGGATCTCTACGCCTGCCGTCTGGCACAAAAGGCCTGGGATCTTGGCCATCACGTGTACCTGCATGTGGACGAGGAAGTCCATGGCAAGCAACTCGATGAGCTGCTATGGACCTTCAACCAGGGCAGCTTCATCCCCCATCGTTTCAGCCGTGAGCCGGCCGCCTGTGAGGAACCGGTGATCCTGGGATGTGGTGAGCAGGCGCCGCCCAACAGCGACGTGCTCATCAATCTCGGCGAAAGCGTGCCATCCTTCTTCAGCCAGTTCGAACGCGTTGCCGAACTGGTCGGCGGCGACGCAACGCACCGCGAACGTGGCCGTGAACGCTACCGTTTCTACCGCGAGCGCGGCTACCCCCTGCACGATCACCGCCTCTGATATAGCCGACACTTCCACATGGCGACGCGAAAGAAAACTACCGGCAAACGCGGCTCAGGTGACGAGGGGAAACCCTCCACCGACATCGTCACCGATGCCCATGACAGCCTGGTCAAGTCGCTGGAATCCATCAAGGAATTGTTGCTCAAGAGTGAGAGCAAGATCTCGGCGGCGCGGGAAAGCATTGCCCGCGCCGATATGCCCCGCCAGGAGCGGCCGGATGAGCCTGGCGCCGAGGACGCGGACGATACGCCGCTGTTCGACCTCGCTGATTCCGCCACCACCTCTGCCGGTCCCGTACAGGGCGATGACGATGTTGCGGAAGAGGATATCGATGCTTTTCTCTCCGAACTTGGCGCCGCTGACCCGCATGGCGATGACGACGTACCCATGCTGGAAGATGTCGTCGTGCCGGGCAGAAGCAGCGGCGAAGAAGCCATGCAGGATACGGGTACCGGGCCCGACCATTCCCCCACTCTCTCAGGCGATGCCATCGAGGACATCATGAATGAGTTTCAGAAAAATCTTGAGAAGAAGATCCACGACACGCTGATCCAGGTCATCGTGCAACTGGAAAGTGAACTCAAGGCGCAAATCCGCGAAGAGATCGAGGAACTCCGCCAGCAGTTGCAGAATCCGCCGCGCTGATCAACGTTCGGCCGACAGGCCGTAGCGTTCCTCCATGTAGCAGCGCCCGCGCGGCATACCCTGTGGCACGGCATAGTAACGCTGTGTGATCCAGGTCAGCATCTCATCGCGGTAACGCTGAAAACGAAAACCCCGACCCAGCACCAGGTAGAAACGCGCGCCTTCGATATCCACCGCACGCTGTTCGAACTCGTCGAAGAACCACGCAAAGCGATAGTCCATGGGATTCTCGGCAAGGATGGCGAAATTGTGTCCATCCAGTTGACGAAAGTCGGTGATCAGATCGTCCTGCCGCCCATGGTAAGACCCCTCACCGAAGACAGCAAAATGCGTCTTGCCGTCGTACGACAACTTGGCCGACAGGGCGTAGCTGTCGGTGGCCGGCACATAGCCCTCGTGCTCCAGCGCCAGTTGCGCCAGTTGTGGGCCGTTGGTGCCGATGACCACGCTCTTGTAATCCTCGCCGAGACCATCGAGCAGACGCGGCGCACCGGCGATGATCACCGCCAGCACGATCACGTGCACAGCACTGAAGGCCAGCATGACATACGTCGAACGGCGCATGGCGGTGGTACCAATGGCCTGGGCCAGCCCCAGCACCAGGAAGGGATAGAAACTCAGTAGCCAGTGCAGGCCGATGCTGGCGGTCAGCGACAGCAACAGGAACAGGCCGATGGGAATGAAGAACAGGCCGATAAAGACGCCGCCCACTGGTGTCAGAAACTGTTGCCAGAGCACGCGGCGTGCGCGATAGATGTAGTAGATAAGCGCCGGCGTCAGCAGGTAGAGCAACAGCAGGCCGTACTTGATGACGTATTCCAGGCCAATGCCGTTACCCTGGGTACGATTGACCAGATTGAACAGGTAGTTGTTCCAGCAGTGATTGTAATTCCACCACAGGTTGAGGCCAATGGCCGGCAATGTACCGACGACGATAGCTGCGAGCGCGACGACGGCACGACGCTGACGGCGCACATGGACAAGCAGAAAGACCGCGTAGGCGATCCCCAGCAGGCCGGCAAAGAACTTGGAGAAGAAGGCCAGGCCGAGCAGAAAACCGCACAACAGGTATTCACCGAGCCGCCCGGTGCGCTGGGCGCGGTAGAAGACCAGCGCGGAGAGAAAACTCCACAGCAGCAAGGGCGTGTCGGTGGTCACCAGGATACCCACCAGGTTGATGGGCGTGAGCAGGTAGAGCAGCGCCGACCAGCGCGCCAGCTCACGGCCGGACGGCGCCACCAGCGCATAGATCGCCGCGCCGATGAACAGCGAGATGAGCACCGCCGGCAGGCGCAGCCAGACCTCGGCGTCACCCAGCGCCAGGAAGGCGGCCAGCAACCAGCCCACCATGGGCGGATGATCGTAGTAACCGTAGTCGGGATACTGCGCCCAGAAGATGAAATAGGCCTCGTCGCCCGTCATGGGCAGGAAGTGAGCCAGCGCCAGCTTGACCAGCGCGATCGCCAGCAGGGCGAGGAGAAAACGGCGATCGGCAAGCAGGGCATTCATGTCTCGGGCATCCCGGGTGCGTCATACGGACAGGGCCGCACATGGTACCACCGCCGGGCCGGCCTAAATAGCGCTTCCGGGTGCCCGCTGACGTCGAGCGCGATCCCGCCAGGGAGATATTGTTGTAGCGTAGTTCCTGCGGATTGCCTTCGCCAGGACACGCAAAGCCGGCGTCCCTGCCTGCTCGATGGCCGCGTCCGTGCGGCCAACGGTCTTGCCGAAGGCAATCCGCAGGAACCCGGCATTCCTAAAGCAGGAACCCGGTCGAGCGACTACCCGGATATCCCAGCGCCGAATCGATGTATCATCCCGTCAGTCCCGGCCAGGCCTCACCGACAGGAGATA
>DRKU01000221.1 GCA_011051615.1 Gammaproteobacteria bacterium
GGAGAACTGGGCGGCGCCACGCTGGACGCCATCAGCAACTACATGGCCGTGCGCCTGCGCGCCGATATCCAGCAGGCCTCGTTCCGTGATGCCACCATCACCGAGGCCAGTGACGATATCGATATTATCCTGCCCAACATCGTCAATATCTTCTTTGCCGGCACCGCCAGCGACGATATCAGCTTCTTCTTCGAGGCGGAATATGCCTCCCAGGGTGAAGGTGTACTGGCCTTCGAGCGCGCCTTCCTGATCTTCGACAATCTTGGCGGGCACCAGGTGGCCAATATCAAGATCGGCAAGTTCGATCCCGCGGCCATGTACTCCTTCCCCACCCATCGCCAGCAGATCAATCCCATTGGTCCCAAGGCCGATACCGATGCCTTCCCGCCGACCATTAACCGCATCCCGCTCTTGCCACTGGCATTTTCAAGCAAGATGTTCGGCCTTTCGCGCGGTCAGCGTCTGGCGGACTCGGCGGCACCGACCGATCCGGACCTGCTCTCGGAAGGCTTCGCCATCCTGCCCTTTGAACCGATGTTCTACAACGCTCCTGTTCAGAATGGTATCTCTATCCACGGCCGGCCCTTTGGCAGCAACTTTCTTTACCAGGTGGGCATCGTGCAGGCAGAGACTGCCGAAAACCAGAGCCAGACAACGTTCGATACCTACGTGATGCTGCGCTACGACTGGCTGGGTGAATACAGCGACCTGTCGGTGTCCGGTTTCATCTATAACGCCGACAAGGCGGCCATGCCGACGCTCAACCCCGCTGGCACGCTCATCTACGCTACCGATGCGGTGGACTGGCAGCGCTACGGCATCGCCGCGCGCTGGACCAGCAAGTGGTGGGACATCTACGGCACCATCATCTGGGACGAGATCGACACTCCGGTCTTCGCCATGGCGCCGGCATCGCTGTCCACCTGGGACACCGATGCCATGGGCATCAGTATCGAGGCCGACTACCTGCTCAACGCCCAGTGGCTCCTCGGTGTGCGCTACGACAGCATGGATACCGGTGGTTTGTCCCTGCTGCCCCCGGCGCTACAGGCAGGTGACCCGGCCATCAACCAGGATGCCTCCTTCATCGCGGTGATCGCCAAGTATTACCCGCGGCCCAGCATCGGCCTTTACGCGCGTTATCACCAGAACCTGGAGAGCTCAGTAAAGCTGCCTACCAATGTCTTCGGTGGCGTTGAGCATCCTGCACGCAATCTCAAATCCATGATCACCGTCGGCGTGGACATGGCGTTCTGACAGGAGGGCATGAAAATGAAAATCAGAAAATACACTCAGGGAATCACTCATACCGCCCTCTCCTTCCTCCTCGCGCTGGGTGTGAGCAGCGCGGTATCAACCAGCACACTGGCCGCTGAAGGCGCTGCCGGTGCAGATGCCATCCCGCTGCCCATCGTGGTATCGCCCTATAAGGACCGCATACCTGAAACTGCGGCCAACGTGGCCGCGGGGCGGGCACTGTATGAGCGTTCCTGCATCTGGTGTCACGGTATCAACGGCGAAGGCAAGGGCCCGGTGGCCTGGTTCCTCGCCCGCGACACAGCACCACATCCGCGCGACTTCACCTATGGGGTCTACAAGTTCCGCTCGACCCTGAGTGGTGAAATGCCACTGGACGAGGATCTCTTCCGCACCATCACCCGCGGCATCCCGGGCTATATGCCGGGCTTTCGTGGCTACAGCACTGAGGATCGCTGGCGTCTGGTGTACTACATCAAGAGCCTTAGCCCGGACTTCAAGGGCGCCGAGCCAGAAGCCATCAAGGTAGTCGGCACACCCATCCCGGCCAATGGCGCCAGCATTCACCGTGGTTATCAGGTGTACAAGAAGTTCAAGTGCTGGGAATGCCATGGCGGCGGTGGTGCCGGTGATGGCAAGAAGGCCCCTACCCTGAAGGACGACTGGGGCTTTCGTCTGCCGCCGCGCGACCTGAGGCGGCCCAGTGCCTTCAAGAACGGCAGTACACCGGCAGATCTGTATCGCACCATCATGGCAGGACTGGATGGCGGCGCCATGCCTTCCTATTCTGACTTCTTTGAAGGCAGCGAACAGGATGTCTGGCACCTGATCAATTATATCAATTCGCTTGCAGCGGAATAGGCGCAGGATTGTTTTTCAGTTTTCAACGGAGGTACAGGTAGTGATGAAACGTACAACACTTATAGTCGTGATGACTTTTCTGGCACTCATGGTGATCGTGCCACAGGCCCTGGCTTACAAGGTCATCGATGTCGGCAATGGCGGCAAGATAACCGGCGTCATCAGCTTCAGCGGTACACCGCCGGCCAATCCTGCCCTGAAGATGACCAAGGACGAGGACTACTGCGGCGCCACGATCACCGCAGACTACTTCCTGGTCAATGCCGGGAAACTTCAGAACGTCGTAATCGCCATTGAAAACATCGATGCCGGCAAGCCCTACGACAAGAAGGCGATCATTCCCTTCAACAACAAGAAGTGCATGTTCAGCCCGCACGTCACCACGGCGGTGGTGGGACAGAAGCTGGGGGTCAATAATGCCGATCCCATTCTGCACAATACCCACCTGTACCATGGCCCCAAGAAGAAGACCATGTACAACATCGCCCTGCCGCTGAAGGACCGGGTCATCAAGAAGCGCATGCGCAAACCCGGCATCGTGACGGTGCAGTGTGATGCCCACGAGTGGATGCTGGGTTACGTCTATGTGTCGAAGAATCCATATGCCACGGTCAGTGCGGCGGATGGCAGCTTCACCATCGACGGTATTCCGCCCGGCACCTACAAGGTAAAAATCTGGCACGAGAAGCTCGGTGAGGTCGTCAAGGAAGTCACGGTAGCTGCTGGCGGTACTGCCACCCTCAACCACACCTTCAGTCAGTAAAAGTGAGCGCGATGATTTTTCACTTGATGCATGCTGCCGCCCGCCTGCGGTGGCAGCATGCCAACCCTGACATCAGGAGGCAGTTTTGAAAACGCGAAACTGGATACTTGGGTTACTGGTGGCTTCAGGCCTGATCGCTGTGCTTAGTCTGGCGGTTTCGGCCAAGACGAATCCTGGCCCCCAGGAAAAACCCTTTTACACCATGTTCTTTGAATACTCCTCGGCTACCGGGAATATCCATCCGGTTGGTGAGAGTCCACCGGTCACCGCCGGCCTGCTCAAGTATGGCGAGTGGACCTACCGTGGCCTGTGTATTGGTTGCCATGGCGCCAAGGGTGACGGTAACGGTGCCGTATGGGAGCTGGGCGAGCAATACATCCGCAACAAGGAACACCGCCTGCCACGCAAACCGCGTGACTTTACCGAGGCGGTATTCAAGATCCGCTCAACCCCAAGCGGCTCATTACCCACAGATCTCGATCTCTTCGAGGCAATCTCCCGCGGGCTGGTGGCCGATCACGATATGCCTTCGTTCAAGTTCCTGCCGGAACGCGACCGCTGGGCGGTGGTCGCCTACATCAAGTCCCTGTCGGAGCGCTGGGTGGAGGAAGCGGAGTACCAGGAGGAAGCCGTTGAAATTGGTCAACCGCCACTCCCGACGGCAGAAATGATTGTCGCGGGCAAGGAAGTCTACAAGCAGATGAAGTGCGCCAAATGCCATGGTCCCAAGGGCAAGGGTGACGGCCCCTCTGCACCGGAACTCGAGGATGACAATGGCCTGCCCATCGTCCCCCGCGACTTCACCGACGCCAGCCAGTTTGTTGGCGGCAGTGACCCGCGTGGTGTCTACCGCACCTTCACAACAGGCTTCGATGGCACACCCATGCCCTCGTTTGCTGACTTCCTCGACGAGGAACAACGTTGGCAACTGGTGTGGTATGTCATGTCCCTGCGTGACGACTGGGATCTCGACAAGACCCGCCAGATGTTGCAGGTCCAGACCGCGGCAGGCGGCGGTTAGGGTCAGGTGATCAACGTATCGACACCAGTCTATGTCGCTGTGGGTATCCTGGTCGCGCTGGGTACGGCAAGTGCAACGACCTGGTTGCTGCCGGATGAGAACCACGTCATCCCCCCTCCGGGTGTGGGTGGCTATCCGGCAAAGCCCGTAGAGCCAGGTCAAATCCAACAGGCCAACCCACAGACCGTGGAGCTCGGGCGCGTGTACTTCGCGCAGATCTGCCTGCCCTGTCATGGGGTGCGCGGTGATGGCATGGGCGAATGGGCCTATCGGGTGACACCGAAACCGGCGGACCTGCGTAGTACCCGTGTCCAGTCACGCAGCGATACACAGCTGTTCGACATCATCAGTGACGGCCTGGTAGGGACACCGATGATCGGCTGGAAGACACAACTGAGCGAACGCCAGCGCTGGGACGTAATAGCCTATCTGCGCACCCTGCCTGGCAATGAGGAGAGTATGCAATGAGTAGTACCGTGGCAGATCTGTCACCACGTGTGAAAGACACCACCAACCCTCAATCAGTGGATGAGCAATCAGCCCACGAAGGGCGCATCCTGCGTTTCTTCCTGATTTCAGTACTCAACCTGTTGATCGGGACCATCCAGGGTGTCACGCAGACCTTCCCGGGGATCGCCCAGTGGATCCGTGAATCCGGACCGGCAGGGCACCTGATCGATCCGCTGGCCCACGCCCACATAAACCTGGTGGGTGGCGTAACCATGGGCATGATGGGACTGTTCTACTACGTGCTGCCGAAGCTGGTACACCGGCCCATTTACAGCATGACCCTGGCGAGCGTTTCGTTCTGGTTTTCGGCGCTGGGGGTTGCCACCTTCTATGTCTCACTCGTGATTCTTGGCCTTATCGAAGGCAACATGATCCACAACGGCATGACCTATGGCCAGGCACTGGAAGCTGTTGGCGCGATGCATCATATCCTGATCATCACCGGCGCCATGCTCATGGGACTGGGCTACTGGACTTATATCACCAATGTCTTTCTGACTGTTTATAAAAAGCGGAGGTAACAAGCATGCACCGCATGATTAACTTTTTGTATAGCGGCTTTCTAGTCGGCGTTGGGCTGGGCACCGTGTTCCAGCTGTGTATTCTCCCGGTCATCGGGATGCGCGCCTACGGCGACTGGACGGATCTGCTCAATTGGGGGCTGGTCATATCCCTGGGAACGGGGGTTGTGTCAGCAATCAGTTTCTGGTTCCTCAACGCCGTCATGGTAAAGCAGGGGAAGTAACGGCATACCGTGCCGCACAGGAGACTAACTATGAGTTTCTGGACTAAAAACGACTACGCCGAGGGAACCGCTGCCAAGCATTTCTTCTTCTCGGCCATTGTAATGCTGGTGATCGGCACGCTGCTCGCCATCATCACCTCTTTCCGGCTGGCCTGGCCCGACATTATGCCCAATGATATTCCATGGCTGCACTTCGGCCGTGTGCGTCCGGTGCATGTCCACTTTGTCATCTTCGGCTGGATCTTCATGGCCTTTGCCGGTGCCATGTGTTACATAACCCCGGCACTGTGCAAGACCAAACTATGGAGTGAACGGCTGGGGGTGTGGAATTGCTGGGCCTGGAATGTCGGCATGGTGGTGGTATTCATTACCCTCATCAACGGCCTGACCACTGGACGTGAATATCAGGACCTCATCTGGCCGGTCGATATCTATGTCCTGTTGTTTATCCTCCTGCCACTGGCGGTTAATGTGTGGATGACCATGCTGAATCGCCGGACCGAGGGCTTGTATGTCACCCTGTGGTTCTTCGGTGCCGCCGCCCTGTTCATTATCCTCACCTACTTTATCGGTGCCATCCCGGACTTTTTCCCGGTCACCGGGCTCAGTGAAGCCTACATGACATGGTGGCATGCGCATAATGTGCTGGGTTTGTGGATAACACCGGTCTCGGCAGCCATCGCCTACTACATCATTCCGAAGATCTCGGGCAATACGCTCTACAGCCATAAGATCGGCCACCTGCACTTCTGGTCGATCGTAGCGTTCTACTCCACGCCCGGTGCGCATCACCTCATGGGTGCACCGATCCCGGAATGGCTCAAGTCCTTCGCCTCGGTGAGCGGCGTGTTGATCATGATCCCGGCGCTGGCCTTCGTGGTGAACATGCTGATGACCATGAAGGACAAGTGGTGGATGTTCACCAGGAACATCTCGCTACAGTGGGCACTGACCGGCGTGCTGTTTGCTATCCCGCTCAACATTCAGGGCGCCTTCCAGCAAACGCGTACGCTGAACTGGTATATCCACGGCACCCACTGGATCGTGGCGCACGCCCACCTGGCCCTGCTGGGCTTCTCCACCTTCATCGAGATTGGCGCCATCTACTATGGCCTGCCCAAGCTCCTGAAGCGCAAGCTCTACAGCACGAAGCTGGCGCGCATCCACTTCTGGATGACGGCCATCGGCTTCCTGGGCTTCTGGATCTCGCTGACCGGTGGTGGCCTGGTACAGGGTGCGGCGAAGGTCTATGAAATCCCGTATATCGAATCGGTGATCGCCACCCATCCGTACATGGTGGGCCGTGCGATATTTGGTCTGCTGATCATCTTCGCGCAGCCGCTTTTCCTCTACAACATGGTGATGACGGCACGCAAGGGCGAACGCGTCGAGGACGACGCCCCTGCACTGCAGCCAGCACCGGCAACAGCCTGAACGCTGAAAGAATGAGGAGGTAATAATCATGCCTAAATATGTTGTTGGTGCAATACTGGTGGTGCTGGTGATATTCAGCTCCATCTTCGTCACGATTGTTGGCGGTTCCACCTATATGGCCGAGATCCCCCAGTCTGACCTGGGGAAGCACCATGAAGAGATCTGGGCGCATACCGGCTGGAACATCCACGATCCCTTCATGACCGGGGCGGACGCTCCCACGCCGGCCAGCCGTGGCAAGACCGTCTTCATCCGCGAGGGGTGCTGGTGGTGCCACACCCTGCTGCCGGAACAGACCCAGGACTGGACCTACTTCGGTGATCCGCCCGAGGCCGGGGACGTACAGGGGGAATCCCCCAGCCTGTTCGGTTCCGACCGCAAGGCGCCTGACCTGCTGCACATCGGCAGCCGCAATCGCGTCAAGGCCTGGCATTATGTCCATCATCGCAATCCACGCGCGGTGACGCCGGGCTCCATCATGCCGGCCTTCGAGTACCTCAGTGATGAGGACATGGACGCCCTGGTGGCCTTCCTTGAAAGCCTGAAATAGCACCCGAATGTGAGAGGTGAATCATGAACGATGAAGAAAGAGCAAGGGAAGACTGCGGCGCTGCCTTTGGCCGCTTTTCTGAGGAAGACTATGACGGCATCAAGGAGGGTAACGGCAAGATCCCCTGGTGGCTGGTGGTGATCGTCTGCGTAACAGTCTTCGAGGCCTTCCTGTGGACCTTTCCGTGGGGGTTTGGTCAACGCTACGAGAGGGTCACTACGACCTTCGTCAGCCATACCCATGCCCAGCCCTGGTGGGACTGGGGATATATGATGATCACTTTCCAGATCATCATAATCCTCGGTGGTATAGCCGCCGTGGTATGGAGCATCAACGTCAAGAAGAAAGCCGGCAAGCGCGACGATTAGCGCCGGAGCAAGTCTGTTGGCCTCGCCCGGCCATATTCTCTTAGATGGCCGGGCGAGTACCTCAACAGAATAAAGGCAAGAACCAGGGGAAAAGGGCTGCCGGCCCGACTGCACTGGTTTATGATTGACAGAGCTTGAACCAGACAGGTTGTCACATGCAGTTTACCGACCAGATTTCCATCCTGATTTTTGCCCTTATCCTGGTGGCAGTGGTGGTATTCCTGACCATGTCGAAACTGGTAGTCGGGCCACTGGCCAAACTGCGCAAGGTCGAGCGTGTCGTGCTGATAAGTGGGCTTATTGGCGTGTTGCTTGTCCTTGCCATGGCGGCCAGTGAATTGCTGTTTCACGTGCTGTTCTGAATGCGCGCCTGGAAAGCAGTATAGAAAATGCGTAAAGGCGAAAAAGTCTTTTTCGGCATCGCTGCCCTGCTCACCGTGGCTGCCCTGTATCGCGTTGCCGGCCCCGCGGGTGAGGGCACACCGAAACCACCCAGGGACTATACCCTGTGGACGGAGACGGCCCAGGAGGGCTATCGCCTCTACAAGAGCAAGGGGTGTAACAGTTGCCACCGCGTACTGCGCATGGGTGAGATCGGCGTGGCACCGGTGCTCGATGGCGAGGGAACAAGGCGCAGTGAACAGTGGCTTACAGACTACTTTACCGATCCGGCGCGCCTCGTCGAAGGTACGGCCCATGACGGCAGTCTGGGGCCGGATTTTCGCCGGCTTGGCACCGAGGAAAGAAAGCTGCTGACCGCCTTCATGTATAGCCTGCGTTCGAACCCGGGGTCCTCCAACTACCCGGTTCCCCCGCAGGACGACGGCCCCGCAGGACCTGACAACGAAACGGAACAGGAAGGACAACGATGAACAGTGAATCCCTGATACCTTATATATGGGCGGCGACCGGCATGGTCACGCTGATCTTCGTCGTGATTGGTGTCTACTGGGCCTACACCCACAACCAGTTCGACGAGAACATTACCAAACAGATATTTACCGAAGGCGACGACGATCGCTATGAAGACGGTGCAGATGGCAATGACGCTTCGCGTGGGTGAATGGATCGTCCTCGGCGGTTCGGTCCTGATCGTCGCCTTTTCGGTCGTAGTGGGCTACATCATCTACAAGAAGCCACCACCGGTCGAGTATATCTACCTGGCCTCTGACGAGACCCTGGCCGGGGAGCGGATATACCACCAGGCGAGTTGCCCCTCCTGCCATGAGGTCTTCGGCGTTGGCACGAGCTTTGGTCCCGCGCTGGACGGCATCGGCAGCCGTCGCACCGCTGGCTGGCTGGAGGCCTATCTGCGCGCGCCGCGTGCCGGGGTTTCGGCAAAGCGCTATCGGCTCAGGATGCCGCCCTACGAAGGCACTGACACCGAACTGAACCAGCTGGTGAAGTACCTGCTGGCCCTGCGCAAACAGGGGAGCACACCGGCGGCCACGGCGGTGCTCGATGAGCAACTGGGCGAGTAAGTACTACCGTAATAACTTTATGAAAGACAACGAAGTTTAACCAGGAGAGGAGAGAAAAATGGATGCGATCAGTCTGTTTGCCATTGCTGTATTCGGTGTCGGTGGCGTCATCGCCCTGGCAGTTGTACCATGGGTCTGCATCGGTACCGGCCTCAAGGATCCGAACAAGAAATACGAGTAATGTGGTGTTCCTGTCTACCTGACATGGAACATCAATGGAGTGTTCCATGACAGGTATTTACACGCGCGTGAAAAAAGTGGCGGCCCATGCCGGGCTGCTGGCCATTGTCCTGCTGCTCGTCGGCTGCAACGAGGGCTTCCGCCCGCGCGCGGCGGTGGGTGATCGGGTGCCGGCGAGCGAGAACCGGCTTCCCGCGACGCCCGAGGCCTGGCGCGAAGTCTGCACCATGAATACCCCGGACCGTCTGCACACCGAGCGCATCGCCAGCCTGGTGCAGAACGGCAGGCCTTTCATGGTGGTGTTCGGCACGCCGCAGCACTGCACCATGTGTGTCGACCAACTGGTACGTATCGCCGTATTGAAGGAAAAATACGAGGACCGCTTCGCCTTTGTACACGTGGATGGCTACATGGATAATGCCATCTGGGTCGAATGGGGTGTCACCGGAGAACCCTGGACATTTATTGTCGACAGGACCGGCGTGGTCAGCGCGGTCTTCCCCGGCCCCACCGACAACGCGGTCATGGAAGCCGCCATAGAAAAGGTTCTTTAGGCAACCTGATGAGACAGTTCCTGGCGGTACGTTTTCTGGCGCTTTTCGGCGGTTGCTGTGCGCTGTTGCCGAGCAGCCTGGCCGGGGCGGCGGGTGACTATACCTATGTAAAAAGTTCCCTGGGTTTTCCCTGGTTCATGTTTTTCGTCTTTCTCGCCCTGGTGGCGATCCCCTTTCTCCTGATCATCTTCCTGACGCGGAAAAAACAGGGATTGGAACAGGAACACGAAAAACCGGGCGGGGAACAGGCCACGGACAGCAGTACCGAGCGCCTGGTGGGCGATGCCGGCATCCGCCGTTTCAACCGCATCGCCCTGCCCCTCATCCTGATCGCCGTCGCTGTCGTCACCTGGCTGATGGTCACGAACGCCTTCCAGGCCAACGAACTCATGGAGCGCAACGGCCGCGCCACGCCGACCATTCTCAATCCCGGCGTGCGCTGAAACCAGGGATGCCCTTCAGGTCGAGGCGCCGTGACGTTCCCGCCTCCAGTTCCACCACCCGTTCCAGCAGCGCTGCATCGGTACGCCAGACCCGCAATCGAAAGGTGCCGGGCGGCAGCGCCTCGAAAACGGCCTCGCCCTTGTCCTCCAGCAACACATGGAAGGGGGCGTCGGTCACCGCGATCCACGCCTTCATCCACGGGTGCAGGTCGCAACGCACTATGAACAGGCCCTCTCGCGGCAGGATCTTGGTCACGTCCTGAAAGGCCCGGGGCGTGGCGACATTGAGCAGGGTAGCGTGACGATCGGAGATATGGGTGTTGTGAAGCAGCGTGTCCTCGTTGCGGATGACGAGGTGCGCCCCCACCGGCGCTACCTGGTAACGGGGAACAAAGTCGTTTCCACGGCTGCTAATGTAGACGGTCCGAGGTGCCGGGTTCGGGGCTGTGGCCGATGCCTCCAGTGGCTCGAGCGTCACCAGCACGGGAGCGACCGAGTCGATATCGATGGTCAGGCTTGCCGTTGCGGCATGGGCGCCCCAGGGCAACACGACCAGCAACAGCGTGGCCGCCAGGTAGCGCATCGTAAAGGCAGTAGCGCCGGCTGATCCCATGGAAATCCGCCTCCTCACCGCGTTGCGGTCAGCCCGGCGTGCTCAGTTGCCCGCCACTGCGACGTCGGCAAAGATGAAACTGAACTCACCCTCGTTGACATCGATACGCAGGCAACCGCCATGGCCCTCGGCATAGGCCAGCCAGCCCGGCTTGTGCTGGCACTCCGGGACATGGGGATGTTCTTCGCCCTTCTGGCCATCGTACCAGGCAATGAGCATGGGCTCACCGAGGCTGTCGGCGGCCAGCTGTTCAGCCAGCGACCGCGCCAGGTCCAGATCCAGATCCCGGCCTGTTACCTGGATCGACTGCCGTGCCAGTGTCGCCTCTTTCATGGCCTGTTCTCCGGAAATCTCACCGTTATCCTTACTATACAGCTTACCGCCAGGCCTGCCAGCCAGCAGCGCTGACGCACCGGGAAAGGTTGACAACGTCAGACCATGGGTCTATAAAACGAACGAGCATTCGTTTTTTATGCAGGTGACAGCTATGGCGCCCAGGGTCTCGGATGAACACAAGGAAGAACGCCAGGCGCAGATCCTCCGCGCCGCGCTGGCATGCTTCGGCGAGAAAGGTTGCCAGAAGACCACCATGCGGGATATCTGCGCGCGCGCGGGACTCAGCGCCGGCGCGGTGTACTCCTATTTCGACAGCAAGGAAGCCATTATCGCTGCCATCAACAGCTGGTGCCAGCAACAGAACCAGGCGGCCTTCGCCGCGGGCGCGCCCCTTGCAGAAGACGACACCCCGCCGGATCCGCGCGAAGGGATGCGCCAGACCCTGCGTGCCTTCCTGCTGCGCTGCAAGGATCCGCAGTTTCGCGCCGTGCTGCGCACCGACGCCATGTTTCTCGCCGAGTCGCTGAGTAACCCGACGCTGATGGCAGACTACACACGCATGTACGAAGACGAGATCATGGCGCGCATCGTTGCCGGCAACCGGGAGGCGCAGGCGGCGGGGGCACTGGCCGCCGAGGTCGACCCGCGCGCGCTGGCGGAGGTGCTGTTCAGTATCGTGCAGGGCCTGCACACGCAACTGCTGCTCAATCCGCAACTGGACATCGTTGCCTATACCCGCATGGCAGAAGCCATGGTGCTGGGTGAACTCTGGACCCGGGACACGGAACAGGACGACAACAAATCACGGTAAGGGAGTACCCATGGCTGCAAATACTCATATGCAACGCTTGGCGGATTTCTTCGAACAATTGCCCGACTGGCTGCGTGCCCACCGCCTGCGTGTATGGTTCATCATGCTGCTCGGCATCGCCCTGCTCCTGCCCGGTATCAGCCGTTTCGAGCTGGACTTCTCCGACGAACAGTTCTTTCAACAGCACGATCCGGTACGGCGGGCCTACGACGCCTTCCGCGCCCAGTTCGGTGGTGACGAGTCCATCTATATCGTCTATCGCCCGAAGGATGGCGATGTGTTTTCCGATCAGTCCCTGCGCGCGGTACGTGGGATCCAGGAGGACATCCTCAACTATCGCCTGGAGCTGGAGCCCGGCACCTGGTCACCACTGGACCATATCGTCGATGTCACCACCATCGTCAACGTCTCTTACCTGGAGGCCTCGGAAGACGCCTTGATCTCGCGGCCATTCATCGGTGACGCGCTGCCGCAGAATGACGTCGAGCGCGAACGTCTGCGCCTGGCGGCCCTCGACCACTACTACTACCCGCGCACTTTCGTCTCCCCCGATGGCAGCTGGGGCGGCATCATCATCCGTACCGACTTCAAGGCCGTGCCCGCACGCGTGGATGACTTCGAAGCCACCGGTGGATTCAGTGATGCCGGTGCGTTTGATGTGACCAGCATGGAACTGGACAGCGCGACCACGCGGCACGAGGAAGTACCCTGGTTCCCGACACCTCAGGTCGAGGAGTACACCGAGTTCGTGCATGCCCTGTACGAGATACTCGACAAGCCCGAGTATGCCGGTGCGCTGGAACTCTACCCGCTGGGCAACCCCATCGGTAACAGCTACTTCATGGATGAACTCATGCCACAGATGTTTTCCATGATGTTGCTCAGTCTCGCACTCATCGTACTCATCCAGTGGGTCCTGTTCCGCTCACTGGCCGCAGTCCTGTGGCCACAGGCGATCATCATCATTTCCGCCCTGCTGGTGGTCGCCACTCTCGGCTGGATCGGGGTGCGCATGAACATGATGATCAACGTGGTCATGCTGCTGGTGGTGGCCGTCGGCGTGGCTGATTCCATCCATATCCTCTCCGGTTACCTGTTCTTCCGCAATCAGGGTGAGGACCATCGCCAGGCCCTGCGCTCCACCATGCGCAAGTCAGGGCTGGCAGTACTGCTGACCAGTCTCACCACTGGCCTTGGCATGCTGGCCCTGTTGCTGGTGCCGCTGGTACCCATCCAGCTCTTCGGCCTGGCCTCGGCGCTGGGTGTCTTCTTTGCGCTGCTCCTGTCCATCGTCCTGCTGCCGCTGATGCTGGACATCTGGGCACCGGTGCCAAAAAAAGAGCAACGCCAGGGCAGACTGCACCTTATCCAGGCAATGTTGCGCCGTATCGAGCGCTGGGGCTACCGCCGCCCCGGCCTCAATATCACCGTATTCGCGGTACTTATCCTCGTCCTGCTCGGCGGTGTGACGCAGGTGCGCGTGGATTCCAACTTCATCAAGATATTCAAGGAAGGCACCCCCATTCGCGTCGCCCAGGAGAAGGCCGAAGAGGCCATGGGCGGTTCCATGGCGTTGGAGATCATGGTCAGTACGCGTACCGATGGCGCCATGCGTGATCCGCGCATGCTCAATGCTCTCGACGAACTTCAGCAATGGCTGGAAACTGAACTGGGCGACGTGGTCATACGTACGCGCTCGCTGGTGGACGTGGTCAAGGATGCCAACCGTTCGCTCAACGGTGGCCGCGCAGAATTCTTTACCATTCCGCAGGACGCCACGGTACTTCGCCAGACCCTGTTCCTGTTCTCCAATGCCAACCCGCAGGATCGCCGCCGCGTCGTCTCCGATGACTACCGCGAGGCCCACGTCACCGTCGTCTTCCACAACCAGGGAACACGTAAGTACATGAAGTTGTTGCAGACTATTCAGCAGCACATGGACAGACAGTTTGCACCACTCAGGGAGATCTATCCCGATCTGCGCATCACTCCCACCGGGGGCCTGAGCATGATCGTTACCGTAATCGACTATATAAGCTGGTCGCAGATCCAGGGCTTTGCCATGGCACTGGCGGCCATCTCACTGGTGTTGTTGCTGACCTTTCGCTCACTGCGCGTCGGGGTTATCGCCCTGTTTCCCAACCTGTTTCCCATTATCGTCGTATTCGGGCTGATGGGTTACCTCGGCATCGCCATCGACGTGGATACGCTTCTGGTGGCACCGGTCATGATCGGCATCGTGGTTGACGACACCATCCATTTTCTGACGCACTACCGCGCGCTGGTACAACAACATGGTGATATCGACCGCGCCATACGGGACAGTTTCCGCGAAGTGGGGCAGGCGATCACCTTTACCAGTCTGATCCTGGCGGGGTCCTTCATCACGTTTATATTCCTCGACCACCAGGGCCTCAAGAATTTTGGCGGCCTTGCCTCGCTGGCCATGCTCGCCGCACTGGCCGGCGATCTGCTCCTGCTGCCTGCCTTGCTCAAGATCACCGGCACACGCTTTCAACCGAAAGTACGACTTCAACCCGCGGAGCAGACGACATGAGCCGTGTAGACCTGCCAGTACCGACATCCACCAGGGTAAACCTCTCCATGCAACGAAAAATCCTTGCAGCCCTGCTATTTTTCAGCCTTGCATCCATCATGGCGCCGGTCATGGCACAGGGCCCGGACCCGCGCGAAATCATGCGACAGGTCATCGACCGCTACGATGGTGATTCCCGCTATACCCGCTCTATCATTGCCACCTGCCGCTACCGCAAGGCCGCTGGCGGCATCAGGTGCGTGGAACATCCACGTGTCAAGGTACTCGAAGGTGTGGAAAAGGACTACGGTCCCGATGGCAAGGACACGCGCGGCGTGACGATCTTGCTCGAACCCGCCGCCGAGCGCGGTATCGGCTTCCTGCAGTTCGACTACGACGATCCCGACCGGGAGACCGACCAGTGGATGTATCTCTCGGCACTGGGCAAGGTCAAGCGCCTGGTCTCGGGCAAGAACGATGAGCCCAAGCGCGGCACCCTGTTCGGTTCCGAGCTTGCCTATGAAGATGTCGAGCGCGCCCATATCGAAGACTACATCTATAAACTGCTGCGCGAAGAAGACTACGAGGGCCGTGCCTGCTGGGTGATCGAAAGCCGCCCCACCTCGAAACGCGCGCGCAAGAGCAACTACAGCCGCGCCATCCAGTGGATCGACAAGGAGCGCATGATGGCACTGCGCGTGCTCCTCTACGACCGTGGTGGCCGTCCTGTCAAGCAGATCACGCTAGCGGATGTCTTTCGGCAGGATGGGGTCTGGATCGCGCGCCGTGTGAATGTCAACAACGTGCAGACACGACGTATCACCACCATGAAGACCGAGTCCATCGTCATCAATCCCGTCGTGGACGATGCGCTGCTGACACTGCGCACGCTCAGCGACGGTAACTTCCGCGAGTCCCGGCTGCAGGCCCTGCGCGCGCGCCTGCAGGAATAGCCTTGCCCCGGTTCAGTTCAACAGGACGATTACTGTATCTCGCCTGGCTGCTTCAGGTTCACACCGTGCTTGCCGTGGAGGCGAGCGATGGCTTCGAGATGCCTGATTTCGATGTCACAACCGCCACCGATATGGAAAGCTACCAGCCTTCCGCCTGGCGCCATACGCTCAGTTACGAACACGGCTGGGCCGAAGAAGGTGGCAGTGTTGTACAACGCCTCGGCTGGCGGCCCCAGTGGGATGGCCTGCTCGGTGAGAACGTGTTCTTTGCACTGGATGCAAAGCTGCGTGTCTACGGTGCGAAGGATCGCCTGACGCCGAGCGGAGAGGACTATACTACCGACAGCCGCATTCGCTCACTGTACCTGCAAACCAGTGGTGAACAATGGGCCGTACTGGGCGGCTACCAGGTGGTCAATCTGGGCCACATGGATATCGTCACCATCAGCGATGTGTTTGCTCCCTGGGACTACTCGGAGCCGGCCTGGACGGCCCCAGAGGACGCGCGCCTGGGACAGGCCATGCTGGCGGTATCGCGTTTTCTCCCTTCGGGGAGCCTGCATGCCTATGTCAACCTGCGCGCCGAACTCACCCGCTACCCCGTCGATAATCTCAACGAGCAGGTCACGGCGCTGCTGGGCACCCCCGCCTTCCAGCTCGAGGACGATCGCCCCGACTACTTCCAGCGCAGTGAAGTCGTCCTTCGCTATCAGCACTCGGCGGGCAATACGGAACAGGAAGTGATCCTCGCCAGCGTGATCCAGAATGACCCGGCCCTGGAGATCCTCGCACTGCTGCCCGTGCCACGACTGCGTACCGTGTATCCGCGCTATACACTCGCGGCCTATGCCCTCAGCCATGTGCGCGACAATGTCCTGTGGAAACTGGAGCTGGCGTGGAAAGATGGCATTCGCCCGCTGGAACTCAACGGTCTTGAAATGGACAGCCTCGATGTGGGAGTCGGCATGGAGTACAACGCTGCCGAGGACTGGCACCTGACCGTCGAGGCCAGCCGCTACTATCGCCAGTATCCCGCTGGCACGGTCATCACCCGGCGTGATCCCTGGCAGGTGGCACTGCGCTGGAGCCGCGACTACCTCAACCAGACCCTCACGCTGGTGGCCTTCGCCGCCCACGCCGAACCCGGCCCCGTGAACACCACCAGCCTGTCACTGCAATACAGCTTACGCGACGATCTCGTGCTTGAACTTGCCAGCACTCACCTCGGTGTACGTGGCACCACCACCTTTGCGCCGCTGCTGGAAGCCGCCTCCGCCACCGTCCTGCGCATGCGTTATCACTGGTGAATGAATCGGAATCGGCCCCCCTTCGTGGCATAATGGGCAAAATCCGAGGAGCCCCATGGCCACCCA
>DRKU01000222.1 GCA_011051615.1 Gammaproteobacteria bacterium
CACCGGGGCGGCGTTTACGGACACGCGGTAAATACGTCCCTGTACGCTCGACAGCCGCATCCCTGCGGCTGACGGTCCGTAAACGCCGCCCCGGTGAGAGCCTGATGTCTGTAAACTGTAGTGGAATTTGGAACACGTATTTAGATGAACACGTTTCTTCTCCCCCTTCCCCCTCAGGGGGAAGGCTGGGATGAGGGGGTCAGAAAGCCGCGCGCCGTTTACGGCGCGCCCACAAAACCTGCATAATTTTTCACACCATGAAAATCTCCCTCATCGCCGCCATGGCGGACAACCGCGTCATCGGCATCGAAAACCGCCTGCCATGGAAACTGCCGGGTGATATGAAATGGTTTCGTCGCCATACGCTGGGCAAGCCGGTGATCATGGGACGCAAGACCTGGGAATCCTTCGGCAGTAAACCCCTGCCCGAGCGCACCAACATCGTTGTTACCCGCGATGCAGACTACATCGCCCCCGGCGCCGTCGTCGTGCACAGCATCGACGAGGCCCTCGCCGCCGCCGGTGACGTGGACGAGGCCATGATCATTGGTGGTGCGGCCTTCTATGCCGAGATGCTGCCGCGCACCGATCGCATCTACCTCACCCTGGTGCATTGCGAACCCGAAGGCGATGCCTGGTTCCCCGACTATGATGAATCCCAATGGCAGGAGATCGAGCGCATCGACAACCGTGCCGATGAAAAAAATCCCTTCGACTACAGTTTTCTTATTCTGGAACGGAAATAGCCCGCCGGGAAAAGTTGTGGTGGGTGCAATGGAAGTGTCCGTGTTAACCACTGAGGGCACAGAGTACATGGAGAAAAAGGATCGATTATTCTCCGGTTATTAAGGAAAATGATGAGTATGTTAGAACTCAAACCCAATTGTGAGTGTTGCGACAGGGATCTGCCGCCTTCCTCTCAGGAGGCGGTGATATGCTCGTTCGAGTGCACGTTCTGTAAGACCTGCGCAGAAAGCATATTGAACCATATATGTCCCAACTGTGGTGGGAATCTGGTCGAGCGTCCCGTCCGGCCGGCGGAGAAGCTGCTGAGCAACCCGGCATCGACGGTCAGAGTACTGAAAAAAGCGGGTTGTCCCTGAAAATACCGGGGGAGTTTGCGGCGCGTCCCCTCTACTTTCTTACAGGATGATTTTGTCGTTCCATGGAATCCGTGATCGCTATGGGAATCGGTGTGCTGTTCGCCGTTGTGGCGGTGGCAGGTATGCTGCTTTATGTCATGGTCCGGCGTCATCGGCGTGGCCGGGAGGAACGGGTTGCACAACTGATCCGTGCCGTTGAGGATGTACACGCCGAGCACGTTAGTTTCGCCATGCTGGACGGTCTGCCTGCACCGGTTGCGCGTTATTTCCGGTATGTGCTGGTGGATGGGCAAGCGCGTATCCGGCTGGCCACCTACCGACAGGCCGGTGAGATCCGACTCGATCCTGCAGCGCAGAAATGGCTTCGCTTTGACGCCACCCAGTGGGTGACCCATGCGCCGGTGGCCTTTGTCTGGGATGCGAAGATCCATCTGGCGCCGGCTTTCCATGTGCGTGTCACGGATGCCTTTCTGGCGGGTTCGGGTAGCGGGGAAGTCGCGCTCCAGTCTGCTATCGTCGTTGCACGCGAGCAGAACCAGCCACAACTCAACGCCGGAGAACTCTACCGTTACCTGGCCGAGGCTCCCTGGCATCCGACCTCGTTGCTGCCCGAGGCCGGCGTGCGCTGGCAGGCCGTGGACGCGAATACTGCCATTGCGCATCTCGAGTGTTACGGCATGACCGTTTCCGTGGAGTTCAGGTTCAACACAGTGGGCGAAATCACGTCCATCTATACCGCGGATCGCTATGGTCGTTTCGATGGAGACTATGTCAAACGACCCTGGGAGGGGTTTTTTGATAACTACCAGCTCATCGACGGCATGCGGATCCCCACCGAGGGACGCGTGGGCTGGCATCTCCCCGCCGGCTGGTGGCTGTTCTGGAAAGGAACCCTCGTCGACGTGGCGTTTGAATACTACCAGTGAAGAGGCTGTCCTCCAGCAAAACAACCCGAAGTGCCCTGCCATCGGCCTCAGCAATCCTTGCCCAGCGCCGAATTCGCCCATCCTTCTGGATCTGTTCTTTCCCCGGAGAATGTATGACGAATTCAATCCATTCGTCCGTGATACCGGCGCAATCTGCTCGCGTACGCAATGATTCGAAATAGCGTGTCGTCTTTACGTCGCAGTCTTCCCTGACAAGATACTCACCGGGAACGACTCCACGGTCACCCAGCGAGGCCGGGCCTGTCTCTGAATAATCCAGCTCAATAATCCTTTCCCGCACATGCGGGAGAACCGGGACCGGGCCACGATTCTCAGGCGCAGCTTACCGAAATATATTCCGGTTCATTTACGTCGATGCGCAGGGCGCTGAGACGGCCTCCCCACACGCAGGCGCTGTCGAGGGAGTAGTGTGGCCCCAGTTGTTGTGCACCGAGCGTGGCCCAGTGGCCAAAGAGGACGTGGTCCCGGCTGTCCGAGTGCGGGCGTCGCAGTTCGAACCAGGGGATCAGGTCTTCGCCCTGCAGGCCGGGGGGGCCGTTTTCCTCCAGGTCCAGGCGGCCGTCACTGTGACAGTAGCGCATGCGCGTGAAACTGTTGCAGATGAAGCGCAGGCGCTCGTAACCGCGCAGGCTGTCTCGCCAGTGATCGGGTTCGTTGCCGTACATGTTGGCGAAGAAGGTGGCGTGATCCTCGCCCTGCAATACTGCTTCCAGTTCCTGCGCGCGGGCACGTGCCTCGGCCAGTGTCCACCAGGGATAGATCCCGGCGTGGGTGAGGGTAAATCCCAGTTCCTCGTCGTGGTGTAGTAGCGGGCGGTGGCGCAGCCAGTGGAGGAGTTCAGCGC
>DRKU01000223.1 GCA_011051615.1 Gammaproteobacteria bacterium
ACTGTGACAACACGCCGCGCTCACGCAAGAGTTCGTTGAGGAGAAACACCGCCGGGATGAACAGGGGCAGCAGCGTGGCCACGAGAGGATCGTCACCGGGCACGGCCCAGACGAAATGATCGAGGCTCAGGTGCAACAGCAGCAGGAACAGCAGCAGGTTGAATTCGCGGCTATGGCGGAAGATGATGCTGAGCGCCATGCCGGCAACGGTCAGCAGGTAGGGCAGAAAGGACAGCAGGACATCGCGTGCGGGTGCCGGACGATCATGCACGCTCCAGGGTTCGGCGAGCACCAGGATGGTGACAACGAGTGTGAACAGTGCCGCCGAGGCAAGCGATTTTTGCCAGCTCAGATTCATCAATGCATATCCCTGTCCTGCGCCGTTCTTATCGAGACGGTGCGGTGAGGCGTGGTATTCCCTTTGACGTAGCGCACGCTACCACAATTGTGACACTAACTGTTTATTAATTATAATAAAAATGCTAAACAGGCAAGGGTCTGAACGTAACTTGAGTTACATGCGGGTTGCATGGGAGTGACGCAGACGCGTACCGGCCGTGGGTAGAGCGGGGTCATCGCCACAGAGGGACATATCAGGGGTGGATACCAGAAAAATCATCGACAAGATCTACAAGTGCCTGCGTCTTTCCGAGTCGTGCAATCCCAACGAGGCGGCCTCGGCCCTGCGCCAGGCGCAGGGCATGATGCGTAAGTATGGTATCAGCGAGGAGCTGGTCTGCACCGCACCAGTGGCGGAGGCTTCAGTGGCTGCCGGCGAGCGCTACAACCCGCCGTTCTGGCTGATGGCCCTCTCGGAACTCGTGGCCTGCGCCTTCCAGTGCCGTGTCTACCTGCTGCGCGCCTTCGGTCGCCAGACTCGACTCAAGTTCATAGGCCTTGGCGCCACGCCCGAGATCGCCAGCTACACTTTTACCGTCCTGCAGCGCCGCCTGGGCCTCGCTCGCGAGGAATTCCGCCAGCGCCTCGAGGGTGAGGAAGACGACGAGGAGGCCGAGCGCCAGGCTGATGTTTTTGCCCAGGCCTGGTTGTACCGCGTGGCACAACAGATCTCCCGCTTTGCCAACGACAGCGAGGCTGAACGGGCCATCGAGAAATATATCGATGTTCATTACGGCCAGGTGCGCGACGCGCCCAGGGACCCGGCAGAGCCCGTGTCCGGTGATATCCTTGCCATCAACTGCGGCCTGCGCGCGGGGGAGGGGGTTCGCCTCCTGCGGCCGGTACAGCATGCCGATACCAGTGTCCTGCTGGAGTCCGATCTCGGCGCTTGAACGGTCAGTTCTCTCCTAACCGTATCGAATCAAGCGATTTAGCCGGAATGGGTGAGCCGACACGCTTGGGCTGGCGGGATAGCCATACTAGAATGTATAGCCGGACCGTAGGAAAACTGTTGTCAGAATCATGCCGGCGTACCTTCGCTATAAATCCGAGAATCAGGAAGAGGAAGTTCCCTGCAAGGCCGTGTTGACCATCGGCCGGGATCGGAACAGTGATATTGTCATCAATGACCTGATGGTGTCGCGTAACCATGCCGTAGTGCGCCAGGTGGGGCGCAGCGACTACTATCTCATCGACAGCGGCAGTTCCAACGGCAGCTTCGTCAACAAGAAGCGCATCGCCATGCCGACCTTACTCAAGAACGGCGATCTGGTCACCATCGGCAAGGTCAGTTTCGTCTTCGATCAGAGCATCAAGGAAGAACCCGAGTCCGATACCCTCTCCATGCAGAAGACCATCGTCAGCGATGGCACCACCATCAAGACCACCACCATCCTCGTTGCCGACATCCGCGATTTCACCACTCTTTCCGAGGAAGTCGATATCAAGGTACTCACCCAGTTGATGAACAACTGGTTCGCACAGGTGGCCGATACCATCATCTCCCACGGCGGTGAAGTGGACAAGTTCATCGGTGACTGTGTCTTTGCGCGCTGGGATACGGCGGACGACGAGGAACTCACCGTGCTCAATGCCGTCAAGGCCGCCCATGAGATCAACAGCATTACCAGCAAGGTGTCCTCGGAGTTCAGGGAGACCAAGGGCAAGATGATCATCGGTGTGGGTATCAATACCGGCTCGGCGTCGGTGGGTGTCGGGCAGGAGAATACCGCCATGGGCGATGCCGTCAATGTCGCCTTTCGACTGGAAAGTGCCACCAAGCAACTGGGCACCGACCTGGTGCTGAGTTCCTCCTGCTACCAGTACATCCCGGAGAAATTCTGGGAAGGCAACGAGAAGGCCATCCGCCTGAAGGGTAAGAAAGAGCCGGTGAAGATCGTTGGTCTGAACTTTCCGCAGTTAAAGAAGATCATCACGCGCATGGAAAAGGAGCGCACCAAAAACAGGAAGTCTGCCTGAATCTTCTGTCCTGCTTGCTCGTCTAGCCCGGTCCTTTCTCGCGGTGCTGGATGAAAAGCCGGATCTCTTCGATGAGTAATTCCATATCGGCCTTGATGGCGTTGACCACCTTGTTTGCCTCGTCCGCGTAGGGCCAGTATTCGTGCTCGGGGTCGTTGCTCTTCATGGCCACTTCTCCTCGTGCCAGTTTTTCCGCGTCCTCATCCTTGATGAACTGCGCCAACAGCACATAGGCCTCGGCGAGGCTGTTGACCAGTGCCGGTTCGCTGTCGCCCACTTCGAGGATCAGGGTCTGGATGGCGTCCTTGATGCGATCCTTGTCATGAGGTAATTGGGAAAGTGGCAGCCCCCAGTTGCGTTCGCGCTCTTCGGCCAGCAGGCGACCAAAGTCGTTGACCACCTGTTGTGCTTCGTCGAGATCGATGGCGCGGTTTTCTTCACTCATGGTCGATTCAGTGCCCGTGTCGGTAACCGCGGGCGACGACCCGTGACAGGCTCATTCATCACTTTCCACGTTGTCGGGTGTCTCGGCAGGCTCCTCCGGTGCCGGCGTCACCGGTTGCACCACGGGTCGTGGTGTGGGCAGGGCGGGGAGCTGGTAGCTCACCGAGCGAATGGTTCCATCGGGGGCTACCAGCACGAAGGTCGGGGTACCGATGAGGGCATATTGCTCGATGATCTCTTCCTTGCGTTCATCGTCGTTGAGGATCAGGTAGGGCAGTTCGTTGTCACGCGCGTAGGAAGCAATATCGTCACCCGATTCATAGCCCACGTTTACTGCCACCAGTTCCACGCCACGGCCATTGTACTGTTGATAGACGCGACGAAACTCAGGGATCAGCTTGTGGCAGAAGTGACAGTTCACCGACCAGAACAGCAACAGGACATGGCCCTGCTTACGCAGCGCACTCAGGCTGTGGGGCTTGCCGTCGAGGCCGGGCAGCTCGAACTCCGGGGCCGGATCACCGGGCTTGAGTCCTGCCGCCATGGCAGTAGAGGGCAGGCAGACAAGCAACAGGGCAAGGAACGCCAGGCTCAGCGCCTCGCGGGAGTTCCTGCGCGCTGACACGATGCTGGAAGTCAGCTTGTTTCGGATTGTGGTCACGTTGTGTTTCCAGTTCCTGTGGTGCAGGCCAACGGCATGAATGTTCTGCGCGAATGGATCCTGTCAACCGGGATGGCGTTGTTGCCTGGCCGTTTGAATGGTTAGAATACCAGCTTGATTTTCACTTGTCCTGATTTACAGGGACCGGGCGGATGGACTGTGATGCAGTTGGACATTGGCAGCGAGGCGATCATTACCTGGGGGATAGCCGCCCTGCTGTTGCTGCTTGCCCTGTTCACTCTCCTGCATGTCTGGCGCCTGCATCGGCGCAGCCGGCGGTTTCGTCGCCTCATCGACAGGCTTTCCTCCCAGCGTCTGCATGACGTGGTCATCGAAGATGGTGATGGCCTCGACTATTTCGAACACCTGGTGCTGTTACCGGGGGGCATCGCCCTGATCCAGGTGCTCGACTATGGCGGCGTGATCTTTGCCGATGAGCATATCGACCTGTGGACACAGGTGGTGGGCAAGAAGAGTTTTCGTTTCCCCAATCCTCTCGAACAACTCAAGGCCCGTCTTGGCGTGATCCGCGCGCTGACCGAGGAGGATCGCGTATTTGGCTGGCTGCTGTTCTCCGAGCGTGCCGAGTTTCCCAAGGGACGGCCGGCACAACTGTCGGTGGGACGGGAACTGGCCGGCCATCTCGACGAAAAGCGGCAGGGCAGCATCGACAGCAGGCTGAGGGAGGCCTGGCAGATCCTGTGCGATGCCGTTGCCGAGGCCCCGGCCGGAATGCTGACACGTCCGCGTGCCGAGGGGACGCTCTCCGCGCGCGCTGCTGTCAGTGTTGGCCTGCTGTTCGTCTCGCTCGCCGGCCTGTGGCTGTACTGGCGGCTGGTACCGTGATCATGCGTTCCACCGGTGTCGGCAGTGGTATTCAAGTCCTTCCGAGCCGTGCCGAAAACACCAGTAAGTTCAGTGGCTTGCCTTCCCCTCGTTGCTGCCGCCGCGGGAATGGGCATGATATGCTTGATGGAATACGGGCAGGCCACCTCGGCCTGTGAAACAGTTGACAGAGCCAGGGAGCAGGAAGGGC
>DRKU01000224.1 GCA_011051615.1 Gammaproteobacteria bacterium
ACACCGTCTATGGCCCGCTGGCCATCGGCGGCACCACCCTCATGTTCGAGGGCATCCCCACCTATCCCGATGCCTCGCGCTTCTGGCAGGCCGTGGACAAGCACCGGGTCAACGTCTTCTACACCGCGCCCACCGCCATCCGCGCCCTGATGCGCGAGGGCGACGCGCCGGTAAAAAAGACCTCCCGCGCCAGTCTGCGCATCCTCGGCACCGTGGGCGAACCCATCAACCCGGAAGCCTGGGAATGGTATTACCACGTGGTCGGCGACGGCCGCTGCCCCATCGTCGATACCTGGTGGCAGACCGAAACCGGCGGCCACCTGATCACTCCCCTGCCCGGCGCCACGCCACTCAAGCCCGGCTCCGCCACGCGTCCCTTCTTCGGCATCGAACCGGGCATCATGGACGCCGAGGGCAAACTGATCGAGGGCGAGGCCGAAGGCGCGCTGGTCATGTGCCGGCCCTGGCCCGGGCAGATGCGCACCGTCTACGGCGATCACCAGCGCTTCATCGACACCTATTTCTCCGCCTACCCCGGCTACTACTTCACCGGTGACGGCGCCCGCCGCGACGCCGACGGCTACTACTGGATCACCGGGCGCATGGACGACGTGCTCAACGTCTCCGGCCACCGCATGGGCACCGCCGAGGTGGAAAGCGCGCTGGTGCTGCACGAAGCCGTGGCCGAAGCCGCCGTGGTCGGCTTCCCCCACGAGATCAAGGGCGAAGGCATCTACGCCTATGTCACCCTGGTCAAGGGCGTGGAACCCAGCGAGGAACTGCGCAAGGAACTGGTACAGCAGGTGCGCAAGGAAATCGGCCCCATCGCCTCACCGGACGTCATCCAGTGGGCGCCCGGCCTGCCCAAGACCCGCTCCGGCAAAATCATGCGCCGCATCCTGCGCAAGATTGCCGCCAACGATCTGGACAACCTCGGCGACACCTCGACCCTGGCCGAACCCGAAGTCGTGCAACACCTGATCGAGAACCGCGCGAACCGCTGAAACGCGGCAATCTCCGGCGCAGGCACCCGGGAAACGACAGCATGATCGACTATGGAAAATATGCAAAGGCCCTGAAACACCTTCAGGTACAGTTCGGGCATTACCAGACCCTCGATCCGTCCCTGCCGGACTTCCTTCAGGAAGCCATGGCCGAATCGGTCATCCAGCGCTTTGAAACCGCCTATGACTGTCAGTGGAAGGTACTGAAACGCTATCTGGTGGAAGAACTCGGCCTTCCGGAAGTGCCGAACAGCCCCAAGCCCGTGTTTCGCCTCGCCAATGAAAACCGCCTGCTGCCCGCGCCGATTGAACGCTGGCTCGATTACGCCAACGCCCGCATTGCCACCGCCCATGATTACAGTGGCGAAAAAGCCGGCGAAGCACTGGCCCTGATGGGCGATTTCATCCAGGACGCCATTGGCCTGTACCAAAGGCTGTCCGGCAAGAGCTGGACATGAGCACCGCCAACCCCGCCCGGGCGCTCGTGCTGACTCCCGAACAACAGGCCGAAATACACCGGCTGCTGCAACAATACCTGCCCGGCATCGAAGTCAGGGCCTATGGCTCCCGCGTGAAAGGCACGGCAAAACCCTGGTCCGATCTGGATCTGGCCGTGCTGGATGAAGCCGGCAGCAAAACCGCCATCGCCGATCTAAAGTACGCCTTCGAGGAAAGCGACCTGCCCTTCCGCGTCGATCTGTTCCTCTGGAGCGAACTGCCCGACTCCTTCCGGGAAAACATCGAAAAGGAACATCTGGTTCTGCAGAAAAAAGGGCATGCCGAAACTTGAGGAAGCCCTGATCAATCCGTCATCCCGGCGCAGGCCGGGTAAGGAGCCTCTGATTAATTCCGTTCACCCTGAGCCTGTCGAAGGGTGAACGGAATTAATCAGAAATAATAAGCGCTTCCCTGAGTCTGACAGGTTTATCTGGGCAGGGCGGCCATCATGTCCTTGCCTTCGCGCAGCAGGAATTCCAGAAAGGCGCGGCAGGCCAGCGGCAGTTTCTTGCCTTTCAGATGCACCGCATACCAGCGATAGAACAGGGGAAAGCCCGCCACGTCCAAAATGGCGATGTGCTCGCCAGCCAGTTCCAGGCGCAGGTTGTGGCGTGACAATACCGAGATCCCCAGCCCCGCCATCACCGCCTGCTTGATCGCCTCGCTGCTGCCCAGTTCCATGTAGGGCTGGATTTCCAGATCCTGTTCGGCGAACAGGCGTTCGATTGCCAGGCGGGTGCCGGAACCCGCTTCCCGCATCAGAAAACGCTCCCTGCTCAACTGCTCCAGGGTGATGTCCCGGCATTTCGTCAGCGGATGATCCGGGCTGGCCACCACCACCAGTTCGTTGTCGATGAAGGGATGCGCCTCCACGTCCATCTCCACCGGCACCTGCCCCATGATCAGAAGATCATCCTCGTTGGATTTCAGCCGTTCCAGCACCCGCGAGCGGTTGGTCACCTTGAGCACCGGCTTGACCTGGGGATGGCGTTGCACGAAGACGCCCAGCAAGTGCGGCATGAAATACTTGGCCGTGGTGATCACGGCAATGCGCAGCGGCCCCTTGATCACCCCGTCCAGCGACATGGCCGCCTCCCCCAGCGCCGTCATGTTGTCGAGAATCTCCCGCGCCGAGCGGCAGACCTCGGCCCCCACCGCCGTGGTGTGCAGGGTGCTGCCCACCTTCTCCAGCAGGGGCGAGCCGATTGCCTCGGCCAGTTTTTTCACCTGCATGGAAACCGTCGGCTGGCTCAAATGCAGCTCCTGCGCGGCGCGGGTGTAGCCGCGCAGGCGCACCACGGCCTCGAAAATCTGCAACTGGCGCAGGGTGACATGGCGAATAAGGCGGTCGGTGGCGGAAACTGTCATAGATTATCCCCAATGAGCAATATAGAAACTATCGATTTCCATTTATACGACAGCCTGCGAATAATGTCCACCACGCGGCGCTGGCCGTGCCTGAATCACTTAAGTCAACCAATGGAGACTATCATGGCGAAAACCTATGACGCGGGTGTAAAAGAATACCGCGAAACATATTGGGATCCCAATTACACCCCGAAAGACACCGACATTCTGGCCTGCTTCAAGGTCACCCCGCAGGACGGCGTGCCGCGCGAGGAAGTCGCGGCGGCCGTGGCGGCCGAATCCTCGACCGGTACCTGGACCACGGTGTGGACCGATCTGCTCACCGATCTGGATTACTACAAGGGCCGCGCCTACGCGATTGAAGACGTGCCGGGCGACGACACCTGTTTCTACGCCTTCATCGCCTACCCCATCGATCTGTTCGAGGAAGGCTCGGTGGTCAACGTGATGACCTCGCTGGTCGGCAACGTGTTCGGCTTCAAGGCCCTGCGCGCCCTGCGCCTGGAAGACGTGCGCTTCCCGCTGGCCTACGTGATGACCTGCAATGGCCCGCCCCAGGGTATCCAGGTGGAACGCGACATACTGAACAAGTACGGCCGTCCGCTGCTGGGCTGCACCATCAAGCCCAAGCTGGGCCTGTCGGCCAAGAACTACGGCCGCGCCTGCTACGAAGGCCTGCGTGGCGGTCTGGACTTCACCAAGGACGACGAGAACGTCAACTCCCAGCCTTTCATGCGCTGGCGTCACCGCTTCGACTTCGTCATGGAAGCCATCCAGAAGGCCGAGCAGGAAACCGGCGAGAAGAAGGGGCACTATCTGAACGTGACCGCGCCGACCGCCGATGAAATGATGCGCCGCGCCGAATACGCCAAGGAAATCGGCGCCCCCATCATCATGCACGACTACATCACCGGTGGCTGGGCGGCCAACACCCAGTTGGCCAAGTGGTGTCAGGAGAACGGCATGCTGCTGCATATTCACCGCGCCATGCACGCGGTGCTCGATCGCAACCCGCACCACGGCATCCACTTCCGCGTGCTGACCAAGATCCTGCGCCTGTCCGGCGGTGACCACCTGCAT
>DRKU01000225.1 GCA_011051615.1 Gammaproteobacteria bacterium
AACTGTTCATGGCAACGACGAAATCCGCTGCCTCGATGGCGGCCCGGGCACGCGCCGGCTGGGCGGTATCGAATTCCGGCTCGACGCCGAGCAGGAAACAGGCACGCAGGCCATCGTTGATCATGTTGCCCACATCGCGTCCGGCGCTGGCTGCGCCACCCGGCAGGCGATGCGGCACGGCACCGGCCAGCCAGGCTCCGGTGCTGTTGGCGCCATCGGGCAGATACCCCAGCGCCGTACCGCTGACACGGGCGATGAGGTTGGCCAGTGCACGCAGCTCGGCCAGCTCGCCCTGTCCCATGGCATGGACACCGATGAGGACACTGCCCTGCTCCGCGGCATGCAGATGCTTGGCGATAGCCAGGTGCGTATCACGCACATCGAGATTTTCCAGCAGCACGGCGAGCCCTTCCGGTGCTGCGGTGCCGCTGATGTCGAGCAGGGCCCTGGCAATGCCTGCCAGTTCCCTCACCACACCAGTGGGTGAAGCCACGATGCGCTCTGCCAGGTCGAAAGTGAAGTCATAATCGAGGGTGCTGACAGACATGATGCTGGCGCCCCCGGCTGCGGCCTTGCGCAGCCGGTTTGCCGCCAGTGGCTGATCCTTGCGCGTAAACGAACCAATCAGAAGTACGGCATCGCGCGTTTCCAGTTCGGCCAGCGTGCAGCCCAGTACCGGCGCGGCGGGTGCAATATCCTGATCGCGGAAGTCGAGCTGCCGCAGGCGATGATCGATGTTATGACTGCCCAGACTACGCATCAGCTTCTGGGCCAGGTAGAGTTCCTCCAGCGTCGAGGAAGGCGACACCCATGCACCGATCTGTGCGGCGCCGGCACTGTCACTGACCCGCCGGATCCCTTCGACCGCGTACTCCAGCGCAGTAGGCCAGTCCACTTCTTTCCACTCGTCGCCCTGCTTGATCATCGGATGCTCGAGACGCGTCTCGCCGTGCACCGCGGTATAGGCAAACCTGTCGCGATCGCTTATCCAGGTTTCGTTAATGGCCTCGTTCTCCTGCGGCAGCACGCGCATGACGCGACCGCGGCGAGTCTCGATAATGGTGTTGGAACCAACACAGTCATGCGGCGCCACGGCGAAGGCCTGCTGATTTTCCCATGGGCGACCGGTATAGCGATACGGTTTGGAAGTCAGCGCGCCCACCGGGCACAGATCGATAACATTGCCCGACATCTCCGAAGACACGGTGCGTTCCACGTAAGTGCCGATCTCCACATGCTCACCGCGTCCCGTCGCGCCCAGTTCCATGATGCCGGCGATCTCGCGGCCAAAACGCACGCAACGCGTACAGTGGATACAGCGCGTCATATCGGTGGCAATCAACGGACCGAGGTCCTTGTCCGGCACCACGCGCTTGGGCTCAGTATAGCGCGATGCATCCTTGCCAAAGCCCATAGCCATATCCTGCAACTCACACTCACCACCCTGGTCACAGATGGGACAGTCCAGCGGATGATTGATAAGAAGGAATTCCATGACACCCTTCTGGGCTTCGAGAGCCTTTTCCGAGCGGGTATAGACCACCATGCCATCGGTCACCGGCGTGGCGCAGGCCGGCAGTGGCTTGGGTGCCTTCTCGACTTCCACCAGGCACATGCGGCAGTTGGCCGCGATGGACAGCTTTCTGTGGTAACAGAAGCGCGGGATGACGATACCTGCCTCGTCCGCTGCTTCGATCACCATAGCACCGTCGCGTGCCTGGATCGGGATACCATTTATTTCGATATTGACCATTTATCTGTATCCGTTGTACCGCTGAACTCGTTGCTCCGCCGCCGCGCTAGACCATGCATCGCTTGTAATCGATGTGGTATTGAAACTCTTCGCGGAAATGTTTGATGAAACTCTGTACCGGCCATGCCGAGGCATCGCCGAGACCACAGATGGTACGACCCTCGATGCGATTGGCGACATCCACCAGCCGATCGAGATCGTCCTGTGTACCTTCACCGTGTTCGATACGGTGAACCATGCGCGCCAGCCAGCCGGTGCCCTCACGGCAGGGCGTGCACTGTCCACAGGACTCTTCGTAATAGAAGTGCGAAATGCGCGCCAGTGCGCCCACCATGCAGGTGGTCTCGTCCATGACAATCACCGAGCCCGCACCGAGCATGCTGCCGGCCTTGGACAGGGAGTCATAATCCATGTTGACATCCATCATCACTTCACCGGGCAGCACCGGCGTGGATGAACCACCGGGGATCACGGCCTTGAGCTTGTTACCGTCACGCACGCCGCCGGCCATCTCCAGCAGTTCGGCAAACGGTGTACCCAGCGGCACTTCGAAGTTGCCGGGGTTGTTGACGTGACCGGAAACGCAGAACAGTTTCTCGCCACCGTTGTTGGGCAGACCCAGTTCAGCAAACCACTTGCCACCCTTTTGCAGGATCACAGGCACCGAGGCCAGGGTCTCGGTGTTGTTGATGGTGGTCGGCTTGCCGAACAGACCGTAGTTGGCGGGAAACGGTGGCTTGAAACGTGGCTGGCCCTTCTTGCCTTCAATAGATTCCAGCAGTGCGGTCTCTTCGCCGCAGATGTAGGCACCGCCACCAAGGTGGGAATAGAGATCCACATCGATGCCGCTGCCCAGGATATTCTGGCCCAGCAAGCCAGCCTTGTAGGCTTCTTCCAGCGCCGCCTCGAAACGCTCGTAGGGTTCCCAGAACTCCCCGCGGATGTAGTTGTAACCCGCCGTTGCACCGATGCAATAGGCGGCGATGGCCATACCTTCCACCAGCTGGTGGGGGTTGTAACGCAAGATATCGCGGTCCTTGCAGGTGCCGGGTTCGCCTTCGTCGGAATTACAGACGATATATTTCTGCCCCTCGGCATTGCGCGGCATGAAACTCCACTTCAGACCGGTGGGGAAACCCGCACCACCGCGACCACGCAGCACCGAGGTCTTGAGTTCCTCGATAATGGTCTCGGCAGGTGTCTTCTCCTGCAGGATTTTTTTCCATACCTCATAGCCCCCAACGCTCTGGTAGCTCTCCAGAGTCCAGGGTTTATCCAGATGCATGGTGCGAAAACAAACCTGGTTAGCCATGTGTATGCCTGTGCATTCTTTGTAATAATGTCAGATAGACGAGATTCGCGCGCGAACGTAAAACCTGCCTGCTTCAGTCCAACGCATCGAGGATTTCATCGACTTTTTCTTTTGTCAGTTTCGGGTAATAGGTCGTACCAATCTGGAACATGGGCGCATCGACACAGGCACCCAGGCATTCCACTTCCTTGAGCGTAAAACGGCCATCCTCGGTAGTCTCCCCCAGCTTGATACCAAGCCGCTGCTCGAGATGGTTCACGATATCGGACGAACCGCACAACATGCAGGAAATATTGGTGCATATGCAGATCTTGTGACGGCCAACGGGATCCCGCTCGTACATGGAATAGAAGGTCGCCACTTCGTAGACTTCGATGGGCTGCATGTCCAGGTACTCGGCGACGGCATCCATGAGATCATTGGTCAGCCAGCCGCCGTTCTGGTCCTGCACGATGCGCAAGGCCGCCATCACCGCACCCTGCTTGCGATCGGCCGGATACTTGGCGATCCAGTGGTCGATCTCCGCCAGCGAGGCCGCCGTTATCAGGTGCAACTTACTTTCACGCTTGCCTTGCTGCATCATCGGTCGATCTCCCCGAATACGATATCCATGGTACCGATCACCGCAACCACATCGGCGAGCATGTGTCCATTGGTCATCTCGTCCATGGCCGCCAGGTGTGCAAAGCCAGGCGCACGGATCTTGAGTCGATAGGGTTTGTTGGCGCCATCCGATACCAGGTAGATACCGAACTCACCCTTGGGATGTTCGATGGCGCTGTAGACCTCACCTTCGGGCAACACGTAGCCCTCGGTGAACAACTTGAAGTGGTGGATAAGGGACTCCATGTCGCCCTTCATTTCGGTACGCTTCGGCGGTGCCAGCTTGTGATCATCGAGCATCACGGGACCGGGGTTGGCGCGCAACCAGTCCACGCACTGCTTGATGATGTGGTTGGACTGGCGCAGCTCTTCCATACGTACCAGGTAACGGTCGTAGCAGTCACCGTTGACACCGACGGGGATATCGAAGTCCACACGGTCATAGACTTCATAGGGCTGTTTCTTGCGCAGATCCCATTCGATGCCGGAACCACGCAACATGGGGCCGGTAAAGCCCAGCTGCAGCGCGCGTTCGGGTGAAATGGTGGCAATGCCGACGGTACGCTGCTTCCAGATACGGTTGTCTGTCAACAGGGTTTCGTATTCATCGATGAGTGCCGGGAAGCGTTGTACGAAGTCGTCGATGAAATCCAGCAGGCTGCCCTGGCGCGCCTCGTTCATGGCCGCGGTCTCGCGGACATTGGTGTACTTCGTCGGCTGGAACTGCGGCATGCGATCGGGCAGATCCCGGTACACGCCACCGGGGCGGTAATAGGCAGCATGCATGCGCGCACCGGAAACTGCCTCATACATGTCCATGAGGTCTTCACGCTCGCGGAAACAGTAGAGGAACATGGTCATGGCGCCAATATCGAGCGCATGGGTGCCAAGCCACATGAGGTGATTCAGGATGCGGGTGATCTCGTCGAACATGACGCGGATATATTGCGCACGAACGGGCGCCTCGATACCGAGCATGCGCTCCAGCGCCAGCACGTAACCATGCTCGTTACACATCATGGACACGTAGTCCAGGCGATCCATGTAGGGAATGCTCTGGTTATAAGGCTTGCTCTCGGCGAGCTTCTCGGTGGCACGGTGCAGGAGGCCGATGTGCGGATCGGCACGCTGCACGACTTCGCCGTCCATTTCGAGGATCAGGCGCAAGACACCGTGCGCGGCGGGATGCTGGGGACCGAAGTTGATGGTGTAATTGCGGATCTCAGGCATCGAACTTCTCCTCGTCCGCAAGGCGGTCTACGTAACGATGATCGTGGCGTATGACACGTGGCTGGTTGACGCGCGGCTCGATCCCCACCGGCTCGTAGACGACACGCCGTTTCGCTTCATCGTAGCGCATCTCCACATTGCCGATGAGCGGGAAGTCCTTGCGGAAGGGATGCCCGATGAAACCGTAGTCGGTCAGGATGCGACGCAGATCGGGATGCCCATCGAAGAGGATACCGAAGAGATCGAAGGCCTCGCGCTCGAACCAGTCGGCCGAATTCCAGATACCGACCACCGAATCCACCACCGGCGGTTCACCATCCAGGCGCACGCGCAGGCGCAGGCGATGATTCAGCGATACCGACAGCAGGTGATAGACAACGGCATAACGTGGCCCCTGCCAGGCACCGTTGCCATACTCCAGGTAATCCACGCCGCAGACATCGATGAGTTCCTCGAAGTGGAAACCGTCCTCGTCATGCAGGGCCGCACATACCGACAACAGGTGCACGGGGCTGGACAGTGTCAGCGTCAGTTCGCCATGCTCCACGTGGGCCAGCTCCAGCTGATCCTGGAAGCGTTCACGCGCGCGCGTCGCCATTTTCTGATAATACTCAGACATGCCAGCAACCTGTGTTATTTAGCGATCGTGTTGGTACGGCGGATTTTCTTCTGCAACTGCAGCACACCGTAGATCAGCGCTTCCGCCGTGGGAGGGCAACCCGGCACATAGACATCCACCGGGACGATGCGATCACAACCTCGCACTACGGAATAGGAATAGTGGTAATAGCCGCCGCCATTGGCGCAGGAACCCATGGAAATAACCCAGCGTGGTTCCGCCATCTGGTCATAGACCTTGCGCAGCGCCGGCGCCATCTTGTTGACCAGTGTGCCGGCGACGATCATGACATCCGACTGGCGCGGACTGGGCCGAAAGATCACGCCCATGCGATCCATATCGTAGCGGGCGGCCGCGGCATGCATCATTTCCACCGCGCAACAGGCGAGACCGAAGGTCATCGGCCACAGGGAACCGGTACGCGCCCAGTTGATGATGCCATCGAGGTTCGTGGTGACAAAACCCTGGCTGAGCTTGCCCTCTATTCCCATTCCAGCGCCCCTTTCTTCCATTCATAAATAAAGCCCACCACCAGGATACCGAGGAAGATCACCATAGCCCAGAAACCGAACAGGCCGATTTCCCGCAGCACCACGGCCCACGGAAAGAGAAAGGCGATTTCGAGGTCGAAGATGATGAACAGGATGGCGACAAGGTAGTAGCGGACGTCGAACTTCATGCGGGCATTTTCGAAGGCCTCGAAGCCGCATTCATAAGGAGAGAGCTTTTCACTGTCGGGGTGACGCGGCCCCAGCACGAAGCCAACGGAGACCAGGATGATGCCAAATCCCAGGCCCACACCCAGAAAGATCAGAACCGGTAGATAGTTCTCGAGCATCTGGCCTCTCTCCCCTTTGGTTAATTATTGAACCACTTTGGTATCGTTATGGGTTCGTTATTATATTTTGTGGCGGCGGTCACACCCCCGCTCAAAAGAGCAGCCAGTCTAGGCCACCGGCTCCAAAACTGTCAAGTTTGCAAAACCCTCATTTCTCCTTCCAGGACAAAGGCTTATCGCTTTTTTGGGGGGTATAAAAAATTTCGCTGTAATCCCCTTCACGTTGAAGGGATGAGGGGTGAGGGACGCTGTTCGCATGCTGGTAATCGATCCCCGCCCCCTGTCCCCCGCCCTGAGGGCGGGGGGACCGCTTTTCATGGTTTGCCGGAAGGATCATGCCGCGGCGGCAACAATGGAGAACCGCACAAAAACACCCATCCCTCCATCCGCACCCGCCGGGCACAAAAACACCGGCGGGCTGGTAGTCCCACCGGTTTCCTCGCTACTAGCAACTAGCAACTAGCTACTGATTTTATGGTGCCGAAGGCCGGACTCGACAATCCTGTCGGGAACAGGATTGGACGCGCGCAGCGCGCCCGCAGGGCGCAGGCCAGGGATGGCCTGCGTCAACCGGCACGGGGGAGTGCCGGTTCGTATCACGCAGGCAAAAAAACCCACGGTAAAACCCGTGGTTCTGTTTATGGTGCCGAAGGCCGGACTCGACAATCCTGTCGGGAACAGGATTGGACGCGCGC
>DRKU01000226.1 GCA_011051615.1 Gammaproteobacteria bacterium
ATTACGCGCGCGGGCACGCTCTACCTCTCGCGCCGCCTGGAAACCGGGCTCGATGAACTGGCGCCGGACACCGGTCTGGATCTGCCCGGCGACGAGGCGGACGAGGAGGGGCTTAGCCTGGATGCCATCTCCAGCGAGCAGCGCCAGCTCATGGACGGCGTGGTACTGGAGATCCAGCGTTCGCTGGACTACTACGAGAGCCATTTTTCCCAGCCACCGGTGGGCACGCTGGCGCTGGCGCCCACGGTGCGCCCCGTCAGTGGCCTGCTGGACTATCTGGACGCCAATCTGGGCGTGCGCGTGCGCCCGCTGGAGCTGGAGGCCGTGCTCGGTGTGCCAGCCGAGGTGGATGCCTCCCTGCAGGCGCGCTGCCTGCTGGCCATCGGGGCGGCACTGCGCGAGGGGCCATGAGCATGCCGCGTGCAGGGGGAGCCGTGCCGGTGAAACCGCCGTATGACAAGGGCTGGGGTGCATCGGCCCGATTTTTGCAGCAACAGGGCGTAAGCACCCTTTTGCATTGTACAGTGCCATGAATCAGACACCGCGACAGCAGATCAATCTTTATCAGGACATGTTCCGGCGGCAACAGGAGCCGCTGGACAGTGGCGTCCTGTTGCGTGGTGCAGGTGTCCTCGCGGTGCTGTTGCTGCTCTATAGCACATTGAATTTGTGGAATTTTTTCAGTGCCTCGCAGGATCGCGAGAAACTCCTCGCGCGGCAGGCGGAGCTGGCAGAGGAACTGGCGCAGGTGAAACAGACCTTCCCGCCGCGTGCGCTCGATACCGACCTGCAACGCCGGGTGGCGCGGCTGACACAGCGCGTGGCGGCCAAGCGACGGGTAATTGACGCCCTGACCGATCGCAATTTTGGTAACGCACAGGGCTTCGCCGAACACCTCGCGGCCCTGTCGCGCCAGCGTCTCGATGGCCTGTGGCTCACCGGCCTGGCCATTGCCGGAGGTGGTGAACAGATGGAAGTGCGCGGGGCGACCCTCGAGCCGGAGCTGGTGCCACGACTCATCCAGCGCCTGTCGGTGGAGAAGGTCTTTCTGGGTACCGAGTTTCGCCGTTTCCTCATGCAGCGCGACGAGGAGAACCCGGGACAGATCCTGTTCGATCTCAGCACCCAGGGTGATTACACCGTGCCGGCGGAGGGGGCCTCATGAACCTGCGCGCGACCTTCCGCGACTGGCTCGAGCGCTACGATGCGCTCAGCCTGCGCGAGCGCGGCATCGTCGCCCTGCTGGTGGCGGTGGTCATGTACACCACGGTACAACTGCTGATGGTGGACCCGCTGGTGGCCAGCACCGCCGGCATGGAGCGTGAACTGCGTGATCTTCAGACGCAGGTGCAGGTGCAGCGCGCCGAGATCGCCGCCATTCGCGCCCGCAATGAACACGATCCCAATGCCGAATTACGCACACGCCTGGAGCGGTTGACGCGCGCCAATGCAGAGCTCGACGAACGGCTCAAGGCGCGCATGCGCGGCTTCATTCAGCCGGCGCAGATGGCGCGCGCCCTCGAGGAAGTGCTGAGCCAGAAAACCAGCCTGTCCCTCTACCAGGTGCGCAGCCTCGCACCGCAGCCTCTGCTGGCCGAGCCCGTCACGGAGGCTACCGCCTCCGGTGAGGAGCGTGTCGTGGTTGCCGATCCACAGGCACCGGAAAATGAGCTTCCGCCCATGCTCTATCGGCATGGGCTGGAGATCGAGTTTCGTGGCAGCTACATGGATACGCTGGCCTACCTGCGTGCGCTGGAGCAATTGCCGTGGGAGTTCTACTGGGACGGTGTGGCGCTGGAAGTGGAGGACTATCCGCGCGCACGCGTGGTGATCACCGTCTACACCCTGAGTCTCGGCGAGGGCTGGATCGGTGTCTAGAGCAGCACCTGTAATTGCCGCCCTCATCCTGTTCGCCAGCGGGAGTGTGTTCAACGCCGCGCTGGCGGCGGGGGATCCCACGCGCCCACCGGGCCTGCGTGCCCCCGGCGGTGGCGCTGGCGCACCGGCGGCGAGACCGCGCTGGCGGCTCAATGCCACGCTGATCTCACCCGAGCGACGCTCGGCGATGATCAATGGCCGCACCGTCGTCGTGGGTCAGCGCATCAATGGTGCCCGCGTGTTGTCGATCCAGCCCGCCATGGTGCGGCTGCGCGGCAAGCACGGCGAATTCAATATCTATCTGCATGGACGAGTACGCATACATAAGAAACCTACAGTGAAGCAACCGTCATGAGATCACCCCTGTTACTTGTGAAGTTCACCCTGTTACTGGCTGGCAGCGCCCTGCTGGCTGCCTGTGCCAGCGAAGGCCACCGCCCCGGTCAGATCGATCTCATCGATGCGGCGCTGGAAGAGAGCCTCGAGCACAACGCGGCACTGGCCGATGGCACACCCGCCGCGCAGCCGGGCATGGACATCGATGCGGCGCTGTTGCCACGTATCAATCTCGAAGTGCGGCCGGCACCGCAGGTACCGACAGAAAACCGTTTCGACCTGCAGGTCAACCGCGCACCGGCGCGCCAGTTCTTCATGCAGCTGGTGGAAGGTACGCCGTACAACATGGTGGTGCATCCAAAGGTTAAGGGACGCATTACCCTGGACCTGAAGAATGTCACCGTGCCTCAGGTCATGGAGACCGTGCGCGATGTCTTTGGCTACGACTTCGAGTATCGCAACGGTGCCTACCACGTGTTTCCCGATGTGATGCGCACGCGGATCTTCAAGATCAACTATCTCGATATCGTTCGCCGTGGCCAGTCCAACATGCGTGTCTCCTCCGGTCAGGTGACCGAGAACTACACCGATGCCCAGGATCCCACCGCCACCGGCAGTACCGGAACCGGTACCACGGTAACGCCATCCTCACAACGCACGGCGGTGCCGGGCAGCCAGATCCAGACGGCCTCAGAGTCGGACTTCTGGACCGATCTGTATGCCGCGGTGAGTGCCATCATCGGCAACGGTGAGGGCCGCAGCGTGGTAGTCAGTCCCCAGTCGGGACTGGTGGTGGTACGCGCCCTGACCTCGGAGCTGCGCTCGGTGGCGGCCTACCTGGAAACTACCCAGAAAGTGGTCCAGCGTCAGGTGATCCTCGAGGCGAAGATCCTCGAGGTGGAACTGCGCGATGGTTACCAGGCGGGCATCAACTGGGCCGGCCTGGTGGGCGGCGCCACCGACAACCTCATCCTGGGCCAGACCGGCGGTGGCAGCCTGTTCGACAACGGCAGCAGCATCATCGACGGCAATACGGGCAATCTCAATCCGCTCTCGCCCACGGCTGTCGATGGTACCGCCACGTCGGCCTTTGGCGGTGTGTTTACCGCGGCGGTCAATATCGCCGGCGACTTCACCGCGTTTATCGAGTTGCTCAAGAGCCAGGGGGACGTACAGGTACTTTCCAGTCCGCGTGTCTCGACGGTCAACAACCAGAAGGCCGTCATCAAGGTGGGCACCGATGAGTTCTTTATTACCGACATCCTCAGCAATACCAATACCGGTGCCGCCACCACCACGATTCAGAACAACGTCGAGTTGACACCGTTTTTCTCCGGCGTGGCGCTGGACGTGATCCCGCAGATCAGCGAAGACGGTGACATCATCCTGCACATTCATCCCACGGTCAGCTCGGTCATCGAAAAGATCAAGGACATTGGCCTGTCCACTACCACTACCCTGAGCGTGCCACTGGCGGTGAGCTCCATCCGCGAGTCGGACAGCATCGTGCGGGCACGCAACGGCCAGGTGATCGTGATCGGCGGGTTGATGCAGAACACCGTACTTGAAGATACCGCCTCCATCCCGGGGCTGGGCGATGTGCCGGTCGTGGGCGGACTGTTTCGCCAGCGCCGCGAATCCATTCGCAAGAGTGAGCTGGTGATCCTCCTGCGCCCCATCATTGTCGATGACAGTGGACGTCAGTGGAGCGAACAGATCCGTCAGGCGCGGCGCAATATCCGCAGCCTGGGCGCACCGGTACCGCCCACCGCGCCGGCGGCGGAGTAAGGTCATTGAACAGCGCGCAGCACGCGCGCACCAGCAGGTAAGCAAGCATGTATCAGAAACATTTCGGGTTGCGTGAATTGCCGTTTTCCCTGACGCCGGACACGGGCTATTTCTTTCCCTACGGCCACTATGCCGATGCGCTCAACACATTGCTGGTGGCGATCCGCACCGGCGAGGGTTTCATCAAGGTCACCGGCGAGGTGGGCACCGGCAAGACCCTGCTGTGCCGCAAGTTGCTCAACACCCTCGACGGGCATTTCGCCACCGCCTATATCCCCAATCCCTACCTGACGCCCTACGGCCTGCACATTGCCGTGGCCGAGGAACTGGGCCTGGAGATCACCCGTCACATCGGCCAGCATCACCTGCTCAAGCTCATTACCCACCGCCTCGTGGAACTGACCCAGCAGGGGCGGCGTGTGGTTTTGTGCCTCGACGAGGCGCAGGCCATGCCGCTGGAGACCCTCGAGGCCCTGCGCCTGCTTACCAACCTGGAGACCGAGAAGACCAAGCTGTTGCAGGTGGTGCTCTTTGGCCAGCCGGAACTGGAGGAACGCCTCGACAATCCCGCCGTGCGCCAGTTGCGCCAGCGCATCACCTTTTCCTACTGCCTGCAGCCCATCGATGAGAGTGGCCTGCAGAGTTACGTTACCCATCGCCTGCGTACCGCCGGCTACCAGGGGGCACTGCTGTTTCAGCCGCGCGCCATGCGCAAGCTCTACCACGCCAGCCGTGGCATTCCACGGCTCATCAACATCCTGTGCCACAAGGCGTTGATGGCGGCCTACGGGCGTGGCAACCGGGTGGTGGGTGTCGAACACATGAAACTGGCCATCCGCGATACCGGTGGTGCCGGTGAACGGCGTCACGCCTGGCATCGCTGGCTGGGACTGCGCACCAGTGCCGCGGCGCTGGCGGCACTGGCCGTGGCGCTCTATGTCCAGCTGGGGTTCGGGTCATGAGTCTCATCAACCAGATGCTGCGTGACCTGGAAGCCCGCGATGGCAAGGACGAACGCTCCGGCATGTTGCACGACCTCGCCTGGTCGGCCGCTGGCGGTGGGCGTGGCCCGCTTCCTGGCCGACGCCTGGCGCGAGGGCTGGGACTGGTGGCATTGCTTTCCGCCACCGCCGTGCTGGCCTGGCAGGTGGTGGCGCATCGGTCCGTTGATGCACCGGCCGCACGTGCCGTTGCCGCGACGCCGATGACCGAGGCGGTCACCGAACCCGTCGCCGCGCCCGTGGCAACTCCTGCGCCGATGGTGGTCGCATCCGCGCCGCGCCCACAGCCCCGGGCGATACCGGCGACACCGCCGGTGGCGAGCGTGGCGGAGCCCGAGGTGGCGACGCCTGCCGCAGCCGAGGCGGAACCGGATGACACCCCCGCGCCGCGCGTGAAGGTCTTCAAGCAGGCACGTCCCCTGAGCGGGGCCGAGCAGGCGGCTCGTTACTACCAGCAGGGCTACGACTACATCCTCAGTCAGCATTATGCGGAGGCCGAGACCGTTCTGCGTCGAGCCCTGGCCGCCGATGCCGCGCATATCCAGGCCCGCGAGATGCTGGTGGGCCAGTTGATCCGCCGGGGTGAGCTGGGCGAGGCCGGGGAACTGCTGCGCGAGGGACTCAGTCTGGCGCCGCGTCACGCGCGTTTCGCCAAGCTCTATGCCCGGCTGCTGGTGGAACAGAACGCCGTGCCCACCGCCATCCATATTCTGCAAACGGCCCGCCCCGCGCTGGCGCAGGACCCCGAGTATCATGCCCTGCTGGCCGCGCTCTACCAGCGCCAGGGTAACCACCGTGCCGCCGCGGGAATCTACCGCGAGCTGGTCCGGCTGCGTGGCGACATCGCCGTGTGGTGGGTGGGGCTGGCGGTGTCGCTGGAATCGCTGGGCAAGCCCGCCGAGGCCCGCGTGGCCTATGCACGGGCCGGGCGCCTGCCGCGCCTCGCTGCCAATCTGCGCCAGTACATCGAGACCCGCCTCGCGGCTCTGGGTGGTGCCGGCTCCTGAGCCTTAATCCACATGGTAGCGGGGCTTGAGCCTTCGGCAGGTTGAGCTACGCTTGAGATCCCGCCCTGGCCAATCCGGGTTGCCGTGACCTGAATCACGGTGCGGCAGGGGTAAAGGAGGGTTATAATAAGTATGTAGCCTGTGATGATGCCCCTGTTGATAGTCAGGGTGTCGCGTTGGACCTGCTGAACGGAGTGGAGGCAGGCATACGGTGGCAAACCGGTTTTACAGGACGAAAATACTGGTAGCGAGCATGAAGAGCCTCTTATCTACAGCCCTGTTGATTACCCTTGGCATGTTTGCCAGCGTGGGTGGTGTGTGGGCCGCCGGCAGTCATGCTACGGTGGTGGACTATCTCGCTGCCCCCCAGGCCGAGAGCCAGTTCAGCTTCCATTTTCAGCATCAGCGTTTCAGTGACGCCCTCGTCGGCGATGCCGACTATGGCTACGGTGCGGACGGAACCTTCCAGAACCGCAGCCTGCTCAATGCCTATGATGCGGCCATTGCGTATCCGGTCTGGTCACGCGGCGTCAACGTGGATCTGGGGCTCAATATCCGCGTCCTCGATGGCCAGTTGCTGGGCAGCGGTGACGAGGCCTATGCGCTGCGCAACTTCCGCGCCGCCATCCCCATGATCTATGCCACCGCCCTCTTCGACCTGCCCTTCGAGGGGCTGAAAGCCGGGTTCCAGGGCAGCTACGGTGGTTATGATACCGGCCTGCTCAGTGACTACCGTGCACGTATCCAGTACTCGCTGGACAACGGGCTTGGCATCGAGGGCGGCTGGCGGCGCCAGCAGATCCGTCTCGACGACAGCGGCCAGGGCGACTTCATCTACGAGCACAACGGCGCCTTCCTCGATTTCTACATGCACTTCTGAGCGGATCTCACCGCTCACTCCCGGTGCGGTGCCCGCGCCACCACCCAGATCTCGATCCGTTCCGCCCCCGCCTGTTTCAGGGTGCCGGCGAGTTCATCGACGGTGCTGCCGGTGGTCATGACATCGTCGATGATGGCCAGGCAGCGACCGGCAATGCGTTTGCGTGCCGCCAGGGGCACCGCGAAGGCGCCGCGCAGATTGCGGCGGCGGGTGGCGGCATCCAGCGCGGTCTGGGCGGGGGTGGCGCGCTGGCGTATCACCGCCCGGCGTAGCAGCGGCAGCCCGCAGCGCCGTGCCGCATGGCGGGCGATTTCCCGGGCCTGGTTGTAGCCGCGTTCACGCAGCCGCGCGGGGTGTGCGGGTACGGCGACC
>DRKU01000227.1 GCA_011051615.1 Gammaproteobacteria bacterium
ATCACCGGCTTCCTGCGTGACGTGGTGTTCGCCTATGTCTTCGGCGCCGGGGCGGCCACCGACGCCTTTTTCGTCGCCTTCAAGATCCCCAATTTCCTGCGCCGCCTGTTTGCCGAGGGCGCCTTTGCCCAGGCCTTCGTGCCGGTCCTCGGGGAGTACCGTACCCACCATGACCGCGCCGCCGTGCGCGATCTCATCAGTCACGTCTCCGGTACGCTGGCAGTATTGCTGTTCTGGCTCACCGTGGTGGCCGTGCTCGCCAGCCCGGTGGTGGTGACGATATTCGCCGGCGGTTACCTGCTCAAGTACCCGGATAAATTCGCCCTCACCGCCGAGCTGCTGCGCCTGACCTTTCCGTACATCTTCTTCATTGCGCTGACGGCGCTGGCGGGCAGTATCCTCAACACCTGGGGGCGATTCGCCATCCCCGCCATTACGCCGGTGCTGCTCAACCTGTGCCTGATCACCGCTGCCCTGTGGCTGGCGCCACACATGGAGCAGCCCATCATGGCGCTGGCCTGGGGGGTGCTGCTGGCGGGCCTGGTGCAGCTTGCCTTCCAGATCCCGGCCCTGGCGCGCCAGGGCCTGCTGGTGCGGCCCCGCTGGGGCTGGCGCCACGCGGGGGTGCAGAAGGTGGTCAAACTGATGATCCCGGCCCTGTTTGGCTCCTCGGTCATGCAGATCAACCTTCTGCTGGATACGCTCATTGCTTCGTTCCTGGTCACCGGCAGCGTCACCTGGCTGTTCTATGCCGACCGCATGGTGGAATTTCCACTGGGCGTCTTCGGCATTGCCCTGGCGACCGTGATCCTGCCCTCGCTGACCCGCAGCCACACCCGCGAGGAGCCCGAAGTCTTCGCGCGCACCCTCGACTGGGCCCTGCGCTGGGTGATCCTGCTCGGCGTGCCTGCCGCAGTGGGGCTGGTGCTGCTGGCCGGCCCCATTCTGGCCACCCTCTTCCTGCACGGACAGTTTGCCGCGCTCGACGTGCGCATGGCCAGTCTGGCACTGATGGCCTACGGTCTCGGCCTGCTTGGCTTCATCCTCGTCAAGGTACTGGCGCCGGGCTACTACGCGCGCCAGGACACGCGCACGCCGGTAAAAGTGGGGCTCATCGCCATGGCGGTCAACATGATTGCCAACCTGGGGTTCGTCCTCGGCCTGCTGCACGTGGAATTCGAGGGCGCCCACATGGGGCTCGCCCTGGCCACCACCCTGTCGTCCTTCGTCAATGCCGCGCTGCTGTTTCGTGGTCTGCGCCGCGACGGCATCTTCCATGCCCATCCCGGCTGGGGGCGGCTCGCCCTGCAGGTGGGGCTGGCGGCGGCGGCCATGACCGCCTTCCTCCTCTACTGGGTGGCGCCGCTGGAGGACTGGGTCAGCGCAGACGTCGGTGAGCGTGCCCTGTGGCTGGCCGAGGCCGTCGCCGGCGGTGCACTGGTGTATTTCGGCCTGCTGTTCCTCGGCGGCTGGCGCCTGGCCAGCCTGCGGCGTCCCGCCCACCCCTGATGTCCTGTCTAACTTCTTGTTATACTTGAGCGCTTTTCGTACGGTGTGAAGGGCTGGCGTCGATTGACGCCAGCGGTGACGCGCCGGGAGTCAACGGGAGTCGAGTGGTGGAATTGATCCGCGGCCTGCACAATCTGCGTCCCCGCCACCGGGGCTGCGTGGCCACCATCGGGAATTTCGATGGCGTGCACCTGGGTCATCAGGAGGTGCTGGGCCAGCTGGCCGAGCGGGCCGGGGGTCTGGGCCTGCCCACCACCCTGATCACCTTCGAGCCACAACCGCTGGAGTATTTCGCGCCCGAGCGCGCCCCGGCGCGACTTACCCGCCTGCGAGAGAAGTTACAGGCCCTGTGGCGTTTCTCGGTGGATCGCGTGCTGTTGCTGCCGTTCAACCGCCAGCTGGCGGAGAAGACGGCGGCCGAGTTCATTCAGCAGATCCTGGTGGACGGGCTGGCGGTGAAGTATCTGGTGGTGGGTGACGACTTCCGCTTTGGCCGTGGCCGCGAAGGGGACTTCGACACCCTGGTGAGTGCGGGCGCACAACACGGTTTTCAGGTGGTCAACATGCACACCTACAGCGTCGATGGCGAGCGGGTCAGCAGCACGCGGGTGCGCGAGGCCCTCAATCGCGGTGACATGCGTGCCGCCGAACGCCTGCTGGGGCGGCATTACCGCATGAGTGGCCGCGTGCGCCACGGTGATCGGCTGGGGCGGGAGCTGGGTTTTCCCACCGCCAATATCTGGTTACATCGCCAGGTGACACCGCTGGAGGGGATCTTCGCGGTGGAGGTCTTTGGCCTCGAGCGCGAACCGCTGGCGGCGGTGGCCAGCATCGGCAATCGACCGACGGTGGACGGTACGCGCACCATCCTCGAAGTCTATATCTTCGACTTCGACGCGGAGATCTATGGGCACTACCTGCAGGTAAGTTTCCTGCACAAGCTGCGCGACCAGTTGAAGTTCGACTCGCTGGAGGCGCTGCGCGAGCAGATCGCCCGGGACGTGCAGGACACGCGGGAATTTTTCCGGCAATACTATGCAGGATGAATTTCACGGGGACTTGAAAAAGAGGCAGGAGCGCCGCCCCGGCGCGATGAGGTAGCATCGGGGCAAAAGGCGGGTGCGCCGCCCTTTATGCCCCCTGGGTGATGCGTGATGATGGGTGCGGGAGCAACATCACTGCCGTTGCCCTGAAGCACAATCACAGGCAAACCAGAAAACGAGTAACGACACAGTGGCCGATTACAAAGACACACTCAACCTGCCAAAAACCGATTTCCCCATGCGTGGCAACCTGGCCAAACGTGAGCCGGACATGGTGCGTCACTGGCAGGAAATGGATCTCTACGGCAAGCTGCGCGCGGCGGGCAAGGGGCGTCCCCTGTTCATGCTGCACGATGGTCCGCCTTATGCCAACGGTGATATTCATATCGGTCATGCGGTCAACAAGATCCTCAAGGACATTATCGTCAAGTCGCGCGGCCTGTCGGGTTTCGATGCACCCTACATCCCCGGCTGGGATTGCCATGGCCTGCCCATCGAACTACAGGTCGAGAAGAAGATCGGCAAGGCCGGTGTCGCGGTGGACCCAGCAGAGTTTCGTGCTGCCTGCCGTGAATATGCGCGCCAGCAGGTGGACGGTCAGCGCGCCGATTTCCAGCGTCTCGGTGTCCTCGGTGACTGGGACAATCCCTACCTGACCATGGATTTCCAGTTCGAGGCCGATATCATTCGCGCACTGGGTCGCATCATCGACAAGGGTCACCTGCACAAGGGTTCCAAGCCCGTACACTGGTGCGTGGATTGCGGCTCAGCGCTGGCCGAGGCGGAAGTGGAATACGAGGACAAGACCTCACCGGCCATTGACGTGCGCTTCGAGGTGCTCGACGAGGAGGCCCTGTTTGCACGCATGCAGCGTGTGGGCGAGGAGGAAGGCGAAGGGACTGTCTCGGTCGTCATCTGGACGACCACCCCCTGGACGCTGCCGGCCAACCAGGCGGTGGCATTCAATGCCGGCCTGGATTATGTGCTGGTACAGTGCGATGGTGTCGCCGAGCATCCGCCCGAACGCCTCCTGCTGGCTGAGGCCATGCTCAGTGACTGCATGGCGCGTTGGGAAGTGAGTGACTATCAGATCATCGCGCGCTGTAGCGGTGCAGATCTCGAAGGCCTCAAGCTGGCGCATCCATTCTATCGGCGTGAAGTGCCCGTCATTCTTGGCGATCACGTTACCACCGAGGCCGGTACCGGTTGCGTGCACACGGCACCGGGGCACGGTCAGGACGACTACGTGGTCGGCGTGCGTTACCATCTCAGGGTGGACAACCCTGTCGGTGCCGATGGCAGGTTCCTGCCCGATACCGAGTTCTTCGCCGGGCAGCATGTCTTCAAGGCCAATGATGCCGTCATCGAGCGGCTCAAGCTGAACAATGCCCTGGTGCACGACACGGCTCTGCGCCACAGCTATCCACATTGCTGGCGCCACAAGACGCCGATCATCTTCCGTGCCACGCCGCAATGGTTCATCAGCATGGACCAGGCGGGACTGCGCGAGGCGGCCATGAAGGCCATCAAGGCAACCAGATGGATCCCGGAGTGGGGCGAGGCCCGCATCGAGGGTATGGTGGAAAACCGCCCGGACTGGTGCATCTCGCGCCAGCGTACCTGGGGGGTACCCATTGCCCTGTTCGTGCACAGGCAGTCGGGTAAGCTGCATCCACGTACCACGGAACTCATCGAGGCGGTGGCGCAGCGTGTAGAAAAGACGGGCATCGATGCCTGGTTTGAACTTGCCCCGGCCGATTTGCTCGCTGACGAAGCCGACGACTACGAGAAGATCACCGACACCCTCGACGTGTGGTTCGACTCCGGCGTGACGCATTACACGGTACTGGAGCGCCGCGAGGGCCTGAGTGAATTTCCAGCCGCCGATCTCTACCTGGAAGGTTCCGATCAGCATCGTGGCTGGTTCCAGTCTTCCCTGTTGACCTCGGTGGCCATGCGCGGCGTGGCGCCCTACAAGGCCGTGCTTACCCACGGTTTCACCGTCGATGCCAGGGGACAGAAGATGTCCAAGTCACGCGGCAACGTGGTGGCCCCGCAGAAAGTGTGTAACAGCCTCGGCGCCGATATCCTGCGCCTGTGGGTGGCGGCCACCGACTATCGCGGAGAAATGACGGTCTCGGACGAGATCCTCAAGCGTGCTGCCGATGCCTACCGGCGTATTCGTAATACCGCGCGTTACCTGCTGGCCAATCTCGACGGTTTCAGCCCCGCCGAACACCTGGTTGACGGCAAGGATCTGCTGGCGTTGGATCGCTGGTTGCTGCAACGCGCCCGTGAGCTGCAGGACGAGATCTGCAAGGCCTATGAGGCTGCCGACTTCCACCATATCTACCAGAAGATCCACAATTTCTGCGCCGTGGACATGGGCAGTTTCTATCTCGATGTGATCAAGGATCGCATCTATACCATGCAGACCGACAGCCTGGCACGGCGCTCGGCGCAAACCGTGCTGTACTACGTGGTCGAAGCGCTGGTGCGCTGGATGGCACCGATCCTGAGTTTCACCGCCGAGGAGATCTGGCAGTACATTCCCACAGTGGGTAAGCGTGAGGAATCGGTCCTGCTGGCCACCTGGTATGACATCCCGCCGCCGGCAGGCAGTGAGCCGCTCACTGGCGATGACTGGGCACGCCTGCTGGAAGTGCGCGACATGGTGGCGAGGGAACTTGAAGCCCTGCGCGTTGCCGGTGAAATTGGTGCCGGGCTCGATGCCGATGTGGATCTCTATTGCGGGCGTGAGATACACGATATCCTGGCGAAGGCTGGCGAGGAGCTGCGTTTCCTCTTCATTACCTCCAGCGCCACCAATCACCTGGTGGAAACGCCGCCACCGGAGGCCCACCACTATGAACTTTCCAGCGGTGACGAGCTGTGGGTGGCCGTGAAGGCATCAAATAACGCCAAGTGTGTGCGTTGCTGGCATCACCGCGAGGACGTGGGAAGTCATGCTGAGCATCCCGAGTTGTGTGGGCGCTGCATCGAGAATGCCTTCGGTGACGGCGAAACGCGCCGCTTCGCCTGAATAGCTGTTCCGAAGGCCATGTGACTGGATTTCAGGAAAGGACGACGAAAATTGCAGGAGCGCCGCCCCCGGCGCGATTTTTGCCTTCCCGGGAGAATTTCATCGCGCCGGGGGCGGCGCTCCTGCCGCAGAACCAGTATCACCAGCAATCTCAATGGTGATTAAGGAATTGAAGCGATTCTGTAGCAACGACAGGGGTGAGGATGTATAAGGTTACCAACAACGGCCTGCGCTGGTTATGGATCACCGCACTGGTGGTGGTGTTCGATCAATGGAGCAAGCATCTGGCCGATACGCGCCTGGCTTATGGTGTACCCAACGAGATCTTTCCCGGCTTCAATCTGACACTGGCCTACAATCGTGGTGCCTCGTGGGGATTCTTACATGGCGCCTCCGGCTGGCAGCGCTGGTTGTTCGTCGGCCTGACGGTTTTCATATGTGTCGTGTTGATCAACTGGCTGCGCCGCCTGCCGGCGGATGCCCGCTGGCTGGCCGCCAGTTTTACGTTCATCATCGGTGGTGCACTGGGTAATGTCTGGGATCGACTGCAACTGGGTTATGTGGTGGATTTCATCCAGGTGGTCTTTGGCAGCTGGCCATTTCCCACGTTCAACATTGCCGACTCAGCAATTAGTATCGGGGCTGTCATGTTGATCATCGATTATCTGCGTGGTGGCTATTCACGCCTGCCCGCCGACGCCGAACAGGATCAGCCGCATACACCGTCGAAAGGAGAGATCAATGACTGAGGCCGGTATGCCCGATGCCGACAGTATCCAGCCGGGCAGCGAGGTATGCATGCACTATACTCTCCGCCTGGAAGATGGCATGGAAGTAGATACCTCCCGTGATGGTGAGCCCATGTGTTTCACCATGGGTGACGGCAGCCTGATCCAGGGCCTGGAGCTGGTGCTCTACGGGCTACGTGCTGGTGAGCGGCAGGATATCCTCATCTCGCCACAGGATGCCTTCGGCTTTCCCGAGGATGAGAACATACACACCATGGCGCGTAGTGATTTCGACGCGGGGCTGGAACTCAGGGAAGGTCTGATCATCGAGTTCACCACCCCGTCGGGAGAGATAACGCCGGGTGCCATCCGCGCCATTGAGGGTGACGTGGTCACGGTGGATTTCAACCACCCCCTGGCAGGTCACAGTATCCGTTTCGAGGTGGAGATCCTTTCAGTTCGACCACCCACGCCAGGAGCGACATCCTCATCATGAACATCCTGCTTGCCAACCCGCGGGGTTTCTGTGCCGGTGTCCATCGTGCCATCGAGATCGTCGAACGTGCGCTGGAACTCTTTGGTGCGCCGGTCTACGTGCGCCATGAAGTCGTGCACAATCGTTTCGTGGTGGAGGGACTGCGTGACAAGGGTGCAGTGTTTGTCGAAGAGCTGCACGAGGTACCCGATGGCAGCATCGTCATCTTCAGTGCCCACGGTGTCTCGCAGGCGGTGCGCAAGGAAGCCGCGGGTCGTGAACTGCGTGTCTTCGATGCTACCTGTCCGCTGGTGACCAAGGTGCATCTGGAAGTCACACGCTACAGCCGCGAGGGGCGTGAATGTGTCCTCATTGGCCACGCCGGACACCCGGAGGTGGAGGGCACCATGGGGCAGTATGACGACAGCGCCGGCGGCTGCATGTACCTGGTGGAACATGTCGAAGACGTGGCCCTGTTGCAGCCGCGTGATCCCGATCGCCTGTGTTTCGTTACCCAGACGACCCTGTCGATGGACGATACGGCGGATGTCATCGATGCACTGCGTGCACGGTTCCCGAAGATTGAAGGGCCACGCAAGGACGACATCTGCTATGCCACGCAGAACCGTCAGGACGCAGTCAAGGAACTGGCAAGCAGGTGTGACGTGGTTCTGGTGGTGGGCTCACCCAACAGTTCCAATTCCAATCGCCTCAAGGAAGTGGCCGAACGCCAGGGCGCACGCGCCTGGCTGGTGGACAACGAGCGGGAGATACAGAAAAAGTGGTGTGAGGGAGCGGAAACGGTCGGCGTTACCGCCGGCGCTTCCGCCCCCCAGGTGCTGGTTGACAAAGTCATCCACCAGCTCCAGTCATGGGGCGGTTGCCTGCAGGAGGAGCAGCAAGGCCAGGAAGAAAAAATCGTGTTCTCTTTACCGCGCGAGTTGAGCCGGGAAGCCCGCTGATCG
>DRKU01000228.1 GCA_011051615.1 Gammaproteobacteria bacterium
GCAGTTGCAGACGGAACTGGCCTGGGCGCAGCTCCATGTCCTGCTGGGTCGCCAGCCGCGCGCGGCAGATGGCGGCGTACGCCAACCATTGAAAGAGAGAGTCAGGTGATGGGCAAATACACAAGGGGACTGATGCTGGCGTTGTACCTGCTGGTAAGCGTGCCGGCGGTGGCTACTGAACTGGAAGGCCGGCTCGACTGGGTCAATCGCGTCGCGTTGAGCATTCCCGTCAGCGGTGTCATTCACGAAGTGGGCGTCGAGACCGGTGCCCGCGTGAAGAAGGGGACCGTGCTGGCGAAACTGGATCCACGGCCCTTTGCATTGCACGTGCGCGCGGCACGCGCCAGGCTGAAGAGCCGCAAGCTCCAGCGCGACGAGGCGCAACGCGAACTGGGGCGGGCCAGGGAACTGTATGAACGCACCCTGTTGTCGGATCATGATCTGCAACTGGCGACGATTGGCTACGAAACCGCCGAAGCCGACTACCAACTCGCCGTTGCCAGCCTGAAACAGGCCGAACTGGATCGGGAATACAGCACGCTGCGTGCGCCGTTCAATGCCATCGTCGTACAACGGCTCGCCGTGGTGGGTCAGACCGTGGCCGCCAGCATGCAGCCGCCGGTATTGTTCGTGCTTGCCGATGGCGATCACATGCGCGTGCGTGCCGTTGTCGGTACTGCGCAACTGGGAGATCTGCACGTCGGTGATGAGGTGCGTATCCAGACAGGTGGCAGAACCTATCCCGGTCGCCTCGTCTTCGTGGCGCGGGAACCGGCTGGCGAGGGTTCGCCCGCGGCGCCGCGCTACGAGGTCGTCTTCGAGTTTGCCGTCGATGCCGGCACACTCCATGTCGGCCAGGCAGCGCAGGTGACGCTGCCGTGACCGTGTGTCGGCGCTGCCTGGTGTCGGGTCGCGTGCAGGGGGTATTCTTTCGCGCCAGCACGCAGGCTCGTGCGCAGGAGCTGGGAGTCAGTGGATACGCGCGTAACCTGCCCGATGGCCGTGTCGAGGTGCTGGCCTGTGGCGCGGAGACACAGGTGGCGGCCCTGTGCGACTGGTTGTGGCGTGGACCCACATATGCGAAGGTAGAGCAGGTTCGGTGCGAGCCTGTCGATGTGGCGCCACCGGATACGTTCACCACTACCTGACAGGGAGATCACCGCCAGGTGAAGCTCGCCGTTTTCAGCACCCGCTCCTGGGATCGCGACTTCCTCAGCCGCGAGAATGCTGCGTTCGGCCATGAACTGGTCTTTTTCGAAACCCGCCTCAGTGCCGAGACCTGTTGCCTTGCACACGGTTATGCGGCGGTGTGTGTCTTCGTCAATGATGAGATCGATCGCGAGGTATTGCAGGCCCTGTCCAACGGCGGAACGCGTCTGCTGGCCCTGCGCTGTGCCGGTTTCAACAATGTCGATCTCCACGCTGCCGCCGAGACGGGTATCCACGTGGTGCGCGTACCGGCCTATTCACCATACTCGGTGGCCGAGCATACCGTAGGCCTGTTGCTGACCCTCAATCGCAAGATCCACCGTGCCTGGCAGCGTATCCGCGAGGGCAACTTTTCCCTCGATGGCCTGCTCGGCACCGAACTGCGTGGCAAGACCGCGGGCATCATCGGCGTTGGGCGTATCGGCCTGGAGACGGCGCGTATCCTCACTGGCTTCGGTATGCGCATCCTGGCTTTCGATCCGAAGGTCAATCCGGCAGCGGAGGCCTTCGGTGTTTCGTTCACCGATCTGGAAACCCTCTACCGCGAAGCGGACGTGATCTCATTGCATTGCCCGCTCAATCCCCAGACCCACCACCTCATCGATGCGGCGGCTCTGGCCCGGATGAAGCCGGGTGTCATGCTCATCAATACCAGTCGTGGCGCGGTCATAGATACCCGCGCCGTCATCGGCGCACTCAAGCAACGGACCCTCGGCGCACTGGGACTGGATGTCTACGAGCAGGAAGGTGATCTGTTCTTCGAGGATCTCTCCAACGAGATCATTCAGGATGATGTCTTCGAGCGCCTGCTGACCTTTCCCAACGTGGTCATTACCGGCCACCAGGGCTTCTTTACCGAGGAAGCCATGCAGAATATCGCCCGCACCACGCTCGAGAATGTGCGTCAGTTCGAGGCCGGTGAACCCCTGGAGAACGAGCTCCGCGGCTGACACCCACGCAGGCGGGGAGGGAGACGCGCGGCCACCCGCGTTCAGCCCTTGATACAGATCAGTGGGACCAGTTGCGCCACCTTGCGGGCGAGGCCCGCCCTGTGGGCGGCGTCCACCACCGCTGAAACTTCCTTGTAGGCGCCCGGCGCTTCCTCGGCCACGCCGCGCAGACTGGGACTGCGGATGAGGATGCCCTGATCGGCCAGTTCATCGATCACCTGTCTGCCGCGCCATTGCCGTTTGGCCTGGTGGCGACTCATGGCACGGCCGGCGCCATGACAGGCGGAACTGAAGGCACGTTGCTCGCTCTCGCCGGTTCCGGCGAGGATCCAGGAAGAGGTGCCCATGGAACCGCCGATCAGAACCGGCTGGCCCATGGCGCGGAAGGCGTCCGGCAGTTCGGCATGGCCGGGTCCGAAGGCGCGGGTTGCGCCCTTGCGATGTACGAACAGGCGGCGTTCCTCGCCTTCCACCCGATGTGTTTCTTCCTTGCAGGTATTGTGCGAGACGTCATACAGCAGCTCCAGTCGCGCCTGCGGCAGTATGCGCGCGAAGGCCTCGCGGGTCAGGTGGGTAAGGATCTGGCGGTTGGCCAGGGCGCAGTTGATGGCGGCGCGCATGGCGCCCAGGTAGCGCTGGCCAAGGGGAGACGTGAGGGGTGCACAGGCCAGTTCGCGATCCGGCAGGTCGATGCCATGCTCGGCGGCACTGATGGCCATGGCGCGCAGGAACTCGGTACCGATCTGATGGCCGAGGCCGCGGGAGCCACAGTGAATGCTTACCACCACGTCGCCTTCCTGCAGGCCAAAGGCCTGCGCGGCATCGTCGTCATGGATCGCCGCGACCTTCTGCACCTCCAGGTAGTGGTTGCCGGAGCCCAGTGTGCCCATCTCGTCGCGCTGGCGGTGTCTGGCCTGTGGCGAGACCTGCGCCGGATCGGCGCCACCCATGCAGCCCCGCTCCTCGGTATGGCGCAGGTCCTGCTCGGTGCCAAAGCCCTGTTCCACTGCCCAGTGGGCACCGCCACTGAGCATGGCGCTCATTTGCCGATCGTCGAGATGGATCCGGCCGGTACTGCCGAGACCGGCGGGAATGTCACGAAACAACTGGTCGGCGAGCTGTTTTTTTACCGCTTCGATGTCGTTGCTGCGCAGGCCAGTGAGGAGAGTGCGCACGCCGCAGGAGATATCGAAGCCGACGCCGCCGGCCGAGACCACGCCACCCAGTGCCGCGTCGAAGGCCGCCACGCCGCCAATGGGAAAGCCGTAACCCCAGTGGGCATCCGGCATGGCACAGGCCGCCCCGACGATGCCGGGCAGGGTGGCGACGTTGGTGATCTGCTCATAGACCTTGTGGTCCATGTCACGCATCAGGGCCTCATCGGCATAGATGATCGCCGGCACACGCATCCTGCCCCTGGGCTCGACGAGCCAGGTGAATTCGTCCTCACGCGTGAAAAGTTGCAGATCCATATGGGTGGTTTCCCGTGCGGTTTACCGCTACGACGACAACTGCGCTCATGGCTGACTCTGGAAGGCTATATAACTGTTCAAAATACCAGGCCACATATGATTTTGAGAATCGCTGCCGTGGACGTCTTGACATGACCGTCAGCCGCAGGGATGACGTACAGGGATGTACTAATGCCCCGTGAGGGCAGGATGCCCGGAGCGGCCGCGGCTGTCGAGCGTACAGGGATGTATTTACCGCGTGTCGTGGAAAGACGTCCACGGTAACGGGTTGTCTCATTCATCGCCTGGCAATTCTCAACTGGTCAGGTATTCGGAACTCTCATTTAGACATCTACCACGGTCTGTACATGCCAGGTGTGCTGCTCATCCTGATAGACCCGCAGCGTGGTATAGGTGGCGCCCTTGATCTCCACCGCGGGTCGGTGTCGTTCGGGCTGGAGCGGTTCTCCCCGGACCCAGGCATGTAGCCGGTGGTTCTCGATATTCACCTCGAAATGGCTGAACAACATCTTGCGCTCTGCCATCGCGTAGATCAATGCATTGAGCCAGTCAACGAACAACAGCTCATCATCCGGTGCGGCACAGGTGATCTCTACCTCCTGCACGGGACGGACCCTGTCCGGATCGGTGATCACCGCCGTCAGGGCGATGGCGGCCTGGGCAAAGGCCTCGGCCAGACTGTCCCCCATGCCTTCGATGCCCACGTCGGCCTCGTGCGCGTATTGTCGCCAGTGTGGCATGGTGTTCCCCTGTTTGCGTCGTTGCTCCGCCACGGTATGTGCTGCGCCATGGGGTACGATTAACTATAATCCATCCAGCTCAACGGGAGACAGCCCGTTGCATGACAACCCCGGGAGACAGCATCCATGCCACCATCCCCCCTGGTCAGAATCGCCGACGGCGAGGACATGATTCGGGCCTGTTACCCCGTCATGCGTGAGTTGCGCCCGGACATTGCCGAGGACGAATTCGTCTCGCGCGTGCATGCGCAGCAGGCCCAGGGCTATCGCCTGGCCATGCTGGAGGATGCCGGCGAGGTGGTTGCCGTGGCCGGCTTTCGCATCAGCGAAAACCTCGCCTGGGGCCGTTTCCTGTATGTGGACGACATGGTGACCCTGGCGGCGCAACGCTCGCGCGGTTTTGGTGGCGCACTGCTGGCCTGGCTGCGTGCGCATGCACGGGAACAGGGTTGCGCACAGTTACACCTGGACTCCGGATTCCA
>DRKU01000229.1 GCA_011051615.1 Gammaproteobacteria bacterium
AAGCAGGGAATTGATGGCCTTGACGCCGACATCCAGCGGACGATCGATGGGCTGGCGCTCAACCGGATTGACCATGCGCCCGTTGAGCGGCATCTTGTCACTGGCGTCGAGCTTGCCACGACAATCGATGGGTTTGCCATTTCCGCCGATGACACGGCCGAGCAGTTCTCGGCCCACGGGTGCAGCATATACCTGTCCGGTGGGTTCGACACGAGCGTTGGGTCCAATGCCCTGCAAGTTTCCGGTTGGCATGAGATAGAGATGATCACTGCCAAAACCGACCACCTCGGCTTCTGCCGGACTCATCCCGGGGCTGTGTATGCGACAGCGGGTACCCAGGGCCGCCTGGCAGCCGGCAGCCTCGATGGTCAACCCCACCATGCGCGTCAGTTCACCTTCCACCACCAGGGGATGAGCATCCTCCAGGCGAGTACGACACTGGCGCAGGCGTTCCAGCCACAACCCGGCGCGTGAGTCTTCAGCCCTCATCACGGTCTTCCTCTCGCTCACCACCGAGCATTTCGGCGGCGATACGGTTGAGTCGTTTTTCCAGCGTCGCGTCGATGAAGGAATGGTCCGACTTGACGCGGCAATCACCGCGCGTCAGAACAGGATCGTCGATGATTTCCCAGGGCCGCTCACGTTCGCTGGCACCACCTGTTATCGACAGGGCCTCACGCACCAGCACCGCATCCTCAGGATGGAGGAAAATACGAATATTCCCTGCGCCAGTGGGTAGAAGCTCCATGGACTCCCGCACTACCGCCACCACCTGCCCGGGGTCAGTACGTAGTTCACGTCGCACCAGGTGGCGCGCCACGGCGATCACCATCTCTACCAGATGCTCAGTGATTTCACGATCGATCTGCTCCAGGGGCGTAGTGAGTGTATCGAGGATGGTGCCCAGTTGGGCCGTGGCCTGTTCCAGCGCCGTGCGCGTCTGCTCAACGGCCTCTTTCCGGCCCTTCTCCATCCCTTCAGCATAACCACGTTGCCAGGCCTCCTCGAAGGCCTGCTTCTGGATATTTTCGAGGTCGGATGCGGTCAGTGGACCACGGTGCTCACTCTCGACGACCGGCAGTTCCCAGCGTTCGTAGGCAGTCTTCTCGGGATCCTTGCTGGCGCCATGGGAGCTCATCAGATGTACTCATCACCTCCCTTGCCACCAAGACTGATCTCACCGGACTCGGCCATGCGCCGCGCCACCGCAAGCACTTCCTTCTGCGCCGCTTCCACTTCGCTAAGCTTGACCGGGCCTTTGGCCTCGAGGTCATCACGCAGCATCTCGGCGGCGCGCTTCGACATGTTCTTGAAGATCTTTTCCTTGACCGCTTCATCCGCACCCTTGAGAGCCAGAATGAGGTTGTCGGAAGACACCTCGCGCAGCAGTGACTGGATACCACGGTCATCCACCTCGGCAAGATTATCAAAGACGAACATCAGATCCTCGATCGCCTGGCTCATCTCTGGGTCGCTTTCGCGTACCTGGTCGAGGATCTGTGCCTCAAGAGAACTGTCCATGAAATTGAGAATATTGGCGGCGGTCTTGACGCCGCCAACACTGGATGAACGCACGTTACCTGCCGTGCCGGTAAACTGCTTCTCGAGAATTTCGTCCAGCTCATGGATGGCGCTGGGCTGAATGCCGTCGAGAGAGGCGATACGCATGAGCACGTCAGGGCGCAAACGATCAGGCAGGGCCTGCAACACCTCGCCGGCCTGGTCGCTGTCCAGGTAGGAAAGCACGATAGCGATGATCTGCGGATGTTCCAGGCGAATGATTTCGGCCACGGCACGGGCTTCCATCCACTTGAGCGCCTCCAGGCCCTTGGAGTGACGTCCAAGCAGAATACGATCAATGAGGTTGCTCGCTTTGTCCTGCCCGAGAGCCGAAACGAGAACGTTGCGCAGATATTCCTCGTTACCGACGCCAAGCGAGGTCTGCTCGTCGATGCTGTCACAGAAGGAAGCCAGTACTTCACCGACGGTATCTTTGGGCACCCCGGTCAACGACGCCATGGCTTCACCGATGGACTGTACCTCCTTCGGTGACATGTGCTTCATGATCTCGGTGGCTGCCTGCTCTCCCAAAGTCAGGAGCAGCACGGCCGCGCGTTCAGGTCCGGGCAGGTTACCGGATTTCTCTGCCATCGTTGTTTATCCAGTCTACGTCTAGTCGGTGGCAACCCAGCTCTTGATGACCTGGGCGACCAGCTTGGGATCCTGCTGTACCACATCCTGCGCCATATTGAGGTTCGCCTCATAGCCACCTGGCTTGGGCAGGCGGGCCTCGGGACCGGTCAAACTCAGCTGGTCCTCGGCCAGTTCCCCTTCTTCTGCCTGTGGCCGCTCGACGACATGGGCATACTGCGCAAGTGAACGCATTATGGGTTTGAGCACACCAAACAACAGGACCACAAGGACAAGTGCCGCACCACTGTATTTCAATGCCGTACTCACCCACGGTTGTTCCAGGATCCCCGCTTCCGGCAGGGGCTCGACCTCGGGTGGAGCGGTAAAGGGTGCATTGATGAACTTCACCGAATCGCCACGCAAGGCGTCGAAACCGACGGCCTCCTTGACCAGCTCAGTAAAGCGTAGCAGTTCCTCGTCCGTGTAGGGTACCGGAACCAGTTCTGCATCACCTCCGGCCGGTGTGGCCGTGCCGTCTGCGGGAGGCTCACCGGTAGCATCAGGTTGTGGTGCCGGCTTGCCGGGACGGTAGTTCAATACCACCGCCACTGACAGGCGGCGCAGGCTGCCTGGTGCACGCCGCGTATGACTGATGGTGCGATCAATCTCATAGTTGGTAACCGCACGGCTTCGGCGGCTACCCGAAGGCGCACCGGCAGCGCCGCCCTGACCGGGCTGACCGGCCTGTTCGGGAGCAACACCGGCGGCCGGTGGTTCATTACTCAGTGCACCGGGGATACCGCCTGCGGTCAACGAGCCCGCTGATTGTTCCTCGATACGTTGCTCGCTGCGTATCGCTGGCTGATCGGGGTTGAAGACCTCTGCTGTGCGTTCAACGGTGGTAAAATCCAGATCGGCAACCACCTGGGCACGCATGTTTTCCAGTCCCACCACGGGCCCCAGTATATTTTCGATGCGCCGAATATATTCCTGCTCCACTTTGCGCGTGTGTTCAAACTGGCTGGCACTCAGAGCCATGGCGCCCTGGCGCTCACCACCGGACAACAATCGACCTTTCTGATCCACCACCGTGACCTGCTCCAGTTCCAGGTTTGGTACGCTGGATGCCACCAGACTCAATATGGCCGAAACCTGTTGTTCGCTCAGATTGCGACCGGAATACAGATCAAGAAACACCGAAGCACTGGCTTTCTTCTGTCGGCGTACAAAACTGGATTGCTTGGGCAGGGCGAGATGCACCCGTGCCGAGCGTACCACGGACATGGACATGATGGTGCGCGCCAGTTCCCCCTCCAGGGCGCGCTGATAACGGGCATTCTGAATGAACTGGCTGGTACCAAACCCTTCCTCCCGATCCAGCAGTTCAAAACCCAGATCGTTTTCAATACTAAGGCCCGCCGACGCCAGCTGCATACGTGCCTTGTGAACACTGCCGGCCTCAACCAGCAGGGCGCCGGAGGCCGGGTCGACACGATATTTTATCCCGGCCTGTTCCAGTGACTGTGTAATGGCGCTGGCATCCTGTGCCGAGACCTTCTCGTAGAGCACACGATACTCGGGTTCCTGTGACCACAGAACCACGTAGACACCAATGGCGATACTCGCCGCCAGTCCGATCAGCAGACCAAGTTGCCGCAACAGCGGTAGCGACACCATCCCCTTGAAGGTCGGGGTCAGCGATTGTGGGTTTACAAGGTCCATTGCCATGAATTTCTGTTTCTCCGCAGTGTGATTGTTTCAGGACGTGACCGGTCTTACACCTGCATGTTCATGATTTCCTGGTAGGCATTAACCAGCTTGTTGCGTACTTCCAGCATGGCCTGGAACGAGACACTGGACTTCTGCATCGCGATCATGACTTCCGACATCTGTACATTGGGGTCGCCGCGCTGGAAGGCCTCGGCCAGGCGACTGGCCTGCTGCTGCGTATCGTTGACCTTGGCCACCGACTGCTTGAGCAGATCGGCGAAGTCGCTACCACCATTCTCGCTTGTGGCTGGTGTGACACTGCCACCGGCCTGCTCGGCCAGGGCGCGCATCTGCGCAAGAATATCCTGAGGGGTAATGGTATTACTCATAGTGAACCTCCGTAACGTCAGGCGGTTTGCGCGTCAAATTCACCCGGAATACTGACCCCGGCCTCGCGCATGCGGGCCAGTTTGTAGCGTAGTGTACGTTGACTTATACCCAGTTTCTCAGCCGTGGCCTTGCGACTGCCGCGCGCCTGGCGCAAGGCCTCGACAATGATCTGCCACTCGCGCTGGCGCAGGTCGCCGTTGAGACCGGCCGCGCCATCAGTACTTCCGCTCTCTTCAGATGCCGCTGGTGTATCGGTGTTCTCTGCGTTACGTAGCTGCCCAATTGTGACCGACTCAAAATGCAGATCAGCGAGGCTGATTTCACTTCCTTCGCACAGGACCATGGCGCGTTGCATGACATTTTCCAGCTCGCGTACATTACCGGGCCAGTCGTGTTGCAAGAGTGCCTCGCGGGCGGCCTTGCTGAGTGCCGGGATATTCCCGGCATTGTTATCGGCATGCTTGCTCAACATGAATTCAGCCAGGGGCAGGATATCTTCACGCCGCGCACGCAAGGGTTGAATATGAATGGGAAAGACATTGAGTCTGTAGAACAGATCTTCACGGAAACGGCCGGCAGCCACCTCTGCCGGCATATCGCGGTTGGAAGTCGCCAGCACGCGCACGTCCAGCTCGATTGCGCGGTTGCCCCCCAGTCGTTCCACGACTCGTTCCTGCAGGACACGCAACAGCTTGGATTGCAGGCCGGGCTCCATCTCCGAGATTTCATCCAGCAGCAGGGTGCCGCCGTTGGCCAGTTCGAACTTGCCCGGGCAGGCCTTGTAAGCACCGGTGAAGGCACCTTTTTCATAGCCAAACAGGGTCGCTTCGAGCATGTTCTCCGGAATCGCGGCACAGTTGATGGCAACAAAGGACTTGCCCGCGCGCGCTGAGTTATTGTGAATGTATTGTGCCAGCACTTCCTTACCGGTACCGCTTTCACCCGTGATCATCACCGTGACGTCCTTTGCTGCCACGCGGCGTGCCAGGCTACTGAGCTCCTGTGTCGCGGGTGAGTCACCGATCATGCGGTTGACATCATGATTCGGCGAGCTGAGGTTGCAGCCCACCATGTTGACCAGCACCTCGGCTTCGAAAGGTTTGACCAGGTAGTCCACCGCGCCATCACGCATGGCCTCGACGGCCTTTTCGATGGAACCATAAGCTGTCATGAGAATCACCGGAGTATCGGCAAAGCGCGCTTTGATCTGCTTGAGCAGGGAATGACCATCCATGCGTTTCATATGCACATCACTGACCACGATATCGACGCCGCCCTTCTCAATCACGGTTATCGCATCTTCACCGTCACTCACCAGCTTCACCGTGTAACCGGCCAGCTCCAGGGTATCACTCAATGCCTCGGCCAGTGCGGCATCGTCTTCCACTACGAGTACGGTGTGTTTTGTGCTCGGCATATTTGACTCCATGACTCAGGTTGTTTACAGCCGGTGTTCACCGGGCTACATGTTCACGACGGCGCTCGTTGTCGCGCGTCCCCATCTTCCGTGCTGGCAGGTGCATGCTGAATATTGAACCCGACATCTCGGTGCCGTTATCGCGGCCCTTTGCCGGTGACACCACACGAATGTCTCCGCCATGGGCGCGAGTAATAGCCGCTACGACAGCCAGGCCGAGGCCCGTGCCTTCGCTGCGTGTGGTGTAGAAGGGATTGAAGATCTTCTGTAGTTGCTGTGGCTCGATACCCGGGCCGCTGTCGGTCATGACGAAGGCCACGCTGTGTTCGTCATCGGAACGCACGTCCAGCTCCAGCAGGCCGCCCTCGCCCATGGCCTGCATGGCATTGCTGGCCAGGTTGGCCAGTGCACTGACCAGTAACTGACGATTGCCGTGCAGGCGCATGCCACTGGTGTGATTACGACACTCGAAGCGAGTGCGACTGGCTTCGATCTCCGAGGCCAGCGTACGTTGCAGGTCACCGATGAGATCGGCGGGTTCGAACTCCTGTTCACCCATGGTGCCGTCGCGCGCATAGAGCAGCATGTCGTTGACCAGTGCCTCCAGGTGACGCAACTGGTCCAGCAACTTGCCGGTGAAGCGCTCGCGGTCCCCCTCATCCAGTTGTGGACGCTTGAGATTGGAGGCATACAGCAATGCCGAGGACAGCGGTGTACGTACCTGATGAGCCAGGGAGGCGGCCATCTCGCCCATGGTGGCAAGGCGTTGGTGCTGGGTAAGATGGTCCTGCAGGCGGCGCATCTCGGTGACATCAGTGATCAACAGGATCTGGCCCGGTTCGTCACCCATCGGGCAGGTGGAGATATTCACGCGCCGGCCGTCGGCCAGCGAGACATCGTGACCATCGTCGGTGCGTGGTGCAAAGGCCCGTGCAATGACATCGTTCCAGCGCTGACCTTCAAGGCCGTGGCCGAGCAGTGCCTCGGCGGCAGGATTGCATTCCTGCACCACGCCCTGGTTGTCGAGAACGATGACGCCACCTGGCAGGGCATCGAGCAGGGTCTCGAGCCGTTTCGCCACGCGTTCACGGGCCAGGCTTTCCATGCTGCGCTCGAGCCGCGCGGTGTCCAGTTCGTTGGTGAGCTGCGAGACGCGACTCTCCAGCTCGCGGTAGGAGCTGGCCAGTTGCTCCGACATGCGATTGAAGGTCACGAAGGCATCGGCGAGGACCTGGGGCGTGGTACTGGCTTGCTGTGTCATCGGGCTCCTCGAACAACGGTAATGGATTGCTGCAAGACGATATTCCGTCTCCGCCCACTACCGGAGCAAGAAGCGTGCCGAAGGGTGGTTTACTTGAAAATCAGGTGCTTAGAGAGGGTGTGACCGCGGGAGGTCAAATTCCCGACGCCTGCTCGTTACGCTGCAGGCCGTATTTGCGCATTTTCTCCACCAGCGTGGTGCGGCGCATGCGCAGACGCTTGGCGGCATGGGCCACCACGCCGCCGGATTCATCGATGGCCTGCTTGATGAGACTGTATTCCAGATTGGAGAGGTGCTCGCGCAGGTCCAGCCCGTCACTGGGCAGACGCAGCACGGTGGCGTTGCTGCTCACGGCGGCCTCCGCCGTATCGCCTGCCTCGGCCTCCTCGGCGACGGCCCACTCCTCGATGGCGATATTGCCACGGAATTTCTCCGGCAGGTCACGCACATCGACTACACCATAGGGGAACATGATCACCAGGCGTTCCATGAGGTTGGACAGCTCGCGCACGTTGCCCGGCCAGGCATACTGGCACAGGGCGGCGATGGCCGCCGGTGTGAGACGCACGGACCCTCGTTGTTCGTGCTCGAGGCGGGCAATGAGTTCGTTGATGAGCAGGGGGATGTCCTCGACCCGCTCGCGTAGCGGCGGCATGTCGATGGGAAACACGTTGAGGCGGTAATACAGGTCTTCGCGGAAACGCCCGGCGGCGATCTCCTGTTCCAGTTCGCGGTGAGTGGCGGCGATGATGCGCACGTTCACCTCGATACTGCGGTTGCTGCCCACGCGCTCGAAGACGCGTTCCTGGATCACACGCAGCAACTTGACCTGCATGGCCAGCGGCATGTCGCCGATCTCATCCAGGAACAGCGTGCCACCCTGGGCCATCTCGAAGCGCCCCTGGCGAGAACCGATGGCCCCGGTGAAGGCGCCCTTTTCATGGCCGAACAGTTCGCTCTCCAGCAGGTCACCAGGGATGGCGCCGCAGTTGACCGGCACGAAGGGGTGCTCGCGGCGCGCGGAGTGATAATGCAGGTTGCGCGCTACCACTTCCTTGCCGGTGCCCGACTCACCGAGAATCAGCACGTTGGCATCGGAATCGGCCACCTGTTCGATGAGCTTGCGCACCTTCGAGACCGAGCGGCTGTTACCCACCAGGCTGCGGAACAGCTGCACACCGCGACCACGGGTAGAATCGGCATCGGAGCTGCGATGAATGTCAGCCAGGCGCAGGGCGTGTTGCAGCTGGCGTTGTTTGAAAGGCGTCTCGATGAGGCCCACGATCTGGTGAGACAGTTCCTGCGGCAGGCTGTTGGCCGCCTGGCGCTCATGCACCAGCAGGACCGGAATATTCTGGCCAAACTGGTTGCGTACAGCCTGCAGTTCCGTCAGCGTGGTGTCATCGTCCTGCCGATATCCCAGCACCACCACTTCCGGCTCTTCCGCATCCTGCGCCTCGGCCATACTGTCGGCTTCACCGATAACGTCACCGATCTCGGTGAACGCGAGCAACTGGATCAGGAGCTTACGACGCTCGGCATCGGCGTCAACCATGTACAAGCGGGTATTGGCCATGAATTCCCCTCTGAGACTTGACCCGGCTACCGTCCGACAGAGGGACGGTGCGGAAGGCATCTTTTCAAATCCTAGCCCGCGAAAGGGATAATGTCAAAATATTGGCAGACCCCGGACCATTGGCGCTAAGGCGTTCATCACACAGAGGTCGGATTCCCGCCACCGGATCCCGGTATATATAAGGTATAAATCGGCCAGCCGCTGGCCAGGGAGGCAAAAACACGGGCTGCGGTAGAGGAAGAACTCAGGAACCGTCGCGCCCCGCCTCGCGGGCACGGGCTTCGGCCACCTGGCGGCGATGGTGGCGAAACAGGAAACGCATCAGCCAGTCGGCGCTCTCCGCGTCCACCTGTTCGAAGACCAGTTCCCCGCCGCCTGCATCACAATGGCGTATCCGCGCGCACAGCACCAGCGGTTGCGGACAACCGGGTTCGGGATAGAGCGCCACCTGCACCACCTGCCTTGCTTCGCAGGCGGCCTCGCCCCGCCAGGCAAGCCCCTCGCGACTGAGCAGGTGGTTGCGCAGACGCGGGCCGCCATTGGCCGCCTGCTGGCGTGCGAGCATCGCCAGCACCAGATCCAGCTTGTGTTCCAGGCGTAGCAGTTCCTGCATGACCGGCTCGCGGCGTTCATTCTCGCGGCCCGTGTGGGGTGCCGTTTCGAGGAGATCGAGCAGGGCGATAGTGGTGTGATTGTCCGCCAGCGGCTCCGTGCAGGACTCGCCCGCGGCGAGTGGCGTGATCTCGAGCGGAAACGCGCCGCTATAACTCATTGGTGTGTCAGGTTCCATGCATGGCTCCCGGCAGGGGTCATATCGACTTACGGGTCGTTGCCTGAGAGGTTAGCACCGTGGTGCCGTGACAGCGAATCGTACCCGTGATTCAGAGCGTGTCGGTGGAATGGTAATGGGCGGCGGCATGGCGACCACGTGTGAGGGCGTTGAGGCGGGTGGATATATCCTCGCGTGATTCGGTACCGAGGGCAATGAGCTGTGCATTGCATGCCGCCACGGCCCGCAGGGTCGTCTCGACTCCAAGCAACTGGGCCGTTTCCTGAACGCCGTTGAAGAGATGCATGAGCGCCGCGTCACGCTGGCGGATGGTGGCGGCGACACTGTCCCAGTCGCCCGCCTGGGCGAGAGACAACATGCGTCGCGTCAGAGCCAGGGCCCGGTCCGCCAGCTGTCTGCCCTGCACCATGACCTCGATCAACCGCCCAGTTGTTCGGGGATCTGGTCCCAGGCGTCCTTAACGCTGCGCATCAACGAGGCCACCTCATCGAGGATGTCGGTATCGTCATCCATGTTGGCGCGTGCCAGGCGTCGCGTCATGTAGTCGTACAGATCATCGAGGTTCTGTGCCAGTTCCCCACCGGCGGCCAGATCGAGGCTCGAACGCAGACCCTCGATGATGGAGATAGCCCAGCTGATCTGTGCACCCTTGCCGGCACGGTCGCCACGTGCCATGAGCCCCTTGGCGGTGGCGATCTTCTCCAGTGCCCCGTCCATGAGCATCTGCACCAGTCGGTGCGGGCTGGCATCCTCGACACCTGAGGCCACCCCGACGCGGTTGTAGTGTTGCATGGCATTTTGGAGCTTGGCCATATTCATAACTGTGTACCTCTTGTTCAGATAGAATGTCTATCGCACTTCAACCATTACACCATCACTGGTCTGCCCGCCCGTTCCATGCCTCAGCGATTGCTCTGCCTTGCACCGGGCAGGGCTGCCAGCTGGTTGTTGAGGAACGTACTCGTTTCCTGCAGGGAACCCAGCGTGGCATCGAGGCCGGAAAATTGCCGCCGCAGGCGATCCTCCAGCTTCTCCAGGCGACGCTGCAAGCGCAGGCGTTGCCCATCGATGTCCTCGATCTGGCGGTTGAGTCCTTCGTTACGCGCCGCCAGCGCGCCGTCACCACCGTTGATATTGTCGATCAGCGCATTGAGGCGCTGGGCGACGCCGCGCGAGAACAGGATGTCGCCACGTATTCCCTCACTGCCGCCGAGTATTTCCACACTCAGGCCACTGGCGGCGCCCGTCCCGGTGAGGCGATTGCCTTCCATCACGGTCGGCAATCCGCCGATGCGGCCCTGTAAGTCCTGGCCCGGTGTCCCCTCACCCACCGCCAGGCCAAGGCTCGTCGCCAGGGCGGGGGCTATAGAGACTATATCGACACGCGAGGCGCTTCCTGTAGTACCCGACGTGATACGCAGGGCGTTTCCTTCCACCAGCACGGAAACCGTGATGCCGGCTGCGGACAGGGCGCCATCGGCATTGATACGCCCCTCCAGCTCACTCGCCAGCTCCTGGGCACTGGCCCAGGTCCCTGCACCGAGGCGAATAGCGCCAGAATTGACCCCGTCCACCACCAGGCTCAGGGTCTCATCACCGGCCAGACTCAGTGGCAAGCCACCGAGGGGGCCACCGAGCAGGCTGCCAGCCTGTGGCATGCTGATCACATCCACCCGGTAGCGCCCGGTCTGCGCCTCATCGCGCCCGGCATCGGCAAAACGCGCGAGGGGATCGTCCACCATGCCGGTACGGGCAAACAGGCGTGTAACTTCTTCGAAATCGGTGTCGATGGCCGCTTGCAGACGTGCACCATCCACGGACAACGTGCCATCACGTTCGGTCTGGATACCGATGCTGGCCAGCGACGGGTAACGGTCGTTGACCTCGGCGTAAGAATCAGAAACGATGCGTCGCAACTGGCTCATGACACCACGTACCGCGGCATCGCCCAACAGGGGCCCACGCTCGCGGGTCTCGGGATCGAAACGGGTCAGTTCGTTGGCATTGGCAACGAAGGTATTGAAGGCCTCGACAAAACCGTTGATGGCGGCGACAACCGCCTCGCGATCGGCCTCCACATCGACGGTAACACCCTGCCCATCGGTCACGCTCTCCAGCTCCAGCTTCAGCCCGGGAATGACATCCGTCAGGGTATTGCTGGCGCTGGCTACGGTAATGCCATCGACAATCACGACGGCATCACGTGCGGCGGTGTTCTCGGTGAGGTTGCGGCCACCGCCCTCCGGCGCACCCGGGTCGAAGGCCAGGGCCGAGAGCCCGAAGGTGTCGCTATCATTGCCATCGGCATCGAGGACGGTGATGCGCAGGCTGCTCTGCGCCCCGCTCGACTCGGAACCCAGTACCAGCACGAAGCCCTCGCCGCTATTGATGATGGAAGCGCGCATACCGATGTCGGCATCATTGATGGCCGTGGCGATACCGCGCAGGGAACTGTTCTCCGCGGTAATGTCCACCGACACCGGAGGCTGTTTCGGATCGGGAACGAAGGCACCACTGGCGGCATCTACGCGACCACGCTGGAAGGTCAACGTCCCGCTACCAACGGTATCGGTATCGGCGGTGAACACGCCACTGGAGAGCCGCTGCGCACTGGCGAGGCTCTCGACCTCGATGCGGTAGCGACCGGGAAAGGCCTCGGCGCCAGCGCTGGCGCTGACGAAACCTTCCCTGTTGACAGTCACGGATTTTTTCTGGAAGGCGCTGGCGGTTTGCAGGCCCGTGAGGCTGCTCTTTACTTCGCCCAGCGCAGATTTGAATGTGCCAATGGCGGACAGGCTGGCCTGTATCCCCACTTCCTTGCGGTCCAGGCGTTCCTGCGTCGGTTGCCCTTCCGAAGTCACCAACTGGTCCACCAGGCCCTGAACGTCAAGACCCGAGCCAAGACCGGCCGAAGAAATACTCGCCATCAGAAAACCTCAAAAAGCCCGTAAAGTCGGGGGCCGACCGGACTCAGCCGGCCGGCCCACATCCCCGGAATGCAATCCCGGGGCCAACTCAGGCCTTGGTCTGAAGCAGGAATCCGGATGATTCCTCCTCCAGCGACTCGGCCAGATGCTGTGATAATGCCAGCAGTTCCTCGGGGGGAATCTGGCGAATCACCTCATCACTTTCGGAGTCAACCACAGTCACCACAACACGTCCTGTTGCGTCATCCACATTGAAATGCAGATTCCGTTGCAGATTCTGGGTCAGGGTCTCCAACTGGCTCACTACCACGTCCAGTCCTTCAGTTGACAGCTCCTGCCCCGGTGGCGATCCACTGCCCTCGGAGGCAAAAACCTGCCGCACGTCAGACTCGTCCTGAGTACGAACACGGCTCGTCGTACTGGTCGAACTGACCGTTGCCAGCAAAGACACATTTGCGATTGAGTGCGTAGCCATAACGTCACCTCGTGCAAGGCCCACTATCCCCCAACGAAGTTGGGGGAATGGAACCTATGTGTCATTACTGAAGTAGTGCGAGCACGTTCTGCGGCTGCAGATTGGCCTGGGCCAGCATGGCGGTACCCGCCTGCTGCAGGATCTGAGCACGCGTCAGTTCCGCGGTTTCCTGAGCGAAGTCGGTATCGCGGATACGTGAGCGCGCTGCCGTCAGGTTCTCGGCATTGGTGCTCAGGTTGGCGATGGTTGACTCGAAACGGCTCTGGATAGCACCGAATTTTGCCCGCTGACCGTTGACGATGTTGAGTGCCGCATCGACGATGGCCAGCGCCTCATTGGCATCATCCACCGTGCTGACATCCAGCTGAGCCACCGACATCAGGTCCGAGGCCTCGATGGAGTTGGTCAGGGACTGACCGGCGGTACCGCTCACACTGAAGGACCGGTCGGAGTCGAAGGTCACCTGGCCGGTGATGACAGCCGTGTCCACGGCACCGTCTGCGGTCAGTACGGCACCACCCACGGTGACATTACCGGCATTCGGCGTGGCCTTGTCCATCATGGTGATGTTGTTACCGGTGCTGTTGGTGAGGATGATGGCAGTGGAATCCTCGTTGAGCCGCGCGGTGACACCCGTCTTGGAAGAGGCATCGTTAAAGGCCGTGACGGCGGCCGACAGGCCATCGGCAGATGTCGGATCGCCCAGTGTAAAGGCGACAGTCTCGGCGGTTTCGTTGTCCGAAGTGACATCGATGATATAGGCGCCTGCCGCATCGAAAGACACTTCCAGCTCCGTCTTGGCAAAGGCGCGCACGCCGGTGTCGTTGACGAAGGCATTGATGGACTCGGCCACGCCCTTGGCACTCTCACCTGCAGCGATGGTGAAGTCACGGCTGCCCAGGGAACCGTTGACGGTCACGGTCTCACCACCGATGCGTGCCGTGGCGGCACCCGAGCTGGCGGCACCATTGACGCGGTAGTCGCCGTACTGGCTGGTACGGAAGTTACCCGTGGTGGTACCGATGGTCTGGTTGGCATTGGCGCCGACCTGGAAGATGGCCGAACCAAAGGTGCCGTCCAGCAGCTTCTGGCCGTTGAATTCCGTGTTGGTGGCGATGCGATCCAGTTCCGCTACCAGCTGGCCGACTTCCGCGTTGAGGGCCTGACGGTCCGATGCCGAGTTGGTGGCATTGGCCGACTGCACCGCCAGTTCGCGGATACGCTGCAGGATGTTGCCGGCTTCGGACAGGGCACCCTCGGCGGTCTGCGACAGCGAGATGCCATCGTTGGCATTACGTACTGCCTGGTTGAGGCCGCGGATCTGGGCCGTGAAACGCTCCGAAATCGCAAGACCTGCCGCGTCATCCTTTGCGCTGTTGATGCGCAAACCGGATGACAGACGCTGCAGGGAAGTCTGAAGGGCGTTCTGCGAACGGTTCAGATTACGTTGCGAGTTGAGCGACATGATGTTGGTATTGATTACCTGAGGCATGTTGCACTCTCCTGACTACTGGCTCGCCACCGATTTGACACAATCGGCCGCGAACATTGCTGTCTAGCGGATATATTTGCCGCAACCGGCAAATAATTACCGCTCCCAACCCCTTAAACGGCTCGCAGGACGGAAACTTTAGGGGATCAGCGAAAAATTCCCTGCCAGAAATCAGGCAGTTAGGTAATACGAACAGCCGCCGGCGGCAAGCCGCTGCCGCCGCAGACGCAGGTGGTTTCTCAGCAGACGACTACAAGTGGTTGAACAGGGAGAGGTTCTGCACACGCACGAAGGCCTTCTGCGCGGCATCGAGCCCGGTGAGCTCGAGATTGAGGCGGCTGACGGCCTCGGCGTAGTCCAGGTCCTGGATGTCGGAGAGGATCTCTTCGAACTTGAGAATGGCCGAGGCATTGATCTCGCTCTGCGCATCGAGGGCATTGAGACGCGCACCGGCATTGGCGCGGACCTCCAGCACCCGCCCCATGGCCAGGTCCAGTGCCGGCAGCAGGCGATTGGTGGCATTGGCCATCTTGATATTGCCCGGGGCGTCACCTTCGAGGCCACGCAGGGCGACGATATAGTCCTGGATGGTGGTAAAGATATCCTGATTGACGGCAGGCGCGATAACGAAGCTGTCGCCGTCTGCCGGCTCCCCCTCGATGGCGGTCTGCACGCCGTTGAAGATGATCGCATCCCCGCTGGCATAGGGTGTCCCCGCCGGGATCAGCACCGCACCCGTGGCGTCGGTGACCTGGTAGGTAATGCTGTCATCGAGGGGATCGTGCGCAAAGGTAATGGTATAGACGCCGGGAATGAAGGTGCCCGCCTCGGTACCGGGGTCGATGATCCCCGAACCACGGTTACCCGGGTTGTCCTGAATGGTGAAGATACCATTACCGTTGCGGATGGCACGAAATACGTCGGTGCCCGAATCCCCCACGGGGATCTGACGCTCCGGGCCCACCTGCAACATGCGCTGCCCGTCGTCACCCTGGTAGGCATAGCTGCCATCGGGACGCCGTGAGAAGGGCTTGATGGCGGTAATGGAGCCGGCAAAGAGAAATTCATTGTTGTTGTCACGCGCATTGGCCATACCCAGCAACTGTTCCAGCAACTGCTCGATCTCGCGGGAGATAAAGTCGCGCGTCTCTGCCGTCTGGCTGCCATTGTTGGCCTGAATGGCCAGCTCGCGCACCCGCTGCAGGGTGTCGCCGATACCGTCGAGCACGCCCTCCTCGATAGTCAGGCGGGCGCGGGCCTCCTGGATGTTGTCCTGGTACTGCTTCGTCGTGTCCAGCGACTCGCGCAGATCGATGATGCGCGCTGCGCCCACCGGGTCATCGGACGGGCGGGTAATGCGTTCGCCGGTGGAGATCTGGCGTTGCGTATTGCTCAGCTTCGACTGCTGATCGAGGATGGAGTTGATCGCCACATCCTGTATCTGGTTGGTGGACACCCGCATTCTGCTTACCTCAGTGACGCCAGGAAGGTATCGAACAGTTCACCGGCGGTGGCTACCACCTGCGCATTGGCGTTGTAGATATTCTGAAAGCGCACCAGGTTGGCGGCCTCCTCATCGAGGTTGACGCCGGCAACCGACTCCCGTTCGGCGATGGAATTGTCCAGCAGGACCTTCTGCGCCTCGAGGTTGATATCCAGTTCATGGGTCTTACTGCCCACACGGGATACCAGCTGGGAATAGGCCTCGCCAAAGGTGGCGCTACCGTCGAGCAGCAGGGCGGCATTCTGTAACAACGCCATGTCGAGGGCATTGCCGTTGTCTCCCGTGGCATCCTTGTTGAACTGGATACGGAAGCGGTCACCGGCCATCGGCGTACCACGCAATTCCGCGGCATAGGCAAACTCCATGTCCGGCAGGTTGACGCGAACCTGCGCACCGGTACCGGCGTCGTAGGGCACGGCGCCTTGCAGCACCACCGGCGCCGCCGGATCACTGACATCGACGATATCGAAACTGGTGGCACCGTTGAAGACCACCTCCAGTTGAGGCGGCAGGCTGCGACCGGGCAGATCGAGCACCGTCTCCGGCAGACCACTGCCACCACCAGACAGTGGAGTGTCCAGGATACGGGGCGGGAGGATCTCACCCTCACCCTGGTTCTCGATGGCCGCCTCACTGCGTACCAGGGACGCGGCGGCGATATCAGTGGTATTTCGCAGTAACAGGTGGAAACGGTTGGCCGCGCTGCGGGCCGGCCGGATCATGAAACTGTCGCCGTCCTGAATACTGCCACCACTCTGCAGGGTAAGCGTGAAACCCTCACCGGGCAGATCGCGTGGCAGGCTACTGAAGGTGTCCACCACCGTGTCATCGCTGAGACGCACGAGGGTAAACGTGCCCCCACGGTAATCGAGTCGATAATCGGTGCTCTTGATCTTGTCAAGGTTGGTCACCGTCGCACCGAGAATATAGTCGCCCTGGTTGCGCTTGCTGGGCAGAACCTCGATGCCCTCCTCGTTGAGATTGAGGAAATAGTCCTTGCCGGGCAGATTGTTGAGATCCATACCCAGGTGATGCTGATCGTTGACGGCCTTGGTGAGACCAAAGGCGATACGTCCCAGTTCACTCTGGGTGCGATCGAGAATGTCACGGTTGAAGTTGACCAGGCCACCCACTGTGCCGCCGGTCATGAACTTCGTCACCACGGTACGCGAATCGTCCGGTCCAACGAACACAATGTCCGAGACACGCGGGTCGAAGGGGTTGTCCTGCAACGCCAGTTTGCTCGATGACTGGCCAATGACCAGGGTCTGACCGTTACCAACGAAGACGTTGATGGAGCCGTCATCCTGAAAGGTGGTGGTAACATTGACCTTTTCGGCCAGCTGGCGCAACAGCTCATCGCGTCGATCGAGCAGATCATTGGGTGGCTGCTGGCTGCCACCCTGTGCCACCGTAATCTTGCGGTTGAGCTCGGCAATGGCTGCCGCGGCATTGTTGACTTCTTCGACGATGACAGTGAGATCGTTGTCGGCCGCCGCACGCAGTTCATCGAAACGGTCGTTGAGGTATCCGAAGCGGTCCTCCAGTGTGCCGGAGGCGGTGAGCAGCACCTGGCGCGCGGCGGTGGATGAGGGATCATCGGCGACACCCTGCACGGCATCGAAGAAGCCCTGCAACGCCGGCGCCAGGCCAGCCTCGGGATCCGACAGCAGGCGATCCACCTGGCTGGTGTATTCGAACTGCTTGTCCAGTGCCGCGTGGCGCGTGGTGTTGTCGCGCACCTGGGCACTGATGAAGTCGTTGTAGACGCGCCTGACGCCTTCCACGGTCACGCCCTTGCCGATATTGCCGGCACTGGTCACCTGCGGTGGACGTGTCGCCAGATGCACCCGCTGCCGTGAGTAACCCTCGGTCTGGGCATTGGCGATGTTGTGACTGGTGGTGGTGATCTGGCGCTGTGTGGTCAGCAGGCCGGAGATCCCGATCCCCATTGCATCGCCACCACTAGCCATGTGCGGCTACCTCGCTGAGCTCGGCCGACAGACCGAGGTTCTCACGCTGCAGTATGTCCATTACCTTGGCGGTATAATCGGGGTCGGTGGCGTAACCGGCCTCACTCAGTGCTGCCATGTAGGCCTCACCTTCATCGGCGACCACCAGCGCCTGCTGGTAACGTGGTGAATTCCAGATCAGGTCCACGTAGTCGTCGAAACTTTCCGCGAAACTGTCATAGGCACGAAACTGCGCGCGTTCCGGCCGCATGGCGCCATCGCGATATTCGAGCGTGCGCACCGTGACACTTGCTCCGTGCCAGTCGTTGCCAGCCTTGATATTGAAGACGTTGAAGCTGCTGCGACCATCGGCATGCGTGCTCATGGCCTGCCCCCAGCCGGTCTCCAACGCCGCCTGCGCCAGCAGGACCTCGGGGGCGACGCCAATGCGTCGTGCGGCGGCCTCGGCATGGGGACGCAGGGTACGTATGAAGTCTTCCGGGTCACGGAAGTGTGGCTCGGGATCACGCTGTGGCCGCAGCGCGGTTACGTTGCCACGCTGCGCTGCGACGGTACGTCGCTCATGCAGGCGGTCCTGCGCCAGTGCAGGCGATCCCGTTGTTTCTTCCCTGGCCAGTCCCGCGACACCGCGCAACTGCTGCACCAGCGTCTCGGCCAGCCCCATGCCGCGACCCGACGACAGGCTGAGCGACAGCTGGCGATCAAACAGATCACTGTAGAGGCTGTCGTCGGTCTCGCTGAAGAGCGGGTTCCCGAAACTCGCATCGCGCATGCTCTTGAGCACCATGTTGAGAAAGATCCCCTCGAACTGGCGCGCCACCTCGCGCAGGGCGGCATCGGGATCATCGCGCCCGATGCGGCGCAGGTCGTTGAAACCGCTGAAGTCCGTATAGACGTCAGCGGTATGGATGGCTGTGGCGAGCGGCGCCTGCATGGCAAATTATCCGTGACTCAGATGACGATAAGCTCGGCACGCAGTGCACCGGCTTCCTTGAGGGCCTCGAGAATGGCCACCAGGTCACCCGGCGCCACCCCCACATGGTTGATGGCACGGACGATCTCGTCCAGCGTCACGCCCCGTGGCAGAATAAACATGCGCTCACCCCCCTGCTCCACCTGGATATCGGACTGCGGTACCACCGTGGTCTGTCCCGGCGACAGGGGACCGGGCTGACTGATCACCGTGCTCTCGGTAACCGTGACGGTGAGATTACCGTGTGATACCGCCGCTGGCATGACCTTGACCTCGCTGCCGATCACGACGGTGCCGGTACGCGAATTGATCACCACGCGTGCCGCGGCCAGGCCGGGCTCGACAGTGAGATTTTCAAGTACCGAGACGAAGGCCACGCGCTGGTCGCGTTCCTGTGGTGCCATGACGCGCACCGAGGCGGCATCGATGGAACTGGCCGTGCCCGGCCCCAGCGCCATGTTGATGGCCTCGGCAACCCGTGTGGCGGTGGTGAAGTCAGGGCGGTTGAGATTGAGCACCAGCTCGGTCTCACCACCGAACGGTGTATTGATGGCGCGCTCAACGATGGCGCCATTGGGAATGCGACCGACGCTGGGCACGTTGACAGTGATGCGCGAGCCATCGGCACCCTCGACACCGAAACCGTTGACCACCACGCTGCCCTGGGCGATGGCATAGATGCGGTTGTCGGCACCCTTTAGCGGTGACATGAGCAGGTTGCCGCCACGCAGGCTCTTGGCGTTACCGATGGAGGACACCGTGATATCGATGTTCTGGCCGGGCTTGGCGAACGGCGGCAGGGTGGCGTGAATACTGACGGCGGCAACATTTTTCAGCTTGAGGCTGATATCTGCCGGGATGTTGATGCCGAGGCGCGAGAGCATGCTGCGCATACTCTGGGCGGTGAACGGGGCCTGGGTGGTGGAGTCCCCGGTACCGTTGAGCCCGACCACCAGTCCGTAGCCTACCAGCTGGTTGTTGCGCACGCCGGCCACCGATGCGATGTCCTTGAGGCGCTCGGCGCGCACCACGCCGGTGCTCATGCCGAGCAACAGCAGGATGCCAACCAGCGAGGTAAAACCCAGTTCTTTTCGCGACAGCATTTGTTTTCTCCAGTAAATCCAGCAAGTTACCCGGCTTCCGCTGGTATCCCCGGGCTAGAATGGCCAGCCGTCACCCTGGAAGAAGCGCCCCAGCCAGCCGATGCGGTTGGCGTCGTTGATGCTGCCCTGACCGCCAAAACTGATCTGGGCGTGGGCGACGCGTCCCGATTCCACCGTGTTGTCCGGGCGCACGTCCTGCGGCCGGACGATGCCGGTAAAGCGCAGGAATTCGTTGTCGCCGTTGACGGAGATCAGACGTTCGCCACGCACCAGCAGATTGTTATTAGGCAAGACCTGTGCCACCGTCACCGTAATGGTGCCCTTGAGGGAGCTGCTGCGGTCCGAGGAACCCTCGCCACTGAACTCACGTGAGGCGTTGACGTCGTTCTCCAGCAGGTTGCGCCCATTGAGGGTGACCTCGTCACCGGCCACGCTGGGCGCCTCGGTGGAGATGGTATTTTCCTTGGCGGTGGCGGTCGCCGCCGAACGCGTGGCGGTGGTGTTTTCCACCAGGTTGATCGTGAGGATGTCACCCACGTTGCGCGCCTGGGTATCGGCAAACAGGCCGGCACGCATGCCTTCCTGGTAGATGGCGCCGTTGTCCTTGCCCAGTACCACCGGCGGCTGCGCCGGGATGGGCGCATAGGCCGGGTTACGCAGGCCGATCTTCGAAGCGCAGCCCGTGCCAAGCGCAATAACCAGCAACAGGGACAGGGCACGCAGCAGGAAACGGAAATCAGAATACATTACTGGCCTCACAGGGTATTGGCGATGTTCTGCAACATCTGGTCGGTGGTGGAAATGGCCTTGGAATTCATCTCGTAGGCGCGCTGGGTCTCGATCATGCTCACCAGCTCTTCCACCACGTTGACGTTGGAGCCTTCCAGTGCGCCCTGGGCCAGGGTGCCGATGCCGCCCTGCCCCGGCGTGCCGGTCTGGGGAGAGCCGCTGGCGGTCGTCTCGAGGAACAGGTTCTCACCCACCGCTTGCAGGCCGGACTGGTTGACGAAGTCCGCCAGCTGGATGGTGCCCACCTGGCTCTGGGCATTGCCCGGCTGGGTAATGGTGACCACCCCGTCCTTGCCGATGGTGATGCTCTGGGCATCGCTCGGAATGGTGATCTCCGGTTGCAGGCGGTAACCGGACGAGGTCACCAGGGTGCCGTTGGCATCGACCTGGAATTCCCCGTTACGCGTGTAGGCAATGGTGCCGTTGGGCTGCAGGATCTGAAAGAAGCCACGTCCCTGGATGGCGAGGTCAAGACTGTTGTCGGTCTGTAACAGCCCCCCCTGGGTGTGCACCTTCTGTGTCGCCACGGTACGCACGCCGGTACCGACACTGAGCCCGGAAGGCAGATGCGTGTCCTGGCTGCTCAGCCCGCCGGCCTGGCGCACGTTCTGATACAGCAGGTCCTCGAACAACGCGCGCCCACGCTTGAAACCGTTGGTGTTGACGTTGGCCAGGTTGTTGGTAATGACATCGAGACGGTGCTGCTGGGCATCCAGTCCGGTCTTGGCGATCCACAGTGATTGACTCATTTCTCTTGCTCCCGTCGTAACCGTCGGTTCAATGAATTAGTGTGTTCAGCAAGCGTTTCCGCATCTGCGTTCCACGCATCAGCTCAGCCGCAACAGGGTGGCGTCGGCCTCGTCGTTGCGCTCCACGGTCTGCATCATCTTGACCTGCATCTCGAAGCGGCGTGCCAGGTCGATCATGTTGACCATGGCCTCCACGGCGCTGACATTGCTGCCTTCCAGCGCACCGGCCACCAGGCGCACATTCTCGTCGGGCTCGGCCTCGACGTCGTCCCTGTGATGGATCAGCCCGTCGAGCCCCTTGACCAGCTGCGCGGCATCGGGATTGACCAGCTTGAGGCGATCGACCACCACCAGCGTGTTGGGGTCCTCACCGCTCGGCACGATGGAGATGGTGCCGTCATCGTTGATCTCGATCTTGTCGGCCGGCGGCAGGCTGATGGGCCCACCCTCGCCCAGCACCGGGTAACCGGCACCGGTTACCAGCATGCCGGCGGTGGAGACCCGCAGGTTGCCGTTACGGGTGTAGGCCTCATGCCCATCGTTGGCCTGCACCGCCAGCCAGCCCTCGCCGGCGATGGCGACATCGAGATCGCGCCCGGTGGTATTGACAGGACCCGACTCGAAATTGACCGCCGGGCGCTCGGCCATGGCATAGGCGCGCGTGGGCAGACCGGGGCCATACAGGGACATGGCGCGCATGGCGGTGAGGTCCTCGCGAAACCCCGGCGTCGAGACATTGGCCAGGTTATGCGTGTTGGCCGCCTGCGCCAGCAGGGTCTGCCTGGCGCCGCTCATGGAAATGTAGAGCCCGTGATCCATCGTCGTTTCCTGTCAGTGGGTTAGCCTTAACGGATATTGATGATGGTCTGCGTGACCGTGTCGGCGGTGGAGATCACCTGGGCATTGGCCTGGAAGTTACGCTGCGCGGTGATCATGTTGACCAGCTGCTCGGTCAGATCCACGTTGGAGCCTTCCAGCGCACCCGACTGCACCAGGCCGAGGCTGCCCGAGCCCGGTACGCCGACCAGCGGAATGCCCGACTCGAAACTCTCCGCCCAGGTGGTATCACCCAGCTGGCGCAGTCCCTGTGCGTTGGGGAAATCCGCCAGCGCCAGTTGCCCGAGGGTACGTGTCTGGCCATTGGTGAAACGCGCGCGCACTACGCCGGCCTCGTCGATGTCCAGTGCCGTCAGGCGACCGGTGGTATAACCGTTCTGGGTCAGGGCATTGACATTGAAGTTGCTGCCAAACTGGGTGGTTGGCGTATTGGAGGCATAGTCCAGCGTCAGCACCAGCGGATCGGAACCGGTGCCGGTATCGAAGCCCGGATAGGTGATGCGTCCGGGCGGAGACGGTACACCGTCGATGGCAGCCAGCGAACCGGAGCCGTCGAACTGCAACAGGTTGGCAGTATAGGGCGCCGCCGCGCCACCGCGGATGTCCTTGCCATCGACGAAGACGTAGGTCTCCCACTGGTTGGGGATATCGGTCTTGACGTAGTAGAGCGTCGCCAGGTGCGGCGAGCCGAGCGAATCATAGACCGTCAGCGAGGTGGAGTGATTGTAGCTCTCCGGCACCTCCGGATCGAAGGGACCGACGACGGGTTTCTCCTGCGTCGAATCCAGGTTGAGCCCCACGTCCACGGCCGTGGTGGCACTGGGATTGATGTTGGAGGTGTTGATCTTCAGCGGTCCCACGTCACCGGTGGCGGCACCCAGATCATCGGTCTGGTTTACCACCAGGCGCTGATTGGAACTGTTGACGATGTAGCCCTCGCGATCCACCTCAAAGGCCCCGGCACGGGTATACAGGCGCTCACCGTTGTCCTCGACGATGAAGAAACCACGACCGTTGATGGCCAGGTCCAGGGCGTTGTCGGTGAAATCGATGTTACCCTGACTGAACTGCTGGCGTACCGCGGCAAGCCGTACGCCGGCACCGACCGCATTGGCCGCCGTGCCGACGGCCGAGGCCGCATAGACATCGGCGAACTCGGCACGGGATTTCTTGAAACCGGTGGTGCTGGCGTTGGCGATATTGTTGCCGATCATTCGCAGGTCCTTACCGGAAGCCTGGATACCACTTAGTGCTGCGCGAAAAGGCATGGTCTTATCCTCCTGTGCCCGAAATCAGTTACTGATACGTTTGACCGTGGTCAGCGGGGCATTGCCGCCGCTGGCGAGATTCAGTGTCATACCCTGGCCACCCTGTCCCAGCGAGACGCTGTCGACGGTATCGGAGACCAGCGTGGGAACGGCCTGTGCTTCATCGTCCACCACCGCCTCGGCACGTACGCGGTAGACGCCCGGCTGGGCGCGCGTGGCGCCGCCCTCGGCGCCCGGCAGGCCGTTGAGTTCACCGTCCCAGGTAAATTCCTGCAGCCCCGCAGGCAGGGTGCCCAGCGCCAGGGTATGCACCACCTCTCCGGCACCGTTGACGATGTGGACATTGAGGTCCTGCGCCCCCGGCGGCACATCCACTGCGCCCCGCAGCTCACCCTGCTCGGGGAGATCGGTGCGCTGACCCGGCACCAGCACACGGCTACCCACCAGCGCTGAGGCCTGCAAGGCCTGGTTGGACTGCATGCTCTGCGCCAGCGCATTCATGGAGTCCTTCATGTCCTTGAGGCCGGTGACGCTGGAGAGCTGCGCCATCTGCGAGACCATCTCGCCGTTGTCCATGGGCTTGAAGGGATCCTGGTTGTTCATTTGCGTCGTCATCAGGCGCATGAAGTCTTCCTGTCCCAGGGCCTGCTGGCGGGCGGGCTTCGGCTTGCGATCGTTGAGGCCCAGCGCATCCGGGTTGAGGGGGCTTTTACCTATGTCATTCATGGTTCACTTCACTCTGTTGAAAGTTACGCCGTCACCCGTGCGCTCATTGACCGAGCGACAGGGTACGCAGCATCATCTGCTTGGCGGCATTCATGACCTCGATGCTGTTCTGGTATGCACGCGAGGCCGAAATCATGTTGGCCATCTCTTCCACCACGTTCACATTGGGCTTGAAGATGTAACCCTCTTCGTTGGCCAGCGGATGGTCGGGCTGGAACTCCTGGCGCAGCGGTGCCTGGCTCTCGACGACACCCAGTACGCGCACTGCGCTGACACCCGGTGTCTTGTCATATCCGGCAAGCACTTCGCCGAAGACCGGCTGGCGTGCGCGATAGGTCTGGTCCGTGCTGCTGCTGATGCTCTCGGCATTGGCCAGGTTGCTGGCCGTGGTGTTGAGCCGGATGTTCTGTGCGGCCAGCGAGGAGCCGGCGATATCAAAGATTGAGAACAGGGACATGGCTATTCACCTCGTATGGCCAGCTTCAGGCCCTTGAAACGGTTGCTGAGAAATTGCAGGCTGGCCTGGTAACGAATGGCGTTCTGCAGGAACTCCGCCTTCTCCACGTGTGGCTCGACGGTGTTGCCGTCCAGCGACGCCTGCGTGGGCTGACGATAGAGCACGGCCTTGCTGCCGGCACCCTCCATGACATCCATGTGGCCGGCATGGGTCCTCGACATGGGCACGGCGGAGGCGCTGGCCTGTGTCAGCGCCTGGCGAAAATCGATATCGCGTGCCTTGTAGTTGGGCGTCTCGGCGTTGGCCAGGTTGGAGGCCAGGATGCGCGCGCGCCGGCCGAACAGGTTGAGTGCCTGCTCGTGGATGCCAAGGGCCTGGTGCCAGAATTGCGACATGGTGTTTCCTGCCAACGTGTCATGAAAGTCACACGGACAGTAGCAATGGCTGTGCCAGAATTATTCGTCCTGAAAATACAACAACTTAGGGAATTCACGTGGCCGCCGGGGGGGGACAGGGCGGCAAGAGTCGGCCAGGGTGGCAAGACACCCGCGGCACGGCAGGCGATGTACATGGGGGAGCGGTCGCGGTGGGCGGCGGCAGTTTACCTGCGCGTACGATAGACCACGCCACGCCCCAGGTTCACCGGTTCGAACACATCAGTATAGCCGGTAGGCGATTCGGAGCCACCGAGGAAAAGGTAGCCGCCCGGATTCAGGGCCTGGGCCATGCGCTCGAGAATGTCGCGCTTGGAATCCGAGGAGAAATAGATCAGTACGTTGCGGCAGAAAATCACATCGAAGCGTCCCAGCAGGGCATAGCTGGCCATGAGGTTGAGTTCACTGAAGCGGGTGCGCTTGCAGACCTCGTCGACGAGTTGCCAGCCACAGGGGGCCTGGCGAAAGAAACGCTTGCGGCGTTCGTCGCTGAGCCCTCGACCGATGAACAGTTCGTCGTAACAGGCGCCACGCGCAATATCGAGCATGCTCGGCGAGATGTCGGTACCGATTATCTCCACACTGCTGCGCAACAGGCCGGGATTCTTCTGGTTGAATTCGCTGATGGTCATGGAGATGGAATAACTCTCCTGCCCGGAGGAACAGGCCGCCGACCAGATACGCAGCCGTGGGGCCTGGCGTTTGGCAAATTCCGGTAACAGCTTGTCGCTCAGCAACTCGAAGGGATAGGTATCGCGAAACCACATGGTTTCGTTGGTGGTCATTGCATCCACCACATCCTGTCGCAGACGCTGGCTGGCGCCCTTGTCGAGACGCTGGATGAGATCACCCACCGAGGCGAGATTGTGCTCCTTGACCAGCCGATTGAGCCGACTGACCACCAGGTAATGCTTGTTGTCACCAAGCACGATGC
>DRKU01000230.1 GCA_011051615.1 Gammaproteobacteria bacterium
AGAAGCAATAAATAAGGACAGGCCCTGATGAGCAGACATGCACGACCCGAAGTCCCGCAACCGGCGCACCACCGTCGCCGCAAGGAACCATTGCCCTGGCAGACGCCCAAACCGGAGGCCGAGGACCCCGAGAGCCCGGCCAAGCTGGCGCATATCCTCAGCAGCCCATCCTACCGGCCGGCCATCGAAGACGTGGAGTTTCTCGACAGCGATGATGCGCGCGGCGTACGCCTGCAACTGGACTATCTCAAACCGGACCATCTGTTACGCGAGCACGGTATCCTCGATACCATCGTCGTGTTTGGCAGTACGCGCATCACCGAACCCATGGCCGCGCAGAACAAGGTCACGCAATTGCGTAACGCACTGGCGGTCAATCCTGCCGACAGGGAACTCCAGCGTCGCCTGTTTGTTGCCGAGCGTATTCTGGCCAAGAGCCACTACTACGAAGTCGCACGGGAGTTTTCCCGCCTGGTGGCCGAGGCCGGCGGCGGGCCCGGTGATTCGCGTCTGGTGGTGATGACCGGCGGTGGGCCGGGCATGATGGAGGCCGCCAATCGGGGTGCCCACGATGCCGGTGCGCGTACCGTCGGTCTCAACATCACCTTGCCACACGAGCAGTTCCCCAATCCCTATGTCTCACCCGAACTGTGTTTCCAGTTTCATTACTTTGCCCTGCGCAAGATGCATTTCATGATGCGTGCCCGGGCGCTGGTGGCCTTTCCCGGCGGTTTCGGGACTTTCGATGAACTGTTCGAGACCCTCACTCTGGTGCAAACGCGCAAGATAAAGCCACTACCCGTGGTACTGGTGGGTGAGAGTTTCTGGCGCAAGGCCTTCGACGTGGATTTTCTTGTCGAAGAGGGCGTCATCGATGCCGAAGATCGGGAACTGTTCTGGTATGCCGAGGATGCCGAAGCCATCTGGCAGGGTCTGTTGTGCTGGTATGAGAATGCGGGCGAATCCCTCATCCGGGAGGTGCCATGAGGCTGGCTTTCCATGGCGCGGATCGTGGTGTGACCGGTTCCTGCCACCTGCTGGAATGTGCCGGCAAGAAGGTGCTCATCGACTGTGGCATGTATCAGGGTGACCGTGAACTGGTGGAGGAGAATGCCGAACCTTTCGGTTTCGATCCGGCCGAGATCGATTTTCTGCTGCTCACCCATGCTCACCTCGATCACTGCGGGCGCATCCCGCTGCTGTCAAAACGTGGTTTTGCGGGTGAGATCATCACCACCGCAGCCAGCGTGGAACTGGCACGCCTGGTGATGCTCGACTCGGCAGGTCTGCAGGAAGAGGAGGCACGCTATCAGACCCGACGCGCGCGTCGTCGTGGCAATCATGTGATACCCGTAGAACCGTTATATACGACCCTCGATGCGCTCAATAGCCTGGAGTTCTTCGGGCGCCGTGCTGTCTATGACCATCCCCTGCAACTGGCCCCCGGTATTCGTGCTACCTTCTTCGATGCCGGGCACATCCTCGGTTCGGCCAGTATCCTGCTCGAGCTGGAGGAGGAGGGCCGCCGTCACCGCCTGTTGTTTTCCGGTGACCTGGGTTACAGCGGGCGTGCCATCCTGCGTGATCCCCGGCCACCACCAGAGGTGGATACCGTGGTCATGGAAAGCACCTACGGCGATCGTTGTCACAAGGCATTGCAACCCTCGTTGGAAGAGTTCTATGAGGTGATCAATGCCACCGTGCATCGCGGGGGCAATGTCATTATTCCCACCTTTGCGCTCGAGCGTGCCCAGGAGATCCTCTATTACCTGCGTGAAGGTATCGAACAGGGGCGTATCGAACACTTTATAAATGTCTTTCTCGACTCCCCAATGGCGATCTCGGCCACGGAAATCTTTTTACGCCATCCCGAGTGTTATGACACGGAGACATTGAAGATCACCCGCAATGGCAGCGATCCCTTTGCAGTACCGCGCCTGCATTTCACACGAGAAACAGCACAGTCCATGGCCATCAACCAGATCGATGGTGGTGCGGTGATCATGGCTGGTTCCGGCATGTGTACCGGCGGGCGGGTGCGCCATCACCTCAAACACAACCTGTGGCAGGATCGCAACAGTATTGTATTCGTCGGCTACGCTGCACGCGGTACCCTGGCGCGTTCAATCATCGATGGCGCGAAAAAGGTCACTATCTTTGGCGAGACCATCCCGGTACGTGCCAGTATACATACCATCGGTGGATTCTCCGCCCATGCGGATCAGACTGAGCTGGTGGCCTGGCATCGGCACACGGGGAGACCGGGGACTACTTTCCTGGTGCATGGCGAAGAAGCTGCCATGCAGGCCCTGGCTGGTCAACTGGAGAGCGGGTGTATCGTAATGCCGGAACTGCATCAGAAATTTCCCCTCTGAGTCTCTCGCGAATCAGGTTGCCTCATCGCCACGAAGACGATGGAAATGCGTGCCCTCGCAACGCGGGCAGGGTGGGATGCGGCCGGCGCGATGGAAGTGAAGCTTTTCGCCGCAGGCATCGCAGGCCAGTGTACCGGGACCGGTGATCTCGCCGGTATTGTAGCCCGCCGCCTCGGCATCGAGTTTGAGTTTCAACAGCGCCAGCGTGGTGGGATCGGCGAGCTTGTCGAACAGGTAGAGCAGGTCCGACTCCAGCAGGGTGGTCTCGAAGCCCAGCCAGTCGCGCAGTTCGTGGCCTTCCCGTGACAGGTAGTTGACCGTGTCGCTGAGGTCCCGTTTCAGGTACTGCGCGACCAGTTCCGCCTCGTCATCAGTGAGTTCTCTCAGTTCGATGGCCCTGAGTCTGGCCTCGTCGATCAGGCGATGCAGGAAGTTACCGCTTTTGTCCTCGACCTTGTGGATGTTCTCGACCACGCGCTCATACATCTTCTCGTAGGCTTCGCCGAGGACATCGATGGGATCATGGTGTTGTGAGTTCGTCATGTGTTTCTCCTCGCTTGACAGCTTAACCAGCTCCGGCTGGCCTGCCTGTCTCTTCGGTAGTAGCCAGGCGGCCATGGCGGCGCCACCACAGCCATTTATAGACCTCGGTAAGCAGGAACAATGGCAGGGCCAGTAGCAGAATGATACCCCAGTCTGACCAGCCCAGCGGCACGGTATGCAGGGCCTGTTGCAGGAAGGGCACATAGACCGCCGCAACCTGCAGGCCCACCGTCAGCACCCAGGCACCCAACACCCACGGGTTGCTGAAAAACCCGATCACTGACATGGGTGCACGTAGTGAGCGGAAGTTGAAGACGTTCATCTTCTCCAGCACGATGATGGCGGTGAAGGCCACCGTGTGCGCTATGGGCAGCGCCTGTTCTACGCCACTCGACAGGTAGTAGTGAAACAACCACAGCGTGGCGATGCCGATGTAGCTGCCGAAGATCAGGATGGCAAGCATGCCGAAACGATCCAGTACCGGTTCATGGGCGGCGCGGGGTGGACGCTTCATGACGCCTTTTTCCACCGGTTCCAGCCCCAGCGCCACGGCGGTCATGCCGTCGGTGACCAGGTTCATCCACAGGATCTGTACCGGCAGGAGAAGCAGCGGGCCACCGAGCAGAATGTTGACGAAGATGGCGATGACTTCCCCCGTGTTGGAGGACAGCAGGTAACGTACAAACTTCTGGATATTGTCGTACTGGCGGCGTCCTTCCTCCACGGCGCCAATGATGGAGGCAAAGTTATCATCGGTGAGCACCATGTCCGCCGCGCCACGGGCCACGTCCGTGCCACGCAGTCCCATGGCAATACCGATGTCGGCCTTCTTCAGCGCCGGGGCATCGTTGACACCGTCGCCCGTCATGCCCACCACTTCCCCCTGCTGCTGTAACAGGCTGACGATGCGCAACTTGTGCTCCGGCGTGGTGCGCGCGAACACGACTTCGCCTGAAAGCAGGGCATCGAGACTGTCATCATCGAGGGAGTTGAGTTCCTGACCGCTGACCGCACGTGTCGCGGGCAGGCCGATACGCTGGGCAATGGCCAGTGCCGTGGCGGCGGCATCACCAGTGATCATGACCACGCGGATACCGGCTTCGCGAGCGGTACGTACTGCCATGGGAACTTCGGGCCGGGGCGGATCGATGATGCCCACCACACCGAGCAGTGTCAGCTCGGTCTCCACGGCATCTTCATCGAGGCGGACGTCCTCCGGCAGGCGACGCCGTGCCAGCGCCAGGGTACGCAAGCCATGGCTGGCCATGTGGGTATAGGCGGCAGTGAATGCTTCCCGATCGGCGTCGAGTAGGGGGCGTTCCGTTTCGCCTTCGAGGATACGCGTACACCGCGCAAGGATCACCTCCGGCGCCCCCTTGACGAAGGCCAGCTTGTGCTCGCCACGCTGCTCAATCACCGTCATGCGTTTACGCGCGGAGTTGAAGGAAAACTCGGTGACAGCCCGCTTTTTTTCTGCCGCCGGTGACAGCCAGGCCTTGTAGGCCGCTACCACCAGGGCCGCTTCGGTAGGCTCGCCGGCCTCGTGCCAGCCACTGTCATCTTTTTCCACGTGGGCGTGGTTGCAAACCAGGCCGGCTTCGAGCAGGGCAAGCAGGTCGATGCGCTGGTGATAATCGATACGCTGACCATCCACCTCGAAGTGACCAGCGGGATCGTAACCGGTGCCGGTGACCTGGAGCTCCCCGGCGGGTAACCAGATGCGGCGCACGGTCATTTCGTTGCGGGTCAGCGTGCCAGTCTTGTCGGTACAGATGACCGTTGCCGCACCGAGTGCTTCGGCCGCCTGCAGGCGGCGCAGCAGGGCACGGCGCCGCACCATGGCGCGTACTCCCAGTGCCAGCGTGATGGTGACCACTGCGGGCAGGCCTTCGGGGACTACCGCCACGGCCAGCGAGACACCGGTGAGAAACATTTCCAGCAGGGGTTTGCCCAGCAGCCAGCCGCTCAGCGCCACGAGCACCGAGAGCCCCACCGAGAGGATACCCAGTTGCCTGCCCAGTACCGCGAGTTTGCGTTGCAGGGGGGTGGGCTCGGACTCGATACTGCGTGTCAGGCGGGCGATACGCCCGAACTCGGTGCGCATGCCGGTGGCCACCACCACACCGCGCGCCCGCCCGTTGGTAATGCTGGTGCCCATCCACACCATGGAACGTTGTCCCGCCAGTGGAGTGTTGGCGGCCACGGGTGGCGTATCCTTGTGCACCGAGGCCGATTCCCCCGTCAGGGCGGATTCGTCGGCCTTGAGATTGATGGCCTCGAACAGGCGCAGATCGGCCGGTACGCGGTCACCGATCTCAAGCAGGACGATATCACCGGGAACCAGTTCACGGGCTGCGATGGTCTGTTCACGCCCATCGCGCACCACGGTGCAGTGAGGCGCGAGCATCCGCGCCAGTGCTGCCAGTGCTTTTTCCGCTTTCCACTCCTGTACGAAGCCGAGGATGCCATTGAGTACGATGATGGCGAAAATGGTGATCGCATCGCCCACTTCACCGATCGCCAACGAAATGAGCGCGGCGACCATGAGGATGGCAATGAGGACATCGGCGAACTGGCGTGCCAGCACCTGGTACCAGTGTTCGCGTTTGCCGACCTCGAGGACATTGGCGCCATGCGTGGCAAGGCGTGCCCGCACCTCGGCAGCGGTGAGGCCACGGGCGGCGTCACTGCCCAGCGCGGCGAGAACGGCGGCCGCATCCTGTGTTGACCAGTTGCGCGTGTCGGTGGGTGTCACGGCTTCAGGTCCTGGACGGATCTACCGGTACTACCAGTACCGGGCGCGTGGCCAGCGAGAGCACCGCGCTGGTGGTACTGCCCACGTAGATGCGTTCCACCGTGGCGCGCCGGCGGCGGCCAAGCAGGACGGGGTCGGCCTGGCAGCGTTGTGCCACTTCGACGATGCGGTCTTCGGCCAGCCCCACCTCGATGTCGATCGCCGGCGGGGAAATGTCCGGGAAAACCCTGTCGAGAAGCTTGCGGATCTGCTGTTGCAGGGCGTCACTCCGCGCGGCGTCGAGTTCTGCGCGGCTGACATGCAGTACCCGGACTGTCTGCTGACAGCGACGTACGTGGTGCGCGGCGTAGGCAAGCAGCTGTTCACTGCCGGCCTCCAGATCGAGGCAGATGAGCAGGGGAGAAGTATCATCCAGTTGCATCAGCTTTCCCTCATTCAGTCGGTTTCATGGGTTGCATCAACTGCTCACCCCAGCGGCGTACCAGCAGGGTAAACACCAGCGGTACCACGACTGTGGACAGTGACGCCGAGGCGACGATGGCGGTAAACAGATGCACATCGATGAGCCTGGCATCGAGCAGCAGCTTGGCGACGATGATCTCGGTAGTGAGACGGGCATTGAGACCGATGCCGATGATCCAGGCCTCCCGGCTGCTCAACTTGCCCATGGGCACCATGAGCAGGATACCGATGAGCTTGCCGGCAAAGGCGGCCAGGAACAGCAGGATGGCCAGCTCCGGTTCAGCCGCCATGCGGCCGAGGTCGACGCTGAGGCCGACCCAGAAAAAGAACACCATGCCGAAGAAACCGTAGCTGATGGCACGGATGGTGGCGCTGGTCTGTTCACCGACGTTCCCGGCACGATTGAATACCGGGCGTAACAACACGCCGGCAACGATGGCGCCTACCACCATGCCAAGGTCGCTGTATTGCGAGAAGCCGCCGAAGCCGAACAGTACCAGCATGGTGAGCAGAATGAGATTACGTGGCCGGCGCGGCAGCCAGCTGGCCACCGCCGGCAGCAACCAGCGATAGCTGAGCCAGGTCAGCGCGACGAAGATGGCGACGCCGAGCACCAGCCCGCCGATCTCCCGCTCGGCACCACCCGCACCGAGGGTCTTTTCCCCAATCCACACCGAGACGACGGCAATGAGGAAGACCTCGATGATATCGTCCAGTACCCCCGCTCCGACAACAAAGCCACCCACACGGGTTCGAATGAGTCGAAATTCATCCAGGATCGGGACGATGACTGCCTCGGCGGTGGGCATGGTGGTCAGGCCAATGACGAAGGCCACTACCCAGCCATAACCGAGAGTGAGCATGACTGTCATGCCGAGCAGAAAAGGCACGGTGGTGTTGAGTACCGTGGCCCAGATGATGTCGCGGCTCAGCGAACGCATTTCACCAAGATCGATCTGCAGGCCGATGAAGAACAGCAGGAACAGCACGCCGAGCTGGGCGAGGAAGGAGAAGGCATCGTACAACGGGGGTTGCAGCAGGTCGCTACCGAGCGGTGTGTAGTGGGCGACCATGGCGACGAACAGGGCGCCCAGGATCCCCGGGATACGGAGTTTCTCCAGCAGGCCGCCGACGGCAAAGGTCAGGCCAAACAGGGCCGCCAGCAGGAGCAGCAGTTCACCGGTTTCCGTTTCGCTCATGGCTGTGCCTCACGGAGCTGCCGGGGCAAGGATGCCCCCGGACCGTCAACATGCAGTGTAGGTGCGCGGTCCGCGGCGGGATGCAACCCAGGTGACAGTCGACCAATGCGCCACGCAGTATGCTGCGACCGACACACCGGGCCTGCACGAGGAGAAGCGTATCATGTTTGAGCCACTGCCGGTCAATGACAAGGGGATTCTGGCGTTCCGGGTCAGCGGGAAACTCACCGATGCTGACTATCAGGTGTTCATTCCCCTGCTGGAGTCCCTGATCCGGGAAAGGGGACAGATTTCACTGTACATGGAACTGGAGGATTTCAAGGGCTGGGAACCCAGGGCTGCCTGGGACGACCTGAGGTTTGGCCTCAAACATGATCGTGATTTCAGACGTATTGCCATTGTTGGTGACAGTGAATGGGAACATGCGGCGATCGCCCTCGCCAACCTGTTCACCGATACGCCGATGCGCTTTTTCCGCAGGGAGGAGGCCGCTGCCGCCTGGGACTGGCTGGAGGAAGACAGCGAGGACGGGACGGGGGACGAGCCGCTGAGCCCTGTTGCGCCCTGGAAACATATCCTGCTGGCAACGGATTTTTCTTCGGCCTCCGTGCCCGCGACGATGCGTGCAAAGCAACTGGCGGCAGTCAGTGGTGCCCGCCTGGAGGTGCTGCATGTCATCGAAGAGACCGCCTTCTATATCAACGAGGTGGATCTCATGGGTGCCGAGCTCATACTCAAGCGCGACGAAGCGGTCATGGCTCAGGCGCAGAAGGAAATACAGCGCCTGGTGCAGCGTGCCGGCCTCGGCGGGGACACCCTTCTCGAGGTGCAGTGGGGCAACCCGAGCCGTACCATCGTTTCCTGGGCCCGGGAAAAGCAGGTCGACCTCATCGTTGTGGGCTCGCACGGCTATCACGGGCTGGGTCGCCTGCTCGGCTCGGTCAGCAACAGCGTACTGCACGACGCCCCCTGCGAGGTTCTGCTCGTGCGGGCATGACGCACGGCATGAGCGTTGCCGGTCTCCCCGTTGCCATGGGCTCTGCGCACACCGGCAACGCAGCATGGTGTAGGAAAACGGCCGATCATTTGTCATACTGGTGCCTGCCCGTCGTATGCCGTGCTGGTGCGGCGGGGGAAGAAGGTGCTTTTCAGCCCGCGCGTCGAGGGGGAGACAGGTGGACCGGGATCCGGCTTATTACCGACAGTGCAAGGATGTCCTGCTGCGATCGCCATTGTTCACTGGGCTGAAGGAATCCCTGCTCGACGACATGTTGACACTGTTTCGTCGCGATCGCTGGCGGCGTGGCGTGCATCTGGATCCGGATATCTTTCAGGAACGTTTTTACCTGATCGTCGAAGGACGTCTGGAGGTCATGCGCATCAACCCCGATAGCGGACGCAGCCTGACCCTGTATATCCTTGGCCCCGGTGACGGTATCGACACCGTCACCCTGCTGAACAATACGCCCCACGACGTGGCTCCCGTGGCACTGGATGACATGGCGCTGGTTTCGGTCCCCATTCATGCCGCGCGTGAGTGGATTGATCACCACCCCGAGTTCAACCGCAATTTTCTTCCCTACCTGGGTGAGCAGATGCGCAAGATGGAGGACCTTGCCACCGACCTGGCCCTGCATGACACCATTACGCGCCTTGCCCGCCTGATCCTGCGTCACGTCATTCCGCAGTATGACAGTGAGGCCCCTCAACGTCTGCGCCTGATCCATGACCTGCACGACGATGCCCTGGCTCGCATGGTGGGATCCGTACGGCAGGTGGTCAACCGCCACCTCCAGCACTGGCGCAGGCAGGGGATCCTGCAGCGGCACAAGTTCCATACCGAAGTCACCGAGCTGGAAGCCCTGCACGAATATGCCCACCAGGTGGAGCTCCCAAAAAAGAGGTCGGAAAGCGGTCACTGAGTATCGTGCTTATTTCACCCGCCGGGATACACCCGCTCCATGGGTCGGGCGTTCGCCTGCGCCGGTTCCTTTCTGCGCGTTCCGGCATCGGACTCCCCTCTGTCACTCAGGTGACAGCCGGATCACCAGTTACGCCGCACACTGATCGCCAGGGCAGAGACACAGTGGAATCTGGCGGGTGAATGGTGGATGACAGATGGCAAGCAGGAATACGTGTGTCGCGGTCTATCCGGCCTGTTCCCATCTAACGGTGGCACTACAGGGTTTGCGCGAGGCGGGTTGTGACCTCGGGCTGGTGTCGGTACTGGGGCAGGCCCGTGTCGACGCGGAGCAGGCGGTGGGGTTCTTTCGCAGTGGTGGTCGATTCCATTACCACGGGCCACAGGCGGCTTTCTGGCAGGCACTGGGGGGGCTCCTGAATACCACCGCCGTGGTACGGCAGTCTGAAGCCGTATTGTTGATCGTCGTGGGCCACCTGGCGGCAGTCATGATGCGTGAAACCATGGATAGTGAGGTCGGCGGTGGTTTCAGTCTGCATGGCGCGGCATTGCACACCATTGGTATTCCACGTGATGGTATCATCGAATACGAGCAGGCGGTGCAGAACGAAAACCTGTTATTGCTGGTGCACGGGGCGCACGAGGAAGTCGAGCAGGCCTGCTCGGTGCTGCACAGCGAGCACCAGCAGGTCACCGTCCACGTTGGCTGAGTCAGTCACTGGCCAGCGGACGGGTTTGTCCCCGCCACACAGGGTCAGTTCCGTGTCCCCCGGCCTTCTACGCTACTACCACCTTCCTGATCGTCACGGCAGGGTTCATCGGGAAGTTCGAACTCAATCGTCGTGTGCGCCAGGGGCAGGTCCGCAAGGCGTGTGCGGATCGCCTGCTTGATCTGCTTCTGCTCCTCGGCGCTGATCATGCGATCAATTTCCAGGTGTGCGGTCAATACATTTCGTTCCCCATCCAGCGACCACAGGTGCAGGTAGTGAACGTGCCTGACACAGTCGAGACCTGCCAGTCGGTTGCGGATATCTTCGAGCATGGCGCGATCCGGTACCGATTGCAGGAAAATACGTATCGTCTTCATGGTGTTGCGCAGCACGTTCATGAGGATGAAGAGCGTAAAGACGATGGAAAGAAGTGGGTCGAGGATCGGCAGGTCAGAAAACAGCAGCACGATGCTGACAATGAGAACGCTGGCCCAGCCCAGCACGTCTTCCAGCAGGTGCCAGTTCAGCACCTTTTCATTGAGCGTACGCCCCTTGCTCAGGCGCCAGGCGGCGTAGCCGTTGACGCCCACACCGAGTATGGCCAGCCAGAACATACCCTCGGCATGCGGCATCTGCGGGTCAAGCAGGCGAGGCAGGGCTTCGGACAGGACCCAGATGGAACCGGCAATCAGCACGACTCCATTGATGAGGGCGGCGAGCAGGGACAGGCGGTGGTAACCGTAGGTGTAAGCCTCGTCCGGGTCTCGGCCACTGAGCCGGCTCAGCGCCCATGACAGGCCAATGGACAGGGTATCCCCCAGATCATGGACGGCATCGGCCATGATGGCGGTACTGTTGGTGAGCAGACCGCCAACGAATTCAATGATGGTGAACGCGAAGTTGAGCGCAAAGGCGATGCCAATGCGTCCCGAACTGGTGTCGTGCTGGTGCGTATGATGAGTTACGTGTGTCACAGGTCTCGCATCGATGCAGGAGCGGGCAATCCGCTCGGTAGAGGACCTCAAATTACCATGAAGCGCGCAGGGATTAAACCGCTGGCCGGCCATCGGCGGGAGATGCAGGCCGAGCTACCGGCGCCACCCTGCACACCGTCCAACCGGACGGGTGGCAAAGATATAAAGTTTTCCCGCTTCCATCCGTTAACAACCCTGTGCACAAAATGGATTTGCTCTTGTCGTGAAAAAAACTTTCTCCAACAGGGAATCGCTTGCCCGGCTGCTGCCAGTCGGCCTGTTTGCCGCTGGCTGGGTTCTGCCGTTTGTCGGTCCCTTCCCCTGGTCCGGCTATGCCTCCCCGGGACTCATCAGTCTTGCCGCGTTGCTGTGGTGGCGCATGGCGCGACCTGCGCAAGTGGCGGTGGAGGCACCCGATCAAAATGCGGGCACGTCAGGCATATCAACGGGGGAACAGGTTCCCCTGCACCAGGAGCTGATGGCGCTCAATGCGCGCATGGAATGCGAAGCCAGCGACATTCTCGATCCGGTCGGCCAGATCAAGTCGGTGCTGGCTGATGCCATCAGCGGCCTGTCACAGGGGTTCAACGGCCTGCACAGTGAAGTGGAGGCCCAGCGCATGTTGCTGGTGTCCATGCTGAACTCCTGTGGATCGGAAGAGGGGGAGGACGAGGACGGACCGGGGATCAACGAATTCATCAACGAAACCCAGGAAGTGCTCAACTTCTTTGTCGAAACCGTGGTTTCCACCAGCACCGAGAGCATGCGCCTGGTGTACAAACTCAACGATATGTGGAAAGAGACCCGTTCTATCGTTGACATCCTCGGTGATATCAAGGAAATCTCCAATCAGACCAATTTGCTGGCCCTCAACGCGGCCATCGAGGCGGCCCGAGCCGGCGAGCATGGTCGTGGTTTTGCCGTGGTGGCCGACGAGGTGCGCGCCCTGTCCGACAAGTCGAGCCAGTTCTCCGACAAGATCCACGAGGTGATTCTATCGACCATGAAGGGGCTTGACGAAGCACGCGGTATCATCAATGAAGTTGCTTCACGCGATACCAAGATCGTCATGCGTGCCCGCGGGCGGGTGGAGGAAATGATGGAGACCATCCAGACCATCCAGCGCGACAATGCCCGCAAACTGGATGAGGCACAGGAGATTGCCGGGCGCGTCAACCAGGAAGTGGCACGCTCCATCCAGAGCCTGCAATTCGAAGATATTCTTACCCAGCTAAGCCAGCATGTTGAGAACAAGGCCCTGGCCATGATTGCCACTTCGGACCTGATAAAACGCATGCTGGATGCCGGGGAGATGAACGAGGAGCTGCATCTTGCCATGGCGGAAGTGGAGAGCCGCCTTGAAGGGGCACGCCACAAGGCGGTGGTACAGAATAACCTTGAAGTCGGTGAAATAGACCTGTTCTGAATCAAAGCGGTATACGGAGTCAACAATGACGGTTAGTACGGAAGTCAACGAAAGCGGGAATGAAGTAGTGGTGCGCATCAGCGGTCGCTTCGACTTCGACTCGCACGAGGAATTTGGTGAGGTGCTCGAGATCGCGCGCGGCAGACCCGATGCCCACTACATTATCGATATGGCTGATGTTGTCGATATCGACAGCTCCGCGTTGGGCATGCTTCTGCTGTTGCGTGATGCCACTGGTGGTGACAGCTCTCGGGCGCGCATTTCTCGCTGTAATTCCGATGTCAGACAGGAACTGGAACTGGCCAATTTCCAGAAACTGTTCCAGTTTTCCTGAGCAGGAGCGATGGGTGACATGGATGCGTGCGCCAGAGCTCGGGCGGTAGTCGTGAACCGGGCACTGAGGGTCCTGATCGTCGAGGACAATGCGCCCAATGCGCGGGCGCTGGAGAGTATTCTCAGGCACTTTGGTCACGAGTCCCGTATTGCACGCGATGGTGTTGAGGCTGTCGAGATGTTCCAGTCCTGGCAGCCGGAACTGGTGATGATGGACATCATGATGCCACGCATGGACGGCTACGAAGCAACCCGCCGTATCAAGGCCCTGAGTGGTGAACATTTCGTACCCGTGATCTTCGTTACGGCTCTCAATGACAATACCTCGCTATGCAAGGCGGTCGAGGCGGGCGGAGACGACTACCTGACCAAGCCCTATGTGCTTGAGGAGATCGGTGCCAAGATCACCGCCATGCAGCGCATCATGGTATTGCATGAAGAACTGCTGCGTCACAAGACCGTTGCCGAACGCCACCAGATCCAGCAGCAAAAGGAACTGCGCGTGGCAGAACACCTGTTTACCTGTATTCTTAACCGTGGTTCGCGTGACTTACCCGGTATTTCGCACTGGGTATCTTCTGCTGCAGTATTCTGCGGAGACATCATTCTCGTGTCGGAGACCCCGCAGGGCAGTATCCAGATACTGGTAGGTGATTTTGCCGGTCATGGTATTACCGCGGCCATTGGCGCCATGCCGGCGGCCGAGACCTTCTACGGGATGTCGGCAAAAGGCTTTTCCCTCGAGCGCATCCTCGAGGAGTTGAATCAGAAGTTGCACAAGGTATTGCCGCCAGACATCTTCTGTGCCGCGGTGGCACTGGAGATCGACCCCGAGCGCAAGTCCCTCAAGTTGTGGAGTGGAGGCATGCCGCCCATCTATGTGCGACATCATGACACCAACGAGTTGACGGGCATCCCGGCGGCTCACCTCGCCCTCGGCGTTCTGTCCCCGGAGAAATTTACCGCCGAGACCCGCGTCATCCCCCTTGGTGGCGCCGAGTCCTTCCTGGTTTTCTCCGATGGCCTGATACGGGCCGAGTCCCTCGATGGTGAAAAACTTGGTACCGAGCGGCTGGAGACCTTTCTCATGCAGAATTCAGCTGATGGGATCGATCTGGACGCGCTGCGCGGACTGGTCGATACGCACATGGGTGGACATGAACAGCTGGATGATATATCCATCCTCATAGTGGATACCGCGCAACTGGAGAAACGCGCCCAGAAAGACACGCAGAGCGCTGCCGAGACCACCGACCCCCTCACCTGGCGTTTCAGCCTCGAACTGGAGGCCGACAGCCTGCGCCGCGTCAACCCAGTGCCGTTGGTCATGAACCTGATCCAGGAGATCCAGGGTCTGGCGCCCTTTCGCCAGCATATTTTTTCCATTCTCAGCGAGCTGTTTGCCAATGCCCTCGATCATGGCCTGCTTGAACTGGATTCGAGCATCAAGGCCGATAGCGATGGCTTCATGCGTTTCTACCAGTTGAAAAATGAGCGACTGGAGGATCTACAGGACGGTCGGCTGATGCTGGAGATTTCACACGGCGTCGAGGGTGGCGATGGTATTCTGGAAGTGCGTGTCACCGATAGCGGTGAGGGCTTCGACGTGGCTGCACTGCGTATGTGTCTTGATGACAACGAGCAGTACAGCGGCCGCGGCTTGCCGCTGGTACAGTCGCGTTGCGAGTCGGTGAGTTTCAACGAGCGTGGCAATGTTGTGACGGCGCGTTATCGTTGGCAGCCGGGCGTCACGGCAATGGACGCCTGACGCCATCCTGCTGGCAAGCTGGCGCCCCGGAGACGATTTGAACGTCCGACCTACCGCTTAGGAGGCGGTTGCTCTATCCAGCTGAGCTACCGGGGCAGGCCGTCAGTTTACCATTGCCCCGCGAGGGCCTCCACCACCTGCATACTGCCGCCTACGTAATCAGGCGCTGGCAAGCAGGCCACCACCGCCCGGGCTGGCATCCGGACCTCCGTGCCGGCCGTAAGTGGTGCGTTCACGGCCTGTCTGTCCATGCAGGGTGGCGAGCAGGGTGGCCACGTCGTGGCGCTTACGCATTACCACCATGCCGTTACGCCGGTTGTGCCGTTGACATTGTGCGAAGAGGCTGGTGATGTCCTGCCACAGCGGCAGCTTGCGCCACGCCGGCAGGGTCGCGTGGCCCTGGAGTGCCTTCTCCAGGCCTTCCAGTTGCTCACACAGGCGGTGTTTTTTCACCGTGAGCTGCGCCAGTGTATCCATGTCGTTCCCTGCCAGGGCACCGGCCTCTTGCTGGAGGGTATCGTGCAGCGTGCCGAGCAGGGTATGGATTTCCTGCAGAAGAGGGGGGGGTGTGGCCGTGTGCATGGTGTTTGCCTCGTGTATCGGTGACCTGCCGATACAGTTCGGCAGGGGATCAGCGTCTTTGCCCGTCCATGGCATCTTCCAGTTCAATGATCTTGTCGGCGACGCGCTCCGGTTCGATGCGGTATTCCCCATTGCGGATGGAGGTTTCCATGGCCTGCACCCGATCGACATCCACCACCGGCTGCTGCGCCAGACCCTTCTCGATCGTGCGCAGACGGGCGGCGGTGTCGGTGAGCGTCACAGAATCGGTATCCGCCGTCGCCCCGGCGGCATTCTGGCTGCCAGTGGATCCCTTGCCGGTCTTGCGGATCTGACGGTCGTTGCTGAGCTGGGTGCGTTGTGAATTCAGGCCATTGATTTCGATAGGCATGGACGTCTCCTGATACGGCGTGCATCAGGATTATCGGCGTCGTAATGCGAAACTTTAGTCGTACTGACAAACTCATGACGCGTGAATCAAGCACTTACCTTTTCTCCCTGCTGATGCATGACTAAATTCCGACGGTGACCAGTCCGGCGGCGGCGACCGAGGCCTGGATGACACGTCCGCTGCTGGCGTTTTTCACACGGATGCGCTGGCCACGACGGCCATCCATGAGGGCCGTACCGTGCACGCGCACCGCGATGTTGCCGCTGCGCGCCTCGATGATCACCGGGTCACCGCGCCGAATGACTCGCGGTGGCTGCACCAGTTGCGGCCGCAGGATTTCGCCGGCCGGCAGGCGACGGCGGGTCACCATGCCCACGTAGTGTTGAGGATCCATGGGTACGGCATCGAGACCGCTCACTTCGCGGGTCTCCACACGCAGATCATCCAGTGTCAGCGGGTGTTGCCGCGCGAGGGGATGACGTGTGACCACCACCGCCAGGCGGCGGGTGATCCTGACCGGCAGGTAGATCTTCCAGGCACGGCTGCCGTTGCAACGCACCCCTACCGTCGCATTGCCGCTCGGCCGCCGTGCGCCGGGCCAGAAGGCTTCCAGCTGGCCATCACAGCGGCGTAGTCGCAGGCGCGGGTCGAGGTGATCGAAGCGCACCCGCGCCTGTGGGTCGCCGATGGTGGCGAGGACGAACTTGCTGGCGACGGACCTGATGCTCGCGAGGGATTCCCAGGCACCCTGGGCCATGGCGACAGGCGGCAGGAGGCAAAGCATTGCCACCAGCAGCAGGCTGGCGCCGTTGCGGGGCGCGTACCGCCTTGAGATTGTAATCGTCTTGTTATTCATGGGCTTAGTTGTGTTCATGTTTCACCTGTTCCGGTCGAGGGGCGCACCCTGGCGCGCGGATCCGGTCTCCTGCCCGAAACACTGCAAGCGCTGTGCCTGATGTGTCGTTGGGGGGAAAAGTTTAAGTCACCCACTGCCGGGCCGATAAACCAGCAGAGTTTCCGGTAACTGTTTCTAATGACAAATCAATGCCTTGATAACTTCATGGGAATTGATGTGTTTTGCCGCTGCTTGCCTTGCGAATGTCGTGTGACCAGCGAGGCACGGGAACCGGATTAATCGATCATGTAACCGTGGGAGTCGTTCACATGTCCAGTGTTCTCGATGGTGTCGATCAACGCACCCAGCTGGTGGGCCAGAATCGCCTCGAACTGCTGCTGTTCAAACTCAGTGGTCGGCAGCGATACGGCATCAACGTCTTCAAGGTACAGGAAGTCATCCATTGCCCCTCCCTGACAGCCCTGCCGCATTCCAATCCCGTGGTGCGGGGTATCGCCAACATGCGCGGGCGCACCATTCCGGTGATGGATCTCGCCATGGCCATCGGCAAGCGGCCCCTCGAATCCACCGAAAACTGTTTTGTCATCATCACCGAATACAACCGTTCGGTGCAGGGCTTTCTGGTGGACAGCGTGGAGCGTATCGTCAACATGAACTGGGAGGAGATCCTGCCGCCACCCAGGGGCGTCGGCAAGGGCAATTTTCTTACTGCAGTGACGCGTGTCGACGAGGAACTCGTCGAGATCATCGACGTGGAGAAAGTTCTCTCGGAGATCGTCGGTGTGGAAACCGATGTTTCCGAGGAACTGCGCGAAGAGACCGATGAGGAAAGCCCCGTGCGCATTCTTATCGTCGATGATTCCAGCGTGGCGCGCAACCAGGTAAAACGCACCTGTGAGCAACTGGGCATGACCACCATGCTGGCCAGCAATGGCAAGGAAGGTCTGGATGAACTGCTGGAGCTGGTTTCGGATGGTGCGGATATCCGTGACAAGCTGGATCTGGTTATCTCCGACGTGGAGATGCCGGAGATGGACGGCTATACCCTGACCACCGAAATCCGCCGTCATGAACGACTGAAAAATATTCCGGTGATGCTGCATACCTCGCTCAGTGGCGTCTTCAACGAAGACATGGTCAAAAAGGTGGGTGCCGACAAGTTTGTGCCCAAGTTCAATGCCGATGAGCTGGCACGCATGGTGCGGGAAACGCTCGATGAACACCCACGATAGCGATTCGGTCCACCCGGCAGCCATACAGCGGAAGCATGGCGCGTAAGGAGTAGAAGATACCTCATGGATACAGGGCTCAATACGCAGCCACCTGCCCCCGGTACACTTGCCGATCGTGATTATCAGGCCCTGTGCACCTTTCTCGAGAGCGCCAGCGGCATCGTGCTTGGTGACAACAAGCATTACCTGGTGGTCAGTCGGCTCAATCGGCTGGTCAAGGAGCACAATCTCGCCTCGGTGGGTGATCTCATCCAGCGTCTCGACAAGGGCGCCAGCCAGCGTCTGCGACAGGATGTGGTGGA
>DRKU01000231.1 GCA_011051615.1 Gammaproteobacteria bacterium
AAATACATCCCTGTACGCTCGACAGCCGCAGTCGCTCCGGGCGTGGCCCAGGCCAGCTTCTCGACCTCCCGGTCTCACCTTCTCCTGCCCTCTCGCGACACTAGTGCTTCCTGCACGTCGTCCCTGCGGCTGACGGTCCGTAAACGCCGCCCCGGTGAGAGCCTGATGTCTGTAAACTGTAGTGGAATTTGGAACACGTATTTAACGAAAGTCCCGCGAGCGAGGTCGCAGTTCCCCAAGCAGGGAGTCGAGGTCTTCGATATGCCGCGCGATGATATGCGTGACACCCTGCTCCCGTTGTAGCTGGCCGCGTATCCCGAGCAGGTGTCCGCCAAGGATGGTGGCGCGAAATTCTTCCAGTAACGATGGCCAGATAACGATATTAAAATACCCGCTTTCATCCTCGAGAGTAAGAAAGATCACGCCCTTGCCGCTGGCCGGATGCTGGCGCGTGATCACCAGTCCTGCCACGTAGACATCCCTGTGATTGGCAACCTGCTCCAGTTCCATGGCCATTGTGACATGGCGTGTGCGCAATTGCGTGCGCAGCAGGCTCAGGGGGTGGGCGCGCAGGCTGAGCCCGGTGCTGGCATAATCCGCCACCACCGCGTCACCAACAGACGGTGTTGGCAGCATGGGCGCGACATTGTGTGCGGCATGATGTTTGATCAGGGGGCGGGGTACCTCCACACCGAGGACCTGCCAGCGTGCGCGGTGGCGGTGGCCGGCGAGCCCGTGCAGGGCATCGGCGGCCGCCAGCGCTTCGCAATCACGGCGATCCAGCCGGGCGCGATGTACCAGGTCATCGGTGTCACGGAAGGCGTGTTGCGCACGCGCGGCGAGCAGGCGTTCCGCGCCGGGACGTGACAGACCGCGGACCTGGCAGAGGCCAAGGCGCAGGGCCATGGTTGTGCTGCCCTCGGCCTCCAGCGTACAGGGCCAGTCACTGTGGCGCACATCCACCGGCCGCACGCTGACACCCTGGCGTTGTGCCTCGCGCACCAGTTGCGCCGGGGCATAGAAACCCATGGGCTGGTTGTTGAGCAGGGCGCAGGTGAAGGCGGCGGGGTAGTGGTGCTTGAGCCAGGCCGACACCCAGGCCAGCAGGGCGAAGCCGGCGGCGTGGGATTCGGGGAAACCGTATTCGGCGAAGCCCTGGATCTGCTGATAGATCCGCCGCGCGAAGTCTTCGCTGTAGCCACGTGCGCGCATGCCGTCGATGAGACGCTGTTGCAGGGTGGCCAGTTCGCCGCGCTTGCGCCAGGCGCCGATGGCACGGCGCAACTGGTCGGCTTCACCGGCGGAAAAGCCCGCTGCCACCATGGCCAGCTTGATGACCTGTTCCTGAAACAGCGGTACGCCGAGGGTGCGTTCCAGCACCTCACGCACGTCCTCGCTGGGGTAGGTCACGGGCTCGCGACCCTGCCGGCGCTTGAGGTAGGGGTGCACCATGTCGCCCTGGATGGGGCCGGGACGCACGATGGCGATCTGTACCACCAGGTCGTAGAAACAGGCCGGGCGCAGGCGCGGCAACATGCTCATCTGGGCGCGTGACTCGATCTGGAAGACACCGATGGTCTCGGCGCGCTGGATCATGGCATACACCGCCGGGTCGTCGGCGGGGATACTTGCCAGCGACAGTTGCCGGTCGTAATGCCGTTGCAACAGATCGAAACAGTCGCGCAGCGCACCGAGCATGCCAAGACCAAGACAGTCGATCTTGAGCAGGCCCATGGCATCGAGGTCGTCCTTGTCCCACTGGATCACGGTGCGCTCGGGCATGGCGGCGTTCTCGATGGGCACCAGGTCCGACAGTGTATGGCGCGCGATGACGAAGCCGCCCACGTGTTGCGAAAGGTGACGAGGGAAACGCTGCAGTTCGGTGGCGTGATAGAGCAGGCGGCGCATGGCATCGCCGTCGGGATCGAGGCCCGCCTCGCGCACCCGCTCCGCGGGCAGTTCACTCTCCCACCAGGCCAGCGAATCGATGAGGGCCTCGATCTGTGCCGCCTCGAAACCCAGCGCCCTGCCCACGTCGCGCAGGGCGCTCTTGCGTCGGTAGGTGATCACCGTCGCCGCCAGCGCGGCGCGGCGGCGACCATACTTGCCATAGATGTACTGGATCACTTCCTCGCGTCGCCCGCTCTCGAAGTCCACGTCGATGTCCGGCGGCTCGTCGCGCTCACGCGAGACGAAGCGCTCGAACAGCAGGTTCATGCGCGCGGGATCCACGGCGGTGATGCCAAGGCAGTAACACACGGCCGAGTTGGCCGCCGAGCCGCGCCCCTGGCAGAGGATGCCGCGCGAGCGGGCGAAGCGGATGATGTCGTGCACGGTGAGAAAATAGGGTGCGTAGTTCAGCTCCCGGATGATGCCCAGTTCGTGCGCTACCTGTTTGCGTACCCGCTCGGGGGCGCCCCTGGGCCAGTGCGTGCGCATGCCTTCATGGGCGAGGCGGTGCAGGTAGTCGTCGGCGCTTTCACCGGGTGGGGTAACATCATCGGGATAATCGTAGCGCAGGCTGTCGAGGCTGAAGCGGCAACGCGCGGCGATGCGCAGGCTCTCGTCCAGCCACGCACGGCGATAGAGGCGTGCCAGCGTTTCCCGGCGGCGCAGGTGGCGTTCGCCATTGGCG
>DRKU01000232.1 GCA_011051615.1 Gammaproteobacteria bacterium
CCGTAATCAGATCCTGTTCAACGTTCAGATTTTGTGCGGCATCCATCGGGTGCTCCTCATGCTGCTTGAGTACTTTCATCATCCGGCTGAACATCAACCGATTCTTCATCCCGCACTGATGATTGCTGCCGGCCCCGGCCACCAGGACCGTCGGGGAAATGACCTGGTTGGACCGTACGCGACAGTTTAATCAGCCCTGCGACGTCGAGGATCAGTGCAACAGTACCATCACCCAGGATGGTGGCACCGGAGACGCCGTCCACACGGCGGAAATTGGTTTCCAGGCTCTTGATAACGACCTGTTGTTGACCAAGAAGATCATCGACAAATACCGCAACCTTCTGGCCATCGCCTTCGACTACCACCAGCAAACCATCTTCAAGTTTTTCTGCTTCAGCACGCACGCCAAAAACATTACACAGGCGTACGATTGGTATATATTCCTCACGTAAACGATAGACTTCGGCGCACCCTGCCACGCTCTTGATTTGTTCTGGTCTGGCCTGAATCGACTCAATAATAGATACCAGCGGCAGGATATAGATCTCATCACCAACCCGTACCGACTGTCCATCCAGAATAGCGAGTGTCAACGGCAGTCGAATAGTGAAAGTCGTCCCCACGCCCTGTTCAGTGGTCACCTCTACGCTGCCACCAAGGGCCTTGATGTTCTTACGCACCACATCCATACCGACGCCACGGCCCGAGACATCGCTCACCTCATCGGCGGTAGAAAAACCCGGCGCAAATATCAGGTCCGCGATCTGTTCCTCGCTCAGTTCTTCGTTCTCCGCCACGATACCCCGCTCACGCGCCTTGGCCAGGATCTTCGTGCTGTTCAGACCAGCTCCATCATCACTGATTTCAATGACAATATTGCCACCCTGGTGATAGGCGTTGAGATGCACCACACCGGTTTCCGGCTTTCCTGCAGCGATACGTGCCTCCGGTGATTCGAGGCCATGGTCCACGGAATTACGTACCAGGTGAACCAGTGGATCGCCGATCTTCTCCATTACGGTCTTGTCAAGCTCGGTCTGCTCACCAGAGAGCTTGAGTTCGATCTTCTTGCCCAGCTTGCCACCCAGGTCATGAACAAGTCGAGGGAAGCGTTGAAAAGCGAAGCTGATGGGTAGCATGCGGATACGCATGACACTTTCCTGTAACTCACGGGTATTCCGCTCGAGCTGCACCAATCCATCACGCAACTTCTCGAAACGGGACATGTCGAGGCCTTCTTCGTCCTCACCAAACTGGCTCAGCATGGACTGGGTAATGACCAGCTCGCCTACCATGTTGATGAGTTCGTCGACCTTGTCGGTTGAAACCCGAATAGACGTGGCTTCACCACTGGACGCCCGTTTCTTCCCTGCCGTGGACGAAGCCGGGGCGTGCTCATTTCCACCTGAATTCTCTACCCTGGCTACGCTGGCCTCCGGCTGGGGCGAAATCGGTTCGATCTTCAACTCACAGTCGTCCTCCACCCACTCGAAAATCTCACGTATGGCACTCTCGTCCACGTTCCCCCGCAGGGTGATGTCCCAGGCCAGGAAACACTCTTCGGGATCAAGGTTAGCGAAATCCGGCAGCTTGTCGAGGAGCGAGGAGACCTGCATATCACCAAGGGAATCCAGCTCACGCAACATGCGAACCGGGTCATTTCCGGTTTGCAGCATCTCCACTTTCGGCCGGAAATATATCCGCCAACCGTCGTTTGATTCCGCAGCCTCGCCGGGATCCCCGGCCGCGACGGTAGTTGGTGTGGTATCACCGCCCTGAAGTTTTTCCAGCCGCGCCTGCGTATCGGCGATGCGCTGCGCATCCAGTTCGGCACCTTCACGTAGTGCAGCGAGCATGTCACGCAATACATCCACGGATTCAAGCATGAGATCCACGGCTTCCTGACTGACATCACGGCGGCCGTCGCGCATCTCGTCAAGCAGGGTTTCCAGCACATGAGTAAACGACGCAACTGCAGTCAGCCCGAAGGTCCCGCTCCCCCCCTTGATGGAATGGGCGGCTCGAAAGATCGTGTTGATAACCTCAGCATCTGCCGCCCCCACATCGAGGTTTAGCAGTTCTGATTCCATGATTTCGAGACCTTCGAAGCTTTCCTCGTAGAAGGTCTCCAGAAACTGGGACATGTCGATGGACATGAGGTCTCTCCCTGTTAACCCAGGACTTTTTTGACAGTCGCCAGCAGTTGCTCGGGATTGAATGGTTTTACAATCCAGCCGGTAGCTCCTGCTGCCTTGCCCTCCGCCTTCTTGTCACTGCCACTCTCGGTAGTCAGCATCAGCATGGGCACAAACTTGTAATTGGGCAGCGCGCGTAATTCACGGATCAGAGCGATACCATCCATATTGGGCATATTGACGTCGGTAACAACAAGGTTGAAACTCTGTGTCTTCGCTTTACCCAGAGCATCCTGGCCGTCTACCGCTTCGACCACATCGAAACCGGCTCCTTTCAGGGTGAAGGCGACCATCTGTCGCATGGACGCCGAATCATCGACTGCAAGAATTGTTGCCATGGTCCCGTACTCCAGAAGTTATTTCAGTATTGGGCTGCTCAGCCCGTTGCTTCATCAAGCCCAATATGCCTGTCGAGGTTCAACAGTCTGGCCGACTGCCGCAAAACATTAGAAGGGGATTGCCATTCGGGTGGCGAGCCTACCCTGGTCATTTCACGGTGGAAACTCGCCAGCAGTTGCAAGGCGGCGGTATCGATACGCTCAACTTGCGAACCGTCGAGCACCACGGCACCTGAGCGACTGGCAATTTCCTGAAGCTGGGTTTTGAGATCAGCGACCGTGGCGATGTCCATCACCGCGTTGCAAACAAGAGTCTGGCTGTTGTTACTCACCTGTCCGCTATCCCTGTTAGGTCTGCTGCTGCATTTACCCCCAAATATCCGGGAAATCGAAGACCTGCCCGGGTAGATGGGGGACGTGTATACCACTATCGACAGTCGCGGAAATTACTTTAGCGGTGTGGCCGGAATTCGTTTCCCGCAACGGCAGTTCAGGCAAACACATCCAGCAAGCCGCGACCCTGGCTGCCCGGGGAGCCCGTGGCATGTGTCGTCATCGATGAGCCCCTGCCATCCTCGTCGTTGGCTTCCACGTAATCGTGAGCGTGGGGCTGTTCTGCGTCACCCCGCTCCTGTTGCTGTGCAGAGTGCTGAGAGATATCCACATTGCCAAGATTGAGTCCCTGCTCGTGGAACATCTCACGCAGGCGCGGCAAGGCGGATTCCAGGGCATCGCGTACCGTTGCATGGCTGGAGGCGAACTGGATGTGGGTCTGATCGTTGTTGACCACGACGCGCACATCGAGTCGACCCAGCTCTGGTGGATCCAGCTGGATGTCGGCCTGCTGCAGGTTATTCCTGACCATCCATTGCAGGCGTTCACTGACCTCGCCGGCCCAGGCGGGATGCTGAACGGGGGTTCGGATTTCAGGCAGGCCGGCAGTGGCATGCCTACCGTTGCCGGCCGCCGGTATCGTACCTGCAGCAGCAAATGTCGTACTCGATTCCCCCGGTAACACGGCGCCACGTTCCTGTGCGGGTAACTGTATCGGCAACCCGTCCCTGAGCTGTGCATCCAGCACCGTGCCGGTGGTATCGTCAGTTACAGATGCCACAGTTGGAAGCACGGACTGTGTCGGCTCCAGCGAGAGGGGTACAATGACACCAGCCTGCAAACGCCCTCCCATGGGGGTGATAGCAGTCTCGCGGGGTGCAGACTCGAAGCGCGCTCGCATGAAAGCACCGGTGGGTTCCCCCTGTTCACCCAGCAGGACACCGTTTTCCACTTCCGTCAGTTGCATGGGCATGGTTCCCGCCACCAGGCCCAGCTCGCTGAGGTCAACAGGAGTCAGCAGGTCAGGATCTGCCGCTATCGGCAAGTCTTCTCCGCCTGTTACCTGCTGCCCGTCATCCATAAACTGCCCGCCCGGGATATCTGTGAGCACATCGGGAGGTAGCGTTTCACCCCCTTGCAGGCGCAGGAATTCAAGCAACATATTGTCGAAACCGGCCCGTGACGGAGCCTCTGCGCCAGCACTACCCGGTACCAGGGACGCCGTGGCATCAGTACCTTCACTGGTGGTGGCGCCGGTAGCGGCGGCCGGGATCAGGTTGGTCGGTAACATGGAGTGTATCTCCCGCTTGTTCGCATCACGTCGTGCATACGGGAAAAAGCAAGGCCCGTGCCAACCGGCCCTGCAGGAGAGAGGATTGTGGACTCAGGTGGTGGGTTCGCGCCGTATGCGCCCGGAAAGTTCGTCGGCTTCCCGCTGCTCACGGCGACGCTCGCCAGTCGCTTCATGCTTCTCCAGACGAGTAATGGCCTTGCCCAGAGAATCAGTACGTCCATGGCGTTGCTGCCATACCGCACGCAGTTCACGACACACCTGCTCGGCCTCGAGTATGTGGGCCTCCTGGTTGGCGATATTCTGATCGAGGGTTTCCATGAAGGCCTGGTATTCCTGCAGACGTGCTGCGCTGATCCCCTGGCTGCCACGGGAGGTCATCTGCAGTGCATATTCCTGTCGATAGCGCAGCAACTGTTCCAGTTGCTGTTTATGCGTTTCCAGCGTGCGCAGGGCCTGGCCCAGCTCGCGAGCGGCATCCTTTTCATGATGCGCCGCCAGCTTGCGAATGGGCTGGATACGTTGGGAACGCTTACGCATAACTCCGGGATACCTTCCTGCTTATATGGACTTCACGAAAAGGGCTCATGACATCGGCACCGGGCTCTGCGTCGGGTTGCCCGCGGCATCCACTCCACCTGCCACTTCGGCCAGACGTCGCACCTGGTCGATGAGGACTTCAAGTTCAGCCCGACTCTCTTCCCACGACACCGACTCGTTCATGCCCTGGGCGAGAAAATTCATCATCGGCGCATACATCTGGATGGCCTCGTCCACGCGGGGGTCGCTACCTGGAGTATAGGCGCCGACGGTAATAAGATCGCGGTTCTGCTGGTAGACGGCGTATAGCTGACGGAATCGTCGCACTGCGGCGAGGTGCTCCTCGCTGGTGATCTGATTGATCGCACGGCTGACCGACGCCTCGATGTCGATGGCGGGATAGTGCCCCGACTCGGCCAGCTCACGAGAAAGCACGATATGTCCATCCAGGATTGCGCGCGCGGCATCGGCTATCGGGTCCTGCTGATCATCGCCTTCTGTCAACACGGTATAAAACGCGGTAATGGAGCCCTTGCCCTGCTCGCCATTGCCGGCGCGTTCCACCAGTTGTGGAAGGCGGGCAAATACCGAGGGTGGATAGCCCTTGGTCGCCGGGGGCTCGCCGATAGCCAGTGCGATCTCGCGTTGCGCCTGGGCGAAACGCGTCAGCGAATCCATCAGCAGCAGCACGTTCATACCATGATCACGGAAATACTCCGCGATACTGGTGGCCTGGTAGGCACCATGCAGCCGCATGACAGGACTCTGATCCGCCGGCACCGCAACGACCACTGCGCGTTTCATGCCTTCCGCGCCAAGGATGTTGTCGATGAATTCCTTGACCTCGCGGCCACGTTCGCCGATGAGTCCAACGACGATGACATCGGCATTGGTAAAGCGCGTCATCATGCCGAGCAATACGCTCTTACCTACGCCACTTCCGGCAAACAGCCCCATGCGCTGGCCACGCCCGACGCAAAGCAGGGAATTGATGGCCTTGACGCCGACATCCAGCGGACGATCGATGGGCTGGCGCTCAACCGGATTGACCATGCGCCCGTTGAGCGGCATCTTGTCACTGGCGTCGAGCTTGCCACGACCATCGATGGGTTTGCCATTTCCACCGATGACACGGCCGAGCAGTTCTCGGCCCACGGGTGCAGCATATACCTGTCCGGTGGGTTCGACACGAGCGTTGGGTCCAATGCCCTGCAAGTTGCCGGTTGGCATGAGATAGAGATGATCACTGCCAAAACCGACCACCTCGGCTTCTGCCGGGCTCATCCCGGGGCTGTGTATGCGACAGCGGGTACCCAGGGCCGCCTGGCAGCCGGCAGCCTCGATGGTCAACCCCACCATGCGCGTCAGTTCACCTTCCACAACCAGGGGATGAGCATCCTCCAGGCGAGTACGACACTGGCGCAGGCGTTCCAGCCATAACCCGGCGCGTGAGTCTTCAGCCCTCATCACGGTCTTCCTCTCGCTCACCACCGAGCATTTCGGCGGCGATACGGTTGAGTCGTTTTTCCAGCGTCGCGTCGATGAAGGAATGGTCCGACTTGACGCGGCAATC
>DRKU01000233.1 GCA_011051615.1 Gammaproteobacteria bacterium
CTTTGCAAGCTTTGCGGTTTTGCTTTTCTTTCCCGGCAGAATTCCCCCGGATTCCGGCCTGCGGCCTCCATCCAGGCTACACGGTTCCTGGATTCCGGGTCTGCGCCATGCGATGCATGGCTTCGCCCGGAATGACGGCATTTTGCTATCTCCTGCTTTGCGGCACTTTGCGACCTTTGCGGTTAATGGCTTCGCCCGGAATGACGGCATTTTGCTATCTCCTGCTTTGCGTTACTTTGCGACCTTTGCGGTTAAATGTTTTTCCTCGCACCTCGCACCTCACTACTCGCCCCTGTTTTCATGCCGCAAAGTACTCGGGGAAGACGACCCAGCCGCGCCGCGCCGCGGCATCGTCGAAACGGCCTTCGCGCCAGGCTTCGAGCATCGCTTCGCGGCGCGCACAGGCATGGCGCAGGGCACTACCGTAACAGTCTTCCAGCTCCCCGGCGTAATCCCGCAGGGCCTGCGCCTCCCCCGCCAGGAAACGGACAGCGGCGTCACCCGCCAGCTCGCCCGCGTGGACGGCTGGCGCGATCCCCGCGCCGGTCACCGGGTGTGCCAGGCCGGCAGCATCGCCCGCGAACAGCACCCTGCCGTGCACTACGGGAGAGCGCAGCCCGCCCACGGGGATGCGGCCGCCGGTCCGCGACAGCACGGCCTCGTCCACTAGCCCGATCGCGCACAACCCGTGGTGGAAGTCATCGAGCACGGCACGCAGATCCACGCCACTGCTGCGTTCCACGCCAACACCAAGATTGGCCTCCTCGCCACGGGGGAACAGCCAGCCATAGCCGCCTGGAAAGGCTGCACTCAGCCACACGCGTGTCTCATGCAGGGGATGGCGCAGACGTACCCGATATTGCCGACTGTGCAGGGTTCTCAATGGCGGCAGGCCGAGTCGGCGAGCCACGCTGCTGGTCGGCCCATCGGCAGCGATGAGTAGCTTGCAGCGCCAGTTGCTCACCCCGCCGTTCTGCCGCACGACCACCCGCCGCCCACCCTCAGCCACGGCCACGCAACGCGTTGCTGTCCGCAGCACCGCTCCGGCGTCCACCGCTCGCGCCGCCAGTGCCTGGTCGAAACGCGGGCGATCGATCATCCTGCCGGGCGCGGCCAGGCGCGTCACCTGACCGGAGGGCAGGCTGGTGCCCAGTACCTGCGTGGTCTGCACCCCGGCATCATCAGCGACGAGTCGGCCCGGCGCGGCAGGCAGAAACTCGGCACATTGCATGGGGACGCCCACCTGCGCGCGTGCCTCCACCAGCACCACGTGCCACCCCGCACGCGCCACGCACCACGCCGCCGAGGCACCCGCCGGCCCCGCACCCACGACCAGTACATCGGTGTGCGCCTCAGTCAACGGGTTCGGCCTCCGTGCCCACATTGGCCACCGCATCCTCTACCGCCGCGGCGAAGTCCTCCGGGCCGAGACCGATGCCATCGACCGGCTGACGGGCAAAGCACGCGCACAAATTCGCGCGCAGTTCCGCCAGCGGCGCATTGCGCAAGGCCGCTTCCATGTCCGCCACCAGCCGGCGTGGTGCGAGGAAGAAATCACCGTGGAACCAGACCTGGCGCAACAGGCGGCTGCGTGACTCGAATATCACGTTGGCGTAGATCAGACCGCCATCGCAACGGTGCATACCGCTCAGGCTTGCCTGCGCGGGGTAAACGCGCCCGGGTTGATACACCCAGTCGTCGCTTTCGATCTCGGCCAGGGCATGGGCGTAACGGCGTTGCTCGGCCGCGTTCAGGGCCGCCACTTCGAAGCGCACCGCGAAGGCCTCGGCGAAGGCCGTTGCGAGTGCCTGCTTGATGGTATCCAGCGGCGGCACGACGCTCAGCAGTTCGCGCAGGTTGGCCACACGCTCGCGCGCCGAGGCGATAGCCTTGTGCGTGAGTTTCTCTGCCGGAATACGCAACACGCGCAGCATCCGTTCGACGTCGAAATCGATGAGCAGGGTCCCCTGGTACATGAGCGCCTCGCCCTCGAACACGCCGCCGGTACCGGAGATCTTGCGCCCGTTCACCTCGATGTCGTTACGGGGACGAAACCGCGCATCCACGCCGAGGGCACGCAGACCGTCAGCGGCTGCATTGCAGATGCGCGCGGCAATGTTCTCCATCTCTGCGCTACCGAGCGCACGGCGATCGAGAAACAGTTCCCAGCCCAGTTGGGCGGGATCGAAATAGATCGCCCCGCCGCCGGTGATACGCCGCTGCACGGCGATACCGTGGGCAGCGCAGTATTCCAGGTGCAGTTCGCGCACCACGTCCTGATGGTAGCCCACCAGCGCGGATGGCTCGAAGCGGAGGAAACGCAGGGTGTTGGGGCTCTCGCCCGCCTGGCGGGCTTCCAGCAGGGCGCGATCCAGCGCCAGGTTCTCGGCCGCCGAACGCAGGCCGGTATCGAGTATTCGCCACACACCACTCATGCCACGATACCCCGCAGGCTCGGCACGGCGACACGTACCTCGGTGCCTGCGGGCGACGACGGCGCCGTCCGGCAAGCGAGGATGTCCGGCAGGGTGAGGACTTCCCCTGTCGTGGCCACAGGCAGTGGCGAGGAACAACAACTGGCAGCCACGCGAACCGGCCGACCGGCGCGCGCGGCCAGTTCGACCACGCCTTCGGCGGGCTGGGCAATGCCATCGAAACCGGTCATCACCGCCAGCGCATCGATGTGTGTGCGTGCGAGGCCCGGTGGACGCGCACAGCCCAGCATCAGGGGCAGGGTCGGCAGGCGACGGCGCGCGGCATGGAAGAAGCGGCCGATGACCGCATGGCCGGGAACCCGAAAGGGGCGTATCGCGCTGGCGAACACCGGCATGGCCACCACCAGCACGAGGGCATCGGGCCGGTGACGGGCAACAATCTCCAGTGCCCGCCACTCACCCAGCAGATACCCGTAGTGCAGACCCAGCACGATGTGCGGCACCACGCGCATGGGCGAGGCTACCAGCCGTGCCAGCGTCGCCTCGAAGTCGTCCACCTCACGCTTGAGGTGATAGACCTGGCGAATGGTATCGCGCGCACCGATGACATCGAGCATGGCAATATCGATCCCGGCCTGCGCCATGCAGGCCACACCGTCTGCATCCATCAACGCCGTGTGGCAGGCTATCTGCAGGTGTGGAAACTCACGCTTGAGATCGGCGACCACCGGCCAGAACGGCCCGTACTCCACCTCGTTGCGCAGGTTGGAGCCCCCGGTGAGCAGAAAGCCCTCCATCCCCTGTGCCACCAGTTGCTCGACACGCTGGCGCAACACGGCCGGCGTAGTAACGGGGATCATGTTGCCCAGTACGCCACCCTTGCAGTGATCACACTGCAGGCGGCAGTCGGGACCGGTAATGGACAGGGCCGGCCAGTGACCACGCGCGCTGGGCAACTCTTCGCTGTAGTAGTGGCGGAATGCAGGAGTATGAAACGTAACAGGGCGTTGCTGGACCTCGTCGAGGGACAGGCATGGCACATCCTGCAGGGCGCGATCCACGCTCGCGTCGGCAAGGATTTCCACCTCCCTCAGCAGGCGTATCCAGGCAGGCATGGGATCAGTCGCTAACGTGAAGGGAGAAGTCGCGCATCAACAGCCCCCAAAGCCATCGGCTTCCATGCGCGCGGCAAAGGCTGCCAGTGCCGCATCGCCGGTAAGCAGGCTGTCACGGTCCGTCTCCCAGCTGGATGGTTGCATGCGCACCACCCAGCCTGCGCCATAGGGATCGCGGTTGATGAGACCCGGATCGGCCACCACGTCCTCGTTGATGGCGACGATGTCGCCGCTGACCGGCGCCTTGACCGGACCCACCCATTTGCCGGATTCCACCGTGCCGCAGGACTTGTCCTGGCGGACGGTCTTGCCGATCTTGCGCGGGGTGAAAGAGACGATCTGTCCGGCCAGTGAACAGGCATAGGCAGTCATGCCGATATCGAGACTGCCGTCCTCGCGCAGGCGCGCCCAGACGTTACCGTCGACGTGGTAATAAAGATCTTCGGGGAGTTCACACCCCTTCACAATCCCCATGGATACGCCCTCGCATACGTATGCATCACCTTGCGGCATTATGCCACGCAATCACGCCCGATGGCGGGCCGTGACGGGATGGGAAAAGACAGAAATGTGGTGAGGGAAAAAAGGAAAAAGGCCCGCCCCTCGCGGGACAGGCCCGGCCCTTAAATATACAGACAGATATCGGACTCGCCGGCGAACTCGAAAAAGGTCGCGGCACCGCCATATTCGATTTCATCGAGGAAATCGCTCTGATTCATATCGAACAGATCGACCGTCATTTGACAGGCGATCATCTTGACATCTGCTTCGAGACACATCTCGCGAAGTTCTTCCAGACTGGCCACACCCTTGGATTTCATCTTGGCCTTCATCATGGCCGTCATCATCGCTTCCATGCCAGGAATGGCCGTACCAAGTACGGGAAACCACTTGTCCATACCCATGGGCATCGGCATACCTGGATTACCGAGCGGACTTACCTTGACGTTGATTTTCTTCTTCAGCAACTGAAGACCGTAAAAGGTAAAGAAGATCTGGGTCTCGTAACCCAGCGCTGCGGCAGTCGACGCAAGAATAAATGGAGGATATCCCCAATCGAGGGTTCCTTTTGTAGCAATAATAGCGAGTTTTTTCTCAGACATCGGTGTCCCCTTTCGTTGAGATTTCCCCACTTGCTAACTGGCAGTCAACATTACTTATTCGAACTTACAAGTCCCGGCGCCTGGAGTGGGCGCCGCGCGCTTCCGATCAGGCCTTCTTGATCAGGAACTCGAACTTGCCGCCTTCTTCTTTTGATTCCATCAACTCATTACCGGTCTGCTTGGCAAAGGCATCGAAATCCTTTACCGAACCCGGATCGGTCGCGATGATGTGCAACACCTGACCTGCGGACATGGAGGCCAATGCCTTCTTGGCACGCAGAATCGGCAGCGGACAGTTCAGTCCGGTTGCATCCAGTTCTTGATCAAAATCAGCCATTACTTTCTCCTGCACTTGGAAATTTAGAGTGCCAGCACTCTGTGTTAAAAAATCTACTGCAATGCCACCGCAGCGCCTGGCTGCGGATTAAAATATTAGTATTGCAACTAACTCTTATATGATATGTGGGCGGCGAGCGCAAGCATTACGCACCGGCTATCAACCATTACCTTAATCTGGTCATGGAAATGAGGCAAGGTTGACCACCTTTTTGCAACGCCGAAATGCAAACGGGACGAGATCAGGCAACCTGCAACCCGCTGGAGATCCAGGCCTGGATCCCGCCGCGCAGATTATAGACGTTCTCGACACCCTGCTGGTTGAGAAAGGCGCAGGCCTGGGCGGAACGTGCACCGCTGTGGCAATAGAGCACCACCGGGCCACTCTGCGGCAACTGCGTCATGTGTAACGGAATGAGGTGCAAGGGCACGTTGCTGGAGCCCGGTATGGCACCGCGTGCCACCTCGGTGGGATTGCGAACATCCACCAGCTGTACGAGATGCTCGTCTTCGATCATTTTCTGGAGGTCTGCCACTTCGATTTCCCTGACCGGATACATAATCTATTCCCCTTCAATGTCTACGGTTTATACACGACGCCATGCTGGCGACGGAGCGCAAGTATATTAGTTACCACTAATATATACAATCCCGCCAGCCGCCCTCGCCTCCAGCCCGGCATATCACTGCCACCACGACATCCCGACTGACCCGTGGTTCGGCAGCCGGCGTTTGCAGTGGTAAGATGGAGACGGTTGCCATGCCCTGGCGCCAAACCAGACAAGCTTACGGAGGCCGCCGACAGGCTGGCCTGCCTCAACACGGCCCACCACGATACGGACGCAAAGACCATTCAGGGAACGAAGCAGGTGGTAACGGGAACACGGAAACAGATCTGAGCACACATGTTGTCACCCCCCACGCGTAGCCCGGTGCTGTCCGCACTCCTTATTGCCCTGCTGTGTCCAGTATTCCTGGCGCCTGTACTGCACGCCGAAATCGCCCTGCCGGATATCGGTGACAGCGCACTGGAAGCGCTGACCCCGGAGCGTGAACGCCAGATCGGTGCGGCGGTGGTGCGCAACCTGCGGCGTGCCAATGCCATCGTCGATGACCTCGTCATTGCCGACTACCTCAACAACCTTGGCTATCGCCTGGTGGCTGCCGGTGACGGCACCCGCCCCGATTTCCAGTTCTTTCTGGTGGACGATCCGGATATCAACGCCTTTGCCCTGCCGGGCGGCTTCGTGGGCGTCCATTATGGCCTGATCATGGCGGCCGAGAACGAAAGCGAACTGGCCGCCGTCGTTGCCCATGAAGTGGTGCATATTACCCAGCGCCACCATGCGCGCGCCTATGAGGCCGGTGAAGACAACCTGCCCCTGACCGCTGCCATCATCGCCGCCATTCTGCTCGGCGGCCAGGGCGACCTGGCACAGGCTGCCGCCGCCAGCATGGCGGCCCAGAGCGCCCAGGAGCAGATCGATTTCATTCGTGCTAATGAAGAGGAAGCCGATCGTATCGGCATCGGCCTGCTGGCACGTTCCGGCTTCGACCCCCGTAGCATGGCGGGTTTCTTCCAGCACCTGCAGCGTGCCGCACGCCTGCAGGGCCCGGCAGTGCCCGAATTTCTGCGTACCCACCCGGTCACCGAACGCCGAATCGCCGAGGCCAGTGATCGCGCCGCCTCGCTGTCGATACCGCCGCCGCATGACGAGACCGGCTTTCATCTCATCCGTACGCGCCTGCGGGTCATGGCTGCGACGGACAAACGTCAGCTGGCACAGCAACTCCAGGCGGAGCTGGAAAATGGCCGCTACCTCAATGCCGATGCCACGCGTTACGGCCTGGTCCTGGCGCTCATCGATAACAACCAGCTGAAGGCGGCCGGCAACCATCTGCACAAGCTGCTCAAACGCGACCCCAACCGCACCGTCTACCGCCTTGCCGAGGCCGAACTGAACCTGCGTCGTGGCCAGGTAAAGGTGGCGCTGGCCATTTATGCCGACGCCCTGGCCAATGCACCGCGAAATGCCATCGTCACCTATGCTTATGCCGAGGCACTGCTGGGAAACAATCGGGCGGAGAAAGCCACCCGACTGCTGAAAAACTACCTGCGCAGCCCAACCCCCTACCCGGTCTTCTACCAGCTCCTTGCCCGCGCCGAATCCCGCCTTGGACACACCGCCGATGCCTACGAGGCGATGGCGGAGTACTACTACCAGACCGGTCAGACCCACGATGCACTCACCCAGTTCAGCCTGGCCAGCAAGGTTCCGGGACTGGATTTCATCCAGGTCTCGCGCATCGAAGCGCGCATGCGCGCCATCCGCAGGGAACTGGAACAACTGCCACCCGAAGAATGAGTTCCCGGCCCGGCCGGCGTGCACAATAACGGTGCGTATGCGGTGCTGCTGCCGGCGCGTGATTCCCCTCACCAGCCAGATTGAGATCGCCACCTGAAAACGAACCCATTCAGGATGAATCCCTGGGCAGGGAAAACTTCAGCTGCGTTGTCGACTATTACTATTGTAAATTCATTAAAAGCTAATATTCACGGCGTTGGTATTAGTGCTTGCAGTCTAGAAACGTTGTTGTATTCTATGGCTTCGTGCCCTTGCCCAGGTGACCGGGTGAAGGTGAAAAAATATAACGCTTTTGGCCCCTGACTGAATTTCACTTTATGTTACCGGGGTTTGACGTCTTTATTTTCAAGACCTGACGAGGAGGACACCATGCGGAAGACCGCTTCCCTTGTGGCTGCCGCCAGCGCTGTCGCGATGATACTGGGTACCAGCAGCATCGTAATGCCGGGCGTAGCACATGCCGACCAAGAACTTATCGCCAAAGGCAAGAAAATTGCCGAAAACCGCAAGAAGGGCAACTGCGTTGCCTGTCATCAGTATCAGGGTGCCGTGTCACCTGGCAACATCGGGCCTCCCCTGGTTGCCATGAAGGCGCGTTTTCCCGACAAGGCTGCGCTCAAGGCGCAGATCTGGGATCCCACCGCCAAGAATCCGGCAACCGTCATGCCGCCCTTTGGCAAGCATGAAATCCTGAGTGAATCGGAAATCGACGCCATCGTCGAGTGGGTCTACAGCCTGTAACCGAAACCTTGTCCAGAAACTCAAGCCGACAATAACGGCAATTGAATCCATATCCTTAAGGGGAGAAATAACATGCAACGCAGAACATTTCTGAAAGGCAGCCTGGCGACGGGCACCGTTGCGGTCGCGGTAGGCGCAGGCCTGCTGACGCCGGGCATGGTGCTGGCCGCCTGGCCGAAAGGGGCCTTCGAGGCCAAGAGCGTGCAGGCCGGGCTGA
>DRKU01000234.1 GCA_011051615.1 Gammaproteobacteria bacterium
CCGCGATTCAGGAAATGGCAATCGCGCCGAGGCGGCGCTCCTACAGTATGGGATGGAACTCGAACCCTGTAGGAGCGGCCCCGGCCGCGATTCAGGAAATGGCAATCGCGCCGAGGCGGCGCTCCTACAGTATGGGATGGAACTCGAACCCTGTAGGAGCGGCCCCCGGCCGCGATTCAGGAAATGGCAAGCGCACCGAGGCGGCGCTCTTACAAGTATGGGTTGGAGCTCGAACCCTGTAGGAGCCGCGCCTCGCGGCGATACGTTTTTCTTTTTCGCGCCGGGGCGGCGCTTGTATGTTCCACCGTGATAAATCATAAAGGGAGTGTCGGGGGCGGAGGGACGAGCGGCGCTTCTGGCTAACAAGCACAGACAGTAGGAGAAATCGTCCCGCCCCATCCAAGCGCCGATAAAGGATCCATCGGCTCACGACCGACGATATTTGGCAAGCCAGCGCAGGGTGGTCGTCCCCGACAATCCCTTTCTCTACCATAGCTGGGAGGATGTGATATGGCAATGCAGGTACAACCGCAATTTCTGGGCGTTGATGTCAGCAAGGCGTCACTGGATATCTGCCTGGCGCCCGAGGAACCCGTGCAAACGCTTGAGAATACGCCACGCGCGATCACGCGCTGGCTCAAGACCCTGCCACCGGGCCCCGTCTGTGTCGCCCTCGAGGCCACCAGCACCTACCATCTGTCGTTTGCGCTCCAGGCACATGCCGCAGGGCACACGGTTTACCTTATCGACGGCTATCGCCTGAGCCGCTACCGGGACAGTATCGGTCAGCGGGCCAAAACCGACGTAGATGATGCGCGTCTGCTGCGGCGCTACCTCACCCATGAAAGGGTGGCATTGCGCCCCTGGATACCACCCAAGAAGGGCTACCTCACGCTACAAAAACTGTTGCGGCGACGGGCGCTGCTGGTCAGGGCGCGGGTGGCCCTGCAACAAAGTCTCGCCGCACTTTCCGCACTGCGATGTGCCACGAAGGCGCTTTTCCAGCAACTCCAACGGCTTGATACCCTCATTACCCGGCAGATAGTGACGGCAATATCTCAGGCTGGATGGCAGGCCGATTTCAGGCGCTGTCAGGCCATTGAGGGCATCGGTCCACTCACTGCGGCAGCCCTGACTATGGCCTTCCATCGCGGCACCTTCAAAAACAGTGATGCTTTTGTGGCGTTTCTTGGCATGGATGTCCGGGTGCGCAATTCCGGCAAAACCACGGGGAGACGAAAACTCTCCAAGAAAGGGGATCCGGAACTTCGCCGCCTGCTCTTCCTCGCTGCAATGCAGGCCTGTCGACATGGCAGTTGGCGCGAAATCTACCAACGCCACCTACAACGTGGTCTGGCTAAAACACAGGCACTCGTTATACTGGCGCGTAAGCTTGCCCGGGTGGCCTTCGCCTTGATGAAAAATCAGACGCAATATCAACCGGCAGCAGTATGAATGGGGATTGCCTGGAGACATAGGATCTCCTACCGGGAGGCTGTGAATGCTAGAATGGCCGTCTGTCGCCATTACACCTGTCAGGCTCCGGCACCATCACCCATGACCGCCCGCATCCGCGAAATCCCCTATAACTACACGTCCTTTTCCGACCGGGAGATCGTCATTCGCCTGCTGGGCGAGGACATGTGGGAATTGCTCAATACCCTGCGTGGTGAGCGGGTTACCGGCCGCTCGGCGCGTATGCTGTTCGAGGTGCTGGGTGACATGTGGGTGGTGCGGCGTAATCCCTTCATTCAGGACGATCTCATCGACAACCCCCGCCGCCGGCGCATGCTGGTGGCAGCCCTGCATCACCGCCTGGGGCAGATCACCGCGCGCGCGGCGCGGGCCACGGGTGAGGGCGGTGAACCGAATAATGTCAGCCGCCAGGCTCTGGTGCTGGCCGAGCGCACGCGCGTGGCGGTGGAAGATTTCGCCGGCTGGTTCGAGGAGCAGGCGAGGCTGCGTACGCGGGTGCTGCGGCGCCTGCGGCGCGTGACGCGGCGCGACAATATCGATTTCTCCGGCATCGCACGCGTATCGCACGTTACCGATGCCTCCGACTGGCGCGTGGAGTATCCGCTGGTTGTGATCTCACCGGATACGGAAGCGGAGGTCCAGGCGGTGGTGGCTGCCTGCCGGGAGCTGGGTATCGGCATCATCCCGCGCGGCGGTGGCACTGGTTACACTGGCGGCGCGGTACCGCTGGTGCCCGATTGCGCGGTGATCAACACCGAGAAGCTGGAGCGTCTGGATGCGGTGCACTACCGCGAGCTGCCTTCCACCGAAGGCATCTTCGACCGGCAGGTGGCGGTGATCCGCGCCCAGGCGGGCGTGGTGACGCGCCGTGTGGCCGAGGCCGCCGAAGGCGAGGGCCTGGTGTTTGCCGTGGACCCCACGTCGCAGGACGCCTCCTGTATCGGCGGCAACGTGGCCATGAATGCCGGCGGCAAGAAGGCGGTGCTGTGGGGCACGACGCTGGACAACCTGGTGAGCTGGCGCATGGTCACGCCCGACGGCAACTGGCTCAAGGTGGAGCGCCTCGATCACAACCTCGGCAAGATCCACGAGGTGGACGAGGCGCGTTTCCGGCTGACCCGTTTCCAGCCCGATGGCCGCACCCTCATCGGTGAGGCCGAGATCCTGTGTATCCCTGGTATCCAGTTACGCAAGCAGGGGCTGGGCAAGGATGTCACCAACAAGTTCCTCGGCGGTCTGCCGGGGGTGCAGAAGGAAGGCTGCGACGGCATCATCACCGCCGCGGAATTCGTCCTGCACCGCATGCCGGCACACATCCGTACCGTGTGCCTGGAATTCTTCGGCGCCGATCTGCGTCGCGCCGTACCCGCCATCGTCGAGACCAAGGACTATCTCGACGGACTTGACGGCGTGCTGCTGGCCGGCATGGAACACCTGGACGAACGCTATGTGCGCGCGGTGGGTTACACCACCCGGGCGCCGCGACGTGAACTGCCCAAGATGGTGCTGCTGGTGGACATCGCCGGCGAGGACGAGAGCACCGTGGCTGCCGCCGCCTCGGAGGTGGTACGCATGGCCAATGCGCGCGAGGCCGAAGGCTTCATCGCCGTCAGCGCCGAGGCGCGCAAGCGCTTCTGGGCCGATCGCAGCCGTACCGCCGCCATCGCCGCACACACCAATGCCTTCAAGATCAACGAAGACGTGGTCATCCCGCTGGACCGCCTCGGCGACTACAACGATGGTATCGAGCGCCTCAATATCGAGCTTTCCACCCACAACAAACTGGCCATGGTGGCGGCGGTGCTGGATTATCTGGCCGGTGACATGCCCGAACTGCATCAGGTGGTGGCGGGACAGGCACCCGAACGGGGCACGAGTACCGAGAGTGACGCCTTCGTCACCTCCAAGAAGGAGGCCGCGCGGGCCCTCCTGCACGCGGTGCAGACTCGCTGGCAGGCATTGCTGCTGCACATGGACGATCCCGCCGCGGAACATGCCGATCTGCTCAGTGTTGGCAGCACACAGGATGCCCTTCAACTTGAATCGGGCGATACCGTGTTCCGCGTACTGCAACGGCGTGACGTACGTATTTCCTACCGTGCCGAGGTGGAACGGCCGCTGAAGGCGCTCTTCGCCGGTCGCGAGCTGGAAGGGGTGAGGGCGAAACTGGATGCCATTCACGCTGCGATCCGCTCCAGCCGCCTGTTCGTCGCCACCCACATGCATGCCGGTGACGGCAACGTGCACACCAATATCCCGGTCAACTCCAATGACTATGCCATGATGCACGAGGCCGAGCGCGTGGTGGCGCGCATCATGGTGCTGGCCGAGTCACTGGGCGGGGTGATTTCGGGCGAACACGGTATCGGCATTACCAAGATGCAGTTTCTGCCCGCCGACGTGGTCGAGGCCTTTGCGCGCTACAAGCAACAGGTGGATCCCGGGCAGCTGTTCAACCCGCGCAAGCTGCAGGCGGATGCCGGGCTGGACAATGCTTACACGCCCTCGCTGCGCCTGTTGCAGCAGGAGGCGTTGATCCTCGAGGCCAGCGAGCTGGGTGAGCTCAACGACATGGTCCATGACTGCGTACGTTGCGGCAAGTGCAAGCCCGAGTGCAACACCCATATCCCGCGTGCCAACCTGCTCTATTCGCCGCGCAACAAGATCCTCGCCACCGGTCTCATCATCGAGGCCTTCCTCTACGAGGAACAGACGCGGCGTGGTATTTCCATCCGGCATTTCGATGAAATGAACGACGTGGCCGATCACTGCACCATCTGTCACAAGTGCCTGAGTCCCTGCCCGGTGGACATCGATTTCGGGGAAGTCACGGTACGCATGCGCGATCTCTTGCGCGCACGGGGCAAGAAGCGAAGCAACCTGGGGACACGCCTGTCGCTGGCCTTCCTCAATGCCACCGATACACGCATGGTGCACCTGCTGCATACTGCCATCGTCGGGCTGGGCTATCGCGCCCAGCGACTTGCCCACGGCGTGGCGCGCCGCCTGGGCCTGCTTGCGCGACAGCGGCCGCGTACCACCACTGGCGGCAGCCCGGTGCGCGAGCAGATCATTCACCTGGTGCGCCAGCCCCTGCCGGCCCACATGCCCGCGCGCACCATGCGCGACCGACTTGGCCTCAACGACCGCAACATGGTACCCGTGCTGCGCGATCCGCAGCAGGTGGATGCCGAGGCGGTGTTCTACTTCCCCGGCTGTGGCTCCGAGCGCCTGTTCTCGCAGGTGGGGCTGGCGAGCCTCGCCATGCTCTTCGACGTGGGCGTGCAGACCGTGCTGCCGCCGGGCTACCTCTGTTGTGGCTACCCGCAGTCCGCCGGTGGCGACGAGGCGAAGGGCAAGGCCATTTCAGTGGAGAACCAGGTGCTGTTCCATCGCATCGCCAATACGCTCAATTACCTGGATATACGTACCGTGGTGGTGTCCTGTGGCACCTGCCTCGATCAACTGCTCAAGTACCAGTTCGAGCAGATCTTCCCCGGTTGCCGTCTCATGGACATTCACGAGTTCCTCATGGAGAAGGGTGTGGCCAGTGACGGTGTCGAGGGCGTGCAGTACCTCTACCATGATCCCTGCCACACGCCGATGAAACATCACAATGCCATCGACGTGGGCGAGGCCCTGCTTGGTCAGAGCGTCAGCCTGTCACCGCGCTGCTGTGGCGAGGCGGGCACGCTCGCCGTGGCGCGCCCGGACATCGCCGCCCAGGTGCGTTTCCGTAAACAGGAGGAACTGGAAGCGGGCATCGCAACACTTGCCGGTGAGGCGCGTGCGCGCAACGGTCAGGTGAAGATGCTCACATCCTGTCCCGCCTGTCAGCAGGGCCTGTCACGCTATACACCGGACACCGGCCTGGAAGTGGACTACATCGTCGTCGAACTGGTGCGCCGCCGCCTGGGTGAAGACTGGCAGAAACGCTTCATCGAACGCGCCACCCACGGGGGGATCGAGCGGGTGCTGTTGTAGGGGCGAGGAGTTAGTGGTGGGTGCCCAGATCGGATCCCCGCCCCCTGTCCCCCGCCCTGGGGGCGGGGGGACCGTAATTTCTGCCTTCCTGTTCTCAAGGCTTCGTATTTCATTTCCCTCTCCCTTCAGGGAGAGGGTTGGGGTGAGGGGATCAAATACGTTCAAATTTTTCTCCCACCGGCGGGGTTTTAACCCCCTCTCCCTTCGGGAGAGGGTTGGGGTGAGGGGATCGAAATCAGCGCCGAGCGAATTGTTTCCAGCACACTTTCCGTTTCCGCCAGTATCGCATGATTCCAGAAGCGCAGGACCCGGTACCCCCTGGTTTCCAGTTCCCTGGTGCGCTGCTGGTCATAGGGGATCTGCGTGGCGTGCTGGCCGCCATCGGCTTCGATGATCAGGCGCGCCTCAAAGCAGACGAAGTCCACAATGTAGGGTTCAATGGCTACCTGGCGGCGGAATTTGAAGCCCTGCATGCGCCGAGCGCGCAGGTGGCGCCAGAGCAGATTTTCAGCGTTAGTGGCTTGTTTGCGTAGTTGCCGGGAGCGGGATTTGAATGTTTCTGATCCCCTCACCCTGTCCCTCGGCTCTGGCATCCTGCGTCGCCCTACCTCGTCCGTCCCTGGACTCGTCTCCCTGTGGGACCTCGGTGCCCCGCAGGGGTAGAGGGGACGGTTTTTTCGAGATTCGTCCATGAATCTTTCCTCTGTGGTTATTTCACTGCGACCCTGTTTCCTTATAATCAGTTGAGAACGCCAGCATCTGATCCCCTCTCCCTGTCCCTCGGCTCTGGCATCCTGCTTCGCTCTACCGGCTACATCCCTGTAGCCGTCCCCCGGAGGGGGAGGGGACCGTTTTACCAGGCTCAGTCGTCC
>DRKU01000235.1 GCA_011051615.1 Gammaproteobacteria bacterium
ATTGCGCTGCGCGTCACGCGCCTGCGCGACACCGACGGCAGCCGGGACGGTGAACCTGCCATGCGTCGGGAAGAGACAGGCTCGCCTGCAGCGGCCCCCGAGGACAGCCTCGACCGCGCCATCGGCGAGATCGAGACCGCGCTCAACACCTGGGGCAAGGAAATGAAGAAATAGCACCCGGCGACCCGCCGCGCACCGGGCGCGGTGGTATACTTGCGCGCTCGATACCGAGACACCGCCATCCTCGACGATGGCCCCATCCAGATTTTTCCAGGAAGCACTCATGAGACCCAGTGGCCGCGCCCCCGACGAACTTCGCGATATCCGTTTTACCCGCAACTACACCCGCCATGCCGAAGGCTCGGTGTTGGTGGAGTTCGGTGATACCAAAGTGATCTGCACCGCCTCGGTGGAGAACCGCGTGCCCCCCTTCCTCAAGGGCAAGGGTCAGGGCTGGGTGACCGCCGAGTACGGCATGCTGCCGCGTTCCACCGGCAGCCGCATGGGCCGCGAGGCGGCACGCGGCAAGCAGGGTGGACGCACCATGGAGATCCAGCGACTCATCGGCCGCTCGCTGCGTGCCGCGGTGGATCTCTCGGCGCTGGGCGAGAACACCGTCACCATCGACTGCGACGTGATCCAGGCCGACGGCGGTACGCGCACCGCCTCCATCACCGGCGGTTTCGTGGCGCTGGTGGACGCCATCGCCTGGATGCGTGAAGAGAAGATGATCAAGAAAGATCCCGTCGTCAGTCAGATCGCCTCGGTATCGGTGGGTGTCTATGAAGGCACGCCGGTGCTGGACCTCGACTACCCGGAGGACTCCGGCTGTGAGACCGACATGAACGTGGTCATGACCGATGCCGGTCACTTCATCGAGATCCAGGGCACCGCCGAGGGCAAGGCCTTTTCCAACGACGAATTACAGGCCATGCTGACGCTGGCACGCAGCGGCATCGCAACGCTCATCGAAAAACAGCGCGCGGCGCTGGACATGGGCTGACAGCCGGCAACACGAGACCATGATGAAGATGGAAAAAATCGTTCTCGCCAGCAACAACGCCGGCAAGGTACGCGAGATCAACGCCATTCTTGCCGATTGCGGTATCACGGTGGTGCCCCAGTCGGACTTCGACACCCCCGAGGTCGAAGAGACCGGCCTGACCTTCGTCGAGAACGCCATTCTCAAGGCGCGCAATGCGGCGAAGCATGCCGGCCTGCCGGCGCTGGCCGACGACTCCGGTATCGAGGTCGATGCCCTGCACGGTGCACCGGGGATCTACTCGGCGCGTTTCGCCGGGCCCGGCGCCAGCGATGCCGACAACCTCGCCAAACTTCTCGATGCACTGAAGGAGGTCCCCGACGTACAACGCACGGCGCGCTTCCAGTGTCTGATGGTGCTCATGGAACACGAGGCCGATCCCACGCCGCTGATCTGCCAGGGCACGTGGGAGGGGCGCATCACCCGTGAGCCGGCCGGCGATAACGGCTTCGGCTACGACCCGGTGTTCTTCGTTCCCGATCACGGCTGCACCTCGGCGCAACTGGAGGCTGAGGAGAAAAACCGTATCAGCCATCGCGGGCGCGCCCTGCAGTGCCTGCTCACGGCTCTGCGTTCGGGCGCGTAGGCGGCAGTTCAGCAGGGAGAGCAATCGGACGGGAAGCTGCTAGAATGGCCTGCATGTATCGTGTTCTCTGTCTTCTGTTCCTGCTACTGCCTGCCGCGCAGGCGCTGGCCAATTCCCAGAGCGTCTATAACACCTACAAGAACCGCCTGGTTCAGATCCGCATCATCGACACCGAGTCCAATGCCAAGAGCACCCTCGGCAGCGGCTTCTTCGTTACCGCCGACGGCCTCATCGTCACCAACTATCACGTTGTCTCACGCCTGGTGCAACGTCCGGAACAGTACCGTGCCGAGTTCATCATCAGCGATGGCAAGGATCCCCTGCCCGCCCAGCTGCTGGCCATCGACGTGGTCCACGATCTTGCCCTCCTGCGTAGCGGTCTGAGAGACACGCCCTACCTCCGCATCCGCCGCGGCAAGGTCCGCAAGGGCACACGCCTCTACTCGCTCGGCAACCCGCACGATCTCGGCATGACCATCGTCGAGGGTACCTACAACGGACTCATCGACGACTCCCTGCACCGGCGCATTCACCTCACCGGCTCGCTCAACCCCGGTATGAGCGGCGGCCCTTCCATCGACGAGGCGGGTGAAGTGGTGGGCGTCAACGTCGCTACCGCCGGCAACCAGATCGGCTTTCTCGTTCCCGCCGAGTACGTGGCACAGCTTATCGAAGCCCCGCCCGCCGAGCTGCCCAGCGCACAACAGTTGCTGGCCCGGCTCAGCGAGCAGCTGCTGGCCAACCAGGCCGAGGTCACGGCCACCCTCACCGCAAATCCCATTCCGGCCAAGCAACTGGGTACCTACATGGTCCCCGACAGCCTCGTGCCGGGACTCAACTGCTGGGGCGATTCCAGCAATGACGACGATCTGCTCTATACCGAGACCAGCTACACCTGTAGCAGCAAGCACAGCATCTACATCAGCGACAGCCTGGTCACCGGCACCATTCGCTATGGCCACTACTACGTCAGCGCCAGCGACATAGGCAGCACGCATTTCTATGCCATCATGCAGCAATACTTCACCAATAGCGGTGAGCGCGGCCACCGCGAGGCGGTCACACCCTGGGAGTGTGAAACGCGCTTCGTGGACAACAACGGCCTGCCCATGAAGGCGGCGCTGTGCCTGCGTGCCTACCACCGCATCCCCGGACTCTATGACCTGGTGCTCTCCGCCGTGAGCCTCAACCAGGAAACCACGGCCCTGCAGACCGATCTCTACCTGCACGGTTTCGACTACGACAATATCACCATGCTGGCGCGCAGGTACCTGGAGGCGATCACGTGGAAAAAACCGTAGTCATCGAGATCCTCGATCGCTTTGGCAAGGTGCGTGCCTTCCATCGCGTCGAAAAGTTTCCCTGCACGCTGGGACGTGGTTACGACAATGACATCATCCTCGATGACAGGTATGTCGCCGCGCACCACCTGAGGCTGGACTTCGACGAGCAGGGTCGCCTGTTCGCCACCGATCTCGACAGCGAAAACGGCCTCTATGCCGTACACCCTCTCAAGCGCGTCGACAGCCTGTGGCTGAAGTCGGGCAGCCGCCTGCGTATCGGCCACACCGAGGTACAGGTCTATTTCCCCGACCACCCGGTGCCCGAGGCCATTCTCGAGCGCGGCAAGCCGGGCATAGCCATGCTGCTGCTGACGAGCTGGCCGATCATGCTGCTGACCTGGATACTGGCCAGCGTGGTGCTGACACTGGACATGGGGCTGGAGGCCACCAACACGTACGAGCTGGGCGAACTGCTGTTCGAACAGCTACCAGTGCTGGTGTTCATGACCATCTGGGCAGGTGCCTGGGCCATAGCCAGCAAACTGGTCACGCACAGATTCTACTACGCCTGGCACGGTGCCCTCATCGGTGCGCTGGTGCTGTTCAGCACGCTGCTCGACACCGTCGCCGAATACCTGGAATTCGCCTTCCTCGCCAATAACCTGGCACTGCATGTCTCGCTCATCGGCAGCGGCCTGTTGCTGGCGGCACTCATCTACGGCCACCTGCGCTACAGCACGACGCTCAGCCATTCGAAGGCCCTGCGCGCGGGCGGCCTGGTTGCGCTTGGCTTCAGCCTGCTGATCTATGCCTCCAACTGGTATCTCAACCGTGATGCCGCCATGTCGCCCAACTATTCCAGCATTCTCAAACCGCCGGCCTGGGCGCTGCGCTCGGCGGTGGACGTAGATACCTTCTTTGCCTCGGCCGAGGCGCTGCGCGACGGGGTCGATGAACGGCGCAAGCCGGATACGGAACACTGATGTTCCACTTTCAGGCCGCACCACCACTGTCCCTGTATATTCACTTCCCCTGGTGCGTACGCAAGTGTCCCTACTGTGATTTCAACTCCCACGCGGTGAAGGACGAACTGCCGCAGAAGGACTATATCGACGCCCTGTTGTGCGACCTGGAACAGGAGCTGCCGCGGATCTGGGGACGGCGTGTAAGCAGCGTGTTCCTTGGTGGCGGAACACCGAGCCTGTTCGATCCTGAGCACATGGATCGCCTGCTCGGCAGCGTACGCGCCCTGCTCAGCCTCAACCCGGATGCCGAGATCACCCTCGAGGCCAATCCCGGCACCCTCGCCGTACCTGGTGAGCATAACCGCTTCGCAGAATACCGCGATGCCGGCATCAACCGCGTCTCGCTGGGGATACAGAGTTTCGACGAACGCATGTTGCAACGCCTGGGACGCGTGCATACCAGCAGCGAGGCCCATGCCGCCATCGAACTGTTGCAACGCAGCGGATTCAGCAACTACAACCTCGATCTTATGCATGGTCTGCCCGGCCAGAGCGAGGCGCAGGCGCTGCGTGACCTGGCCATTGCCATGGACTACCAGCCGCCGCACCTTTCCTGGTATCAGCTCACCATCGAACCCAACACGGCCTACCACGCCAGCCCACCCGCACTGCCCGACGAGGACCAGCTGGCGGCCATTCAGGATCGCGGTACACACCTGCTGATCGGACATGGCTACCAGCACTACGAGGTCTCGGCCTGGGCACGCGAGGCGGCTCAGTGCCGACATAATCTCAACTACTGGCGCTTCGGCGACTACCTGGGGATCGGTGCCGGTGCCCATGACAAGATCACCAATGTCCCAGAGCAGACCATAACGCGCCGCTGGAAACAGAAACACCCGATACGCTACCTGGAGACCGCCAGCGGCCACGATGCCGTCGGCGGCGAACGCGTGCTGAGCCGTGACGATGCCGCCTTCGAGTTCATGCTCAATGCCCTGCGCCTCGTCGACGGCTTTCCCACCGCCCTGTTCGGCGAACGCACGGGGCTGCCCATCCTCATGGTGCAGCCGCAACTGGAAGCCGCCGTGGCACGTGGCTGGCTGGAATGGGACACCTTTCACCTGCGCCCCACCGAACACGGCCAGCACTTTCTCAACGACCTCGTCGGCCTGTTTCTGCCCGATGACCATGCAGCGTGAAACACCCGCCACCTGCCCTTACTGCGGCGAACGGTTACTCCTGCTCATCGACGAATCGGCCGGTGAACAGCGCTATACTGAAGACTGCCAGGTGTGTTGTTGCCCGATCCTTGTGACGGTGCACATGACCACCGCTGGCGGCTTCGACTTTGTGGAAACGCGGCGCGAAAATGACTGACGACGACAGCTACCGGCCCATCGACTGCGGGCGCCACTCCGAGCTGGAGCTGGCCATCATGCACCGCCAGTGGTTGCGCGTTGCCTGGCATGAAGACGGTGGCTCGCACGTGGAGGCCCTGCTGCCGCGTGACCTGGAGACCCGTGAGGGCGTGGAGTACCTGCTCGCCGACAACCATGACGGTACGACACACCGTATTCGCCTCGACCGCCTCGATGAATTCCAGCCCATCGAGTTCAACTGAGCCCCGCGCCATGCCCGTACTTCGACGACTCACCGACACGCGCGCCTTCGTGACCCGCGATGGCTCCGAGATCCGTGAACTGTTGCATCCCCACAATGCCGAGGTCCGCAACCAGAGCCTCGCCGAGGCCGTGGTAGCACCGGGCGAGACCACACTGCTCCACCGCCACCATGTCTCCGAGGAGATCTACTTCATCCGCCAGGGCAGTGGTCACATGCAGCTTGGTGATGAAGCCTTCGAGGTCAGGGCCGGTGACGCCATTCTCATCCCGCCGGGCACGCCCCATTGCATCCGCAACAACGGCAAAGAGACACTGCACATCCTGTGCATGTGTGCACCGGCCTATTCGCACGAGGATACGGAACTGCTGGAGTAAGATACGCGCCCCCGCACGCGGCAGAAAACAGTCACACATCAATCACGACGACAACAGTGCCACCATCAGCACCATCTGCGCATAGAAGCCCACCAGGAAGGCGACGATTCGCAACACCGGCACGGCGAAGCTAAACAGCAGGAAATGCGCCAGCCGCGCGTAGAAATAGACGATACAGGCGGTGGCCGTCTGTTCGCTGTTGAGACCAGCCAGTTGCAGGCTCAGCACCAGCGCAGCGAAAACCACCAGGTTCTCCACCGCATTGCCGTGAGCACGCATCATGCGCTCGGCCCATTTGTGCTTCGTCGCCGTCTCACCCTGCGGATCCCACAGGGCCGGCCACAGGCCGCCTTCGAACAGGCGGTTGACGATGTAGGGCACCCACATCAATGCCGTCATCAGCGTGGTCAGCACCAGCCAGTACAGTTCCGTGCTCAGCGTGGTATTCATGTGTATCTCTCCTCGTTGGTTTGTTTATGCGTTGTTTAAACAAAAGTCTCGAATTCTCGACTACCCGCGGCGCAGGAATGAAGCGGGTTTCCGTGGGGAGGTGTTGGCAAGACACGCAAAAACCCGGCATCCCTGCCCGCTCAATGGCCGCGTCCCTGCGGCCAATGGTCTTGCCAACACCTCCCCACGGAAACACCATGGTTAATCATCTTGCTCCCACCTGTACTACTTGCAATCTGGTCAGGGATTCGGAACTTTTAATTCGCCACCCAGCACGGCACGCTGATAGCGCGCCAGCAGCTCGGGCTGATCCATGGAGCCGTGGTGGTGCACCTGCTTCCACTGCCCGTCGATGCGCCGATAGATGCGGCTGGTGCGGATCGCCAGCGTGATCTCCTCACCGTCCTTGCGCAGCCAGCCGCTCTCCCTGCCGGCAACGCAGAACATGTCCTCGCTGATCTGGCTGGCGTAGTCATGGAATTCCACGTGGACTTCGGCCGGCCCGTGGAACAGGCGGGTATAGACTTCCGCGATGTCGCGCCAGCCGCGCCGCACGCCACCGAGGGGATTGGACATCACCACCGCTTCCTCGTGGGCCCAGTTGTCGTGCACGGCGGCAAGGTCGCGCCCGTTGAAACCACGATAGAAGGCCACCAGTGCCGCCAACGGCCCGGCGCTGTCGTCGATCACTTCGTCACCGGTAATACGATCCAGGTCCTGCATGATTCACATCTCCAGTAATTAGTTGTAAATACAACTTGATACGCAAAAAAAATTCACTCCCTGTCCAGCGCGCGGTGGGTCTCGCGCAACTCGCCGACGAAACTGTCCATGTGCTCGCGACCCAGGATCTGGCGCATCCGCTGGTAGAGCTGCTCACCGATCTGCTCCAGCCGCGCCTGCAGCCGCCTGGCCTTTGCAGTGGGCATGACCTGTATTACGCGCCCATCATCATCCCCTCCCTGGGTGCGCCTGAGCAGGCCACGCTTCTCCAGCGTCGCGACGAAACGCGTGATGGTGGATTTCTCCAGCCCCAGGGCCTCGCCGATCTGCTTCTGTGTCAGTCCGGGCTGTGCCAGAATGAGCCGCAACAGGTAGGCATGGGCCGGTGACAGGTCCAGTTCACCATAGGCGGCCTCCCATTCGCGGTTAACCCGGCGCGCCAGGGCATTGCTGTTGAAATAGAGGCAGCGCTCGAACATGGGCAGACTATAGTTCAATTAAGTTGTACGTGCAACCTTATGCATCACAGGCAGATACGTATCGGTATCGACCTTGGCGGCACCAAGATCGCCGCCATTGCACTGGACGGTGACGGTCGGGAGCTGATCCGCCGTCGCATCGCCACCCCGCGCGGTGACTATGCCGCCACCGTAGCGGCCGTGCACAAGCTGGTCCGTGACATGGAAAGCGAACTCGGTGTCGTCGCCAGCGTGGGCATGGGGATCCCCGGCGCCATCTCGCCCGCCACCGGCCTGGTCAAGAACGCCAATTCCACCTGGCTCATCGGCCAACCACTGAAACAGGATCTGAGCGCGGCGCTGCAACGCGAGGTGCGCATCGAAAACGACGCCAACTGCTTCATCGTCTCCGAGGCCACCGATGGTGCGGCACGCGATGCCGAGGTGGCCTTCGGTGTCATCGTCGGGACCGGTACCGGCGGCGGGATCGCCATCGCCGGCCGCGCCGTGACAGGAGTCAACGCCATCGGCGGCGAGTGGGGCCACAATCCCCTGCCCTGGCCTGGTGACGATGAACGCCCCGGCCCGTCGTGTTATTGCGGCAAACAGGCCTGCATCGAGACCTATCTGTCCGGGCCGGGCCTGGAACGCGACTATGCCGCCGGCGCCGGCGTGGCGCTGTCCGTACCCGAGATCGTCGCCCGTGCCGAAGACGGTGAGCCCGGCGCCGAGGCGACACTGGTACGCTACGAACAGCGCATGGCGCGCGCCCTGGCCTCGGTGATCAATGTCCTCGACCCGCAGGTCATCGTTCTCGGTGGCGGGCTGTCCAACATCGCGCGGCTCTACACCACGGTGCCGCGCCTGTGGCAGGAATACGTCTTCAGTGACCAGGTGGCCACGCAACTGCGCCCGCCACGACATGGTGACGCCAGCGGCGTGCGGGGCGCCGCCTGGCTGTGGCCCGCAGGCGACAACAACACGACGACTTGTTAAGTCTGTATCTGCAACCCGGTCTCGTTGCAGCAACAGCCATGTTCCGGGACCAGTAAGGAGGAATCTGTCATGCGCTACAGGGGAAGTTGTCATTGCGGTGTGGTCAGCTTCGAAGTAGAGGCGCCGGCCCACCTGCAGGTGACCGAATGCAACTGCTCCATCTGCTCGCGCAGTGGCTACCTGCACCTCATCGTGCCCAGGAAACAGTTTCACCTGCTAAGCGGCGAGGACAGGCTGAGCACCTACACCTTCGATACGCACGAGGCGCAACACTATTTCTGCAAGACCTGTGGCATCAAGTCCTTCTATGTGCCGCGCTCGCATCCGCAGGGGATCAGCGTCAACGTGCGTTGCCTGGACAACAGCGACAAACTGTCCATGGATATCGAGCAGTTCGATGGCCGCAACTGGGAGGCCAATGCCCACAGGCTCAAACCGCTGGATCGCAATAGCTGAATGCCAGGCAGGCCCTTTCCCTGAAGCACAACGAAATACACATTTTGTGACGCAGTTACCCTGTATTTTTTCGGCACGCGGACGCAAATATATTCTGGTGGTTTGCAATCCACTACCGCATGGAACCAGACATTGAACATGCCGAAAACGCCGACCCTGTCGCTGGAACAGAAGTTGCCACCCTCCGGCAGCCAGCAGATCACGCTAGCCGGTGAGCGCGAACTGCGCGTCAGCCTCCAGCGCGGGCGCCAGCACCTCAACTATACCTTTGACATCCTCGCCCTGGCGCCGAAAGGGCGCACCCGGCTGGCCGTACCGTGGCGCTGGTTTGCCCTCTCGGCAGTGGGTGTGCTGCTGATATTCATCAACCGCCTGTGGCTGTTCAACTTCACCGGTGCCACCGCCGGCTGGATCATCCATGGCCTGGCCGGCGCCACCAGCCTGCTGGCCCTGTACCTGGCCATGCAGTGCCTGGTACGTCAGAAGGTCTTCATCACCCGCGTGGCCAGGGTGCCCGTCCTCCGCCTGGTGGTCAACCGACCCGATCGCAGGCGCTACCGCCGGTTCGTCACCGCGTTGCGCCAGCGCATCGAGAGTCTCGCTGAGTCGGTGTCCCTGCCGGTGGAACAACGCATGGCCGGTGAACTCAAGATGTTGCGCCGCCTCTCCCAGCAGGGCGTGATCACCGGTGATGACTACGAGCGGGCAAAAAAACGCCTGTTGGGTGTGTAAATAACCGGGACTTTGCCTGCCTCCCGGTTGCTTGCTAAACTCAGCTACATAACAACAACAAACCGTTTGTTTGCCAGTAACATGGAGTAGTGAAGGGGGGTATGGACAATGAAAGTTCTGTTCTGGCTGGCCGTCATCGGCGGTCTCGGTTATCTCTTCTACCAGGAAATCTACACTGACTACAGCCGGCCGATGGAAATCACCGACCCGGTGTATGGCCAGTTCCGGCTCAACATCAGTTTTCCCGACCGGGAACTGAAATGGGATTTCTTCGTCAAGTATGCATCCTTCGACGAATGCCGCCAGCGCATCGGTGGCAACATGCCGGAGATGCTCGAAGACTGCGAGATCTGTGAAGTCACCCGCTCGGAGTGCAAGAAGGAACTGGACAGTCGTCAGATGGCCATGTTCCGCAACGAGCCGCACTTCGTCACCTATCTGGCCGGCACGGCCGGCAATGGCACCGAGCGTGATGGGCGCCTGATCATCTGGGGCCTGAGCAAGGCCGAGGCCGAAATCGCCTGTCGCGCCATGCTCAAGGATGTCGCCACGCACTACAGCGGCAAGCTGGAGTGCATCTGAGCTACGTCACAGACAGGATCCGGGCTGCCTGCCCGGTCCTCTTCAGTACGAGGAACGGGCAGGCGCTCCCACGATCACACGTAGCCAACAGCAATAGTCACGCGAGGCCCGAGGCAGTCCCGCCATGCTCATCATCATCCCTTTCGAGAAGAAGCCGGAACTTCGTAATCCACCCTTTCTCACCATCCTGTTGATCCTCATCAACGTCATTGTCTATTTCGGCTTCCAGTCCGGTGATGATGAACTCTATGAGCAGGCCTTCGCGCTCTACGAGAACGAAAAGCTCTACGATATCGAGCTGCCCCGCTACATCGAGTGGCGACGCAGGCATGGCCGCGGGGAGGAGCTACCCGACTACGAGGACATGGACGAAGAAGAACGCATGCGTCTCTTTCCGGAAATGTACAACGATGGTGATTTCCAGACGCTGTTGAAGGCCAATCTCATCGTCCGACCGAAGGACCCCGAATTCCAGAAGTGGCGTGAGGTACGTAACCGCTTCGACGCCATCATCAGTGAGACCTTCATCGATAAATACTCGCTCAAGACACGCTATCCCTCCACGCTGACCATGTTCAGCCACATGTTCCTGCACGCCAATGCGGAACACCTCATCAGTAACATGATCTTCCTGTTCCTGTTCGGCTTCGTGGTGGAGATATCCATGGGTCGGGTGGCCTTCCTCGGCGCCTACCTGCTCGCCGGGCTCGCCTCGGGGCTGTTCTATACCTTCATCGACCCTGGTGAGATCACCCCGGCCATCGGTGCCTCCGGCGCCGTCTTCGGACTCGCTGCCATGTACACCATGCTCTACGGCCTGCGCAAGATCCGCTTCTTCTACACCATTCTGTTCATCTATTTCGATTATGTGCGCGCGCCTGCCTGGCTACTGCTGCTCGCCTGGCTGGGGCTGGAACTCTACCGGCAGTTTTTCACCGACACCAATATCAACAACCTGGCGCACATCGGTGGCCTCCTCGCCGGCGGGGTGATCGCCTTCATCTACAAGAAATTTACCTCGCGCGTAGATTATGACTACCTGGAAAAGGAGCAACGCGAGGAGGCGCGCGATACGGCCCTGCAGGAGGCGCTGGATCACATCGGCAAGATGGAATTTGCACGCGCTAAGCCGATCCTCGAGAAGATCCTCCGCGAGCATCCGGAAAACTACGAGGCCCTGCACCAGTTGTTCAATATCGCGCGCTTCACTCGTAATATTGACGAACTGCACCGCCACGCGCAACGGCTCTTCAGCGAGGACAATGTGCGCAGGCAGCCTGCCAGGCTGCTCGCCACCCTGTTTGGTGACTACCTTGCTGCCACCGGCGGGGGACTCAAACTCAGCCTCAGGCAGATGCTGGCGCTGGCCAACAGCTTTTCGCGCGGTGGGGAGTTCGAACCCGCCCAGAAGATCGTCGCCGGTCTGCTCAGGAGCGCGGGACAGCAACCCGGCGTGGTAAATGCCCTGTCGGTGCTCACCAGCAACCTGCTGCGCCGCGGTGAGGTGGAACACGCCAAACAGGTGGGCAGGGTCCTGCTGGAGAAGTATCCCGACAGCAACGAGGCCGCCCTGTTCAAGCGCGAACTGGTCCAGATCGGTCAGCCGGTTTGAGGCCGTTCAGCCGATGGCGTCGAGCATCTTCATGTAGTCACGTGCCTCGCCGGCCTGTGCGCTCTGCGGGTACTTCTTCTGGATGAACCCCAGTACCGCGCGTGCCTTGTCATCCTGATTGAAGCGCTCGGAGAGCAGGCGCGCCACCATCATGTAGGCCTCGGGTATGTGCTCGAACATTGGGAAATCGGCGTGCAGGTTGTTGAGCAGCGCAATGGTGGCGCGCGGTTCGACACCCTGGCTGAAATAGCGCGCCAGCTCGAAGCGTTGCTCCGGGCTCGCCGGGCGAAAGTCAGGCGCGACCTTTGCGGCCTCCATGTAACAGGCGGCGGCCTCACGCAGGTTGTTCTCGGCGAACTGGCGTGAAATGAATTCCCTTGCCGCCTTGCGCATGGTCTCGCCATCATTGAGCATGACGAGGATGCGGAACAGCTTGCGCCATGCAGCCGTGTCTGCCGGGTAGTCACGCGTCACCGCCAGCAGGCGATCCCGCGCCTCGGGCAGCTTGCCTTCCTTGATCAGCACCTCCACCTGCGCCAGCTCGGGCGAACCTTCATCCACCACGCCCTGATGGCGCTTGGCGAAGGACTCCATGGTCTGAGTCTCCTCGATAGTCAGGCCCAGCACCTCGTGATACTGGTAGATGACATAGCCCATCATGTAAAACATGACGATGACGAAGTAGAAGCCCACGATCAGGTTGGAAAGAAAGAACATCATCGGACTTAGCATCTCGTAGAGAAAACCGCCCGCCACGTTCATGCCAGTGGAAAGCACGAAGAGGAAGAACCACAGCACCAGGTAAGACCAGCCTATACGGTAGATGAAGACGAACAGCAGCAGGGGATTGATGGCCTTGGCCAGACTGTTCTCCACCGCCAGCACCATGATGGTGGCAGGCAGGATGAAATACGTCAGGGCCATGGACAGGTAGAACGGGCCTTCGCCAAACAGGCGATAGACCTTGAAGTTCAGGTAAGCAAGGATGAGAAAGATGACGATCTGCTTGAGCGGCATTTCCAGGCCACTGGCCAGCGCATCACCGATCTGTGGGCGGGCACGCAGGTGACCATGGGCAGTGTCATCGAGTACCGCGTAGGCGTACTTGTAGAACAGCAACAGTATTCCCAGCGCGGCAAAATTGGCAACAATGCCAAGTGTTCCCAGCACCGCTGCCACCACACCACAGAAGACGATCATGGTCAGCGGCTGGGCCTGGAAAGGATAGAGAAAGAACGCCGGGATGCGCATCCAGAACGGCGTGATGATATTTCCCGTGCCCAGAGACTGGGTGGGCTGCTTGCACACCGGGCAGGCCGGCGGCTCGTCGCTGTTGCGCGACCGGGCGCAACCGGGACAGAAATTGATGGCGCAGGACGGACAGGTCCAGCGCGCCGGAACACCCGGGTGATACTTGCACGGGATCTTGCGCGCCATAGTGTTGTCCTTCCTGACCTCCCTGCCTGTAACGATTATTCAGTGTCGCCGCGCAATTTTCAATGCCGCGAAGGCATTCACGGGCGATACTCGGTCGGTTTCACCCGCGCCGCGGCCTCGCGCGCGCGGCTGCGACATTCCTCGGCATCCTCGCCCCAGGCCAGCGCCACGCCCATGCGGCGGCGCACAAAGGATTCCGGTTTGCCGAACAGGCGAATATCGGTCTGTGGTACGGCAAGGGCCTCATCGAGGCCAGCGAAGACGATGCCCTGCACCTCGACGCCGCCGTAGATCACCGCCGATGCCGCGGCGTTGCGCAATACGGTATTGACCGGCAGGCCGAGAATGGCGCGCGCATGGAGTTCGAATTCATTGAGCCACTGGCTGGCCATGGTCACCATGCCGGTATCGTGCGGGCGTGGGCTGACCTCGCTGAACCAGACTTCGTCACCACGCACGAAAAGCTCGACACCGAACAGGCCACGCCCGCCGAGACTGTCGGTCACGGCGCGCGCCACCGCCTGCGCCCGCACCAACGCCGTCTCGCTCATGGGCTGGGGCTGCCAGCTCTCCACGTAATCACCCTTCTCCTGGCGATGGCCGATGGGGTCACAGAAAAAGGTCTCGGTCTCGCCACCCGGGCCGACGGCGCGTACCGTCAGCAGGGTGATCTCGTAGTCGAAGTCGATCATCTCCTCGACGATGACGCGACCGCGATCCACGCGCCCGCCACTGCGCGCGTAGTCCCAGGCACGCTCGAGATCTGCGGCACTCTCGACGGTGGACTGACCCTTGCCCGACGATGACATCACCGGCTTGATGATGCAGGGAAAACCGATACCGTCGTCGATGGCCGCTTCGATCTCCTCGCGTGATTCGGCAAAGGCGTAGCGCGAGGTGGGCAGACCGAGCTCCTCGGCGGCGAGGCGGCGAATGCCTTCGCGGTTCATGGTCAGGCGGGTGGCGCGCGCGGTGGGGATCACGGTGGCGAGCCCGTCGGCCTCGATGCGCACCAGTTCATCGGTGGCAATGGCCTCGATCTCGGGCACGATGAGATGGGGTTGTTCCCGCTCCACCAGTCGGCGCAGACCCTCGGCATCGGTCATGTCCATGGCATGGAACCGATGCGCCACCTGGTGACCGGGGGCATTGGCGTAACGATCCACGGCGATGACCTCCACGCCGAGCCGTTGCAGGGCGATGATGACTTCCTTGCCCAGCTCGCCGCTGCCGAGCAGCATCACCCGCGTGGCCGAGGGAGACAGGGGAGTACCGATGCGGGTCATGATGTCAAAATCCTTTGCGTGGGCTGAAGCGCAAATTATACTCACGCCACCGGCACGGCGATACCGACTTTATGCCCCAACGGGAACCGAACATGGACTACCGCTTCACCCTCGACTTCAAGGTACGCGACTACGAGTGCGACATGCAGGGCGTGGTCAACAACAGTGTCTATCTCAATTATCTCGAGCACACCCGCCACGAGTTTCTGCTCGAGGCGGGTATAGACTTCGCCGCCCTCACCCGCCAGGGCATCCACCTGGTCGTCACGCGTACCGAGATCGACTACCGCTACCCCCTGCGCGCAGGTGATCGCTTTCGCGTCGGCCTCAACGTGGAACGAAGCTCGCGCATCCGCTTTACCTTCAAGCAGGACATCTTTCGCCTGCCCGACGACAAACCCGTCGTCAATGCCATGGTCACCGGTACGGCCATGAATGACAGGGGCCGCCCCATCATGCCCGACGAACTGATGACA
>DRKU01000236.1 GCA_011051615.1 Gammaproteobacteria bacterium
AGGGACGAGGCAGGTTTTCCGTCATTCCGGAAAGGGCGTCAGCCCTTGTCCGGAATCCAGTGGAAATTTCCATCCTGCGTGATGACACCACCCGGAGATCGAAACCCTGGATTCCGGGTTGCCGCCTCGCGTTGCTCGGCGACCCCCGGAATGATGGGAAAGATAAACCGCGAAGGGCGCAAAGTACCGCAATGTGAGCAAAAGGCCGTTGGCGTCGCGTTCCTTTGCGGCCGTTGCGGTTGTGTTGGGACAAGCTCCTCGCCCCTCGCTCCCTGAACCTGGCCCTGTCCTACTTCCACAGGTCGATGTGCACGCCCTGCGCTTCCAGCGCGGCGGCGCGATCGGAGATATAGCGCTGGAATTCCGGCTGGGTTTTGTAGGCCCGTGAGGCCACGTAGTCCATCACCGACTGGATATGGAAGGCCTTGAGGTAGGCATCCACGCGCGCCACTTCCTCGTGCTTCGGGCCGTCGAAGAAAATCATAGTCGGCGCGGTAGTTACCTTGAGTTCGCGCGCCCAGGCGCGCGCCGTGGTCTTCTTGCCCTGCGGTGTAATAAGTGGCGTGTCGGCCCACAGGTCGAAGCGCACCACGTTGAGACGTTTGATCTGCTTGAGAGTATCCTCGCGCCGGAAGACGTCCTTCTCCCATTCGTCGCACACGCGGCACTGTTTCTGCTCGAACAGGACCAGCAGGGGTTTGGGCGAACCGGCCATGACTTTGGCCAGATCATAGGGCGGCTTGAGGAAGAACGGCTGGGGATGCAGTTTGCCGGAAGCCGAGGGTGGGCGCTGGCGGGCGAAGTAGTCCCGGAAACTCATCTTGCGTTCGAGCTTCTTGTGCACGTAGTCCATGGCCGCTTCGAACTTGGCCGGATGGTAGTAGCCGTTGATGCGGTAGGCCACCCCGCCCTTTTCGTCGAGGAACAGGATGGTGGGCGTGAATTGTACGCGCAGGTTGGCGGCGAAGGCCTTCTCGGTGACCATGCGCCCCTGCATGTCGGTGACTTCGCGGTCACCCCACATGTTGATGGCGATGACATCGAAGAACTGGCGCGCCTTCTTGACGATATGCCGCTGACCAAAGTTGTTACGGATGAGTCTCTCGCAGTAGGGGCAACCGTCCTGGTAGAAATACAGCATCACCCGTTTGCCGGAGGCCGCCGCCTCGGCCACGTCTTCGCGCAGATCGAGAAAGGAGTTCTTGAACCAGGCGGGTTTCTCCACGTAGCCCGGGTTGACCAGGCCTTCTTCCAGGCTCGCCTCGGGGGGCGCGGCCATGGCGGGTGACAGAAACAGGCTCAGCAGCCAGCCCAGAAGCAGGCGGTGAGTAATAGCGACGCGTTGCGTGCCAGTGAACATGGGACGTACTCCTCGAAAGTCGTAGCGGTAATCAAGTCAAACTGGAGAGCGCGGAGTGAATCAAGCGGAAATTCATGGCTCCCGCCCCATTTAAGCACAGATCCGACCGCGATCATCCCGTTGTGAGCACAGCCGGCACCCGTGGTTGCGCACATTGCCGCCCGGTGGCCGGTTCTTGCCGCCAGATTCTTGACGAAATCGCTGCGCAGCTTGAGTATACGTTTTTTACCCATTGATTTTGTTTGTTTTTCTCAAATATTTCCGACTGGCACGGTTCTGGCATGAGTCCCTGCAGACCGATATGCAGAGTGGGATTATGGCTATTCCAACATCCAACAACGTCAGTGAACTGGCCCTCAAGCGCAGCCCGCTGGTAACGCCGCCGCTGGGGATCTCCCTGGAGGAATTGCAGCGCTCCATCCATATCGCCGGCCTGCTGCAGTCCAGCCTCGAGGTCAACGAGGTACTGGACAACTTCCTCGCCGCCACGCGCCACATGGTGAGTTTCAAGGGCGCGCGCTTCATCAACGAAGACTACGAGCTGGACCTGGAATTCGGTGACAGTGGCCGCCACAGTACCAGCTATAACCTGAGCCTGGCCGAGGAGAATCTTGGCCAGTTGACGCTGAGCGCAGACAATCGCTTCAGCGAGCAGGACGGCCGTACCCTCGAAGGCCTGCTGTGCTACCTGATGTATCCCCTGCGCAATGCACTGCTCTACCTGGATGCCCGCAAGGCGGCACAGATCGACGCCCTCACCGGGGCCTACAACCGCCTGGCACTGGACGACAACCTGGCACGTGAGATCGGGCTGTCCCAGCGCCACGGCACGCCGTTGGCACTGGCCATCCTCGACGTGGATCACTTCAAGACCATCAACGATGAGCACGGCCATGCCGCCGGCGACGAGGTCCTCAAGCAACTGGCGGGACTCATCAAGAGCGAGATCCGCGGCTGCGATGTGCTCTATCGCTACGGTGGCGAGGAATTCGTCATTCTGCTGGCCAACACGCACCTCGACGGCGCCCTGCTGGTGGCCGAACGCATCCGTGCCGCGGTGGAGGCCCGCCCGATCCCCTGGGGATCGAGCCGGCTGGCCCTGACCGTGAGCCTGGGTGTGACCACCCTGCGTCCCGGCGAGGACGGCCGCCAGCTGTTCCTGCGCACCGACAGTTGCCTGTACGCGGCCAAGGCCGCCGGGCGCAACCGCGTGCACAGCGACTGAGCCTGTCCCCGGCCCCGGGAATACCCTTCCCGGAAATGTGACATCCCCCACAGATCGAGGGGTAGACAGGCGCTTTCCGTCCTGTTCGCCTAAAGATACTATTGGGCGACGCGCTATTAGGTTGTAAGCTTGTTTCAGGCGCTCCCCACCAAAAGGCCTTCGCGTGACATGGCGGTAAGTTACCTCGATCAACTGGAACAGATGCTCAATGCGGATTACCGCATTGTTACCATGGAAACCTATGACGTTTCCCGGGTGCAGGATCTGTTCGTGCAGATCACGCGCTTCTCCAACAAGGCCTTCTATTCCTGGCATCCCGACGAGGGCATGCACCGCATCGGCGCCTCACATATCACCATCCCGCGCACGCAGAGCATCGAAGACCTGCTCAAGCATATCCACAACAGCAAACACTTCGGTGTCTACATCCTCAATGGCATGACCGATGAACTGAAGAACGAGTCCATCGTCGAGGAATTCGAAAAGCTGGCCAAAAGCGCCATCCCCAAGGTAGTCATCCTGCTCGGTGAATATGTCTACCTGCCGAAGAAGCTGCGTCCCCTCACCCTGCGCTCCAAGCACCAGATGAAGAAGGCCGGCTGAGTCCGGTCGCGAGGTTCGAGTGGCGCGGACCGAGGATCATATCCCCGCCCCCTGTCCCTCGGCTCTGGCATCCAGCTTCGCTCTCGACAATTGCTCCTGCATTGTTCTACCTTCGCCCGTCCATGGCTCGTATCTCCTCCATCCATGACGTCGCCGCTCTGAGAGCGGGGGACCGTATTTTCCAGTCCAGTGGATTCGCCTCTGGATTCCGGGCTCCCGCTTCGCGGGCCCCGGAATGACGGGCATTTTTTTTTGCTCCGTGCTCTCCTTGCGCTCTGTTCCCTCGCTACTCGCTACTCGCTACTCGCTACTCGGCTTGGGCAGCCGCGACGCAGGCAACACTGCTCACACCGTGGTCGGGGACGGCAGACGTCTTTTGCGTGGCGCACGATGAGGGCGTGGTATTCGTTGAACACGGCAACGCGGTCGCGCCGCCGGCGCAAGCGGTTTTCGAACAGACCACGCAGGGTTTCATAGGATTCGTCGCCGTCGATGATGCCAAGGCGGCTGAACAGGCGGCGCGTGTAGGCATCGATGACAAACACCGGCCGCTCCCAGGCATAGAGCAGAATGTCGTCGGCGGTTTCCGGGCCGATGCCGTGTACCGCCAGCAGGGCGTGGCGTAGTTCCACCGTGTCCATGTAGCGGATGCGCCGTGCGTTGTCGCGGTACCACGCGCACAGGGCCTTGAGACGCTTCGCCTTGACGTTGAAATACCCCGAGGGACGCAGCCATTCCGCCAGGGTATCAGCCGGCACGGCAAGGATGGCACGCGCCGACAGGGCACGGTGGCGCTTCAGGTTGGCGATGGCGCGCTCGACGTTGGTCCAGGCGGTGTTCTGGGTCAGGACCGCACCGACCATGATCTCGAAGGGTGTGTCGCCCGGCCACCAGTGTTGCGGCCCCCAGCAGCGCAGCAGTGCCGTGTAGGCCGTGGCGATGGTGTAGCGGCCGCGCCCCGCCATGGCTGCCCTCCCCTGCCGACTCAGTTCAGTTCGTCGATGCGGCGTTGAATGATGTCACGCCAGCCGGTGGCGGCTTCGGTATTCCTGAAGAACATGAGCAGGGACTTCTCCCCCGGCTCGGCCATCTTCTGCACGCGGTAGCGCAGACCAGCGGTACCTTCATCACTCGACGGCGTGATACGAAAGGAGCCCACGTAGGTCAGGCCGTCGGCGCTGATGCGCAACACGTCGCCGGAAGGCTGTTCATCACTACCCCAGGCGGGATAGATCACCTTGCCGGCGCGATAACCGGCGAGAACATACTGGCCGGGGGGAATATTGACGATGGCGAAATTACCGCCCGGATAGACGAAGGTCTTCGCACCGATGGGGTGACGACCTTCGATGTCGTCGTAGCGACGAATGATGACGCTGGTAATGGGCTGCGCGGCAACCACGTCCACGTGGCCAAAGATGAAGCCCGTCTGCGGCAGGTAACGGTGCACGGGCTTGACCTTCTTTTTGTACGCGCAGCCGGTTGTTGCCGGCATGATGACCAGCAACAGCGCCAGCCCGAGAACCAGGGCTGTTGTCGGCAGGGGTTTTCGGTCTGTACGGTCGGGAGATCTCATGGGCCTCGCCTGAAGATATGTCCTTGTTTTATCGAGCCAACCCACCTTTTCTTTAGACAAAAAAAGAGGCCATCGCTGGCCTCTTTTTAGTCGTTTCAGGCTTGTGGGGCAAGCCTTAGCTGACGTTGACCGCCTTCATGCTCAGGCGGATACGGCCCTGCTTGTCGATCTCGAGGACCTTGACCTTGACCACGTCGCCCTCGGTCAGCTCGTCGGAGACGTTCTCGACGCGCTCCTCGCTGATCTGGGATACGTGCACCAGGCCATCCTTGCCGGGCAGAATGGTGACGAAGGCGCCGAAATCCATGAGTTTGGCCACGCGGCCTTCATAGACCCGGCCCACTTCCACGTCGGCGGTCAGCTGTTCGATCTGGCGACGCGCCTCGTCGGCGGCAGCGGAATCGGCCGAGGCGATCTTGATCACACCGTCGTCGCTGATGTCGATGGAGGTGCCGGTGGCTTCGGTGATGGCGCGAATGGTGGCGCCACCCTTGCCGATGACGTCGCGGATCTTGTCCGGATGGATCTTGATGGTCACGTAACGTGGCGCATGCTGCGACATCTCGGTACGCGGCTCGCTGAGAACCTTGTTCATCTCGCCGAGGATGTGCAGGCGACCTTCGCGAGCCTGCGCCAGCGCGATCTCCATGATCTCCTTCGTGATGCCATCGATCTTGATGTCCATCTGCAGGGCGTTGACGCCCTCGGCGGTACCGGCCACCTTGAAGTCCATGTCACCGAGGTGATCTTCGTCACCCATGATGTCGGACAGCACGGCAAAGCGATCGCCTTCCTTGACCAGGCCCATGGCGATACCGGCCACCGGCGCCTTGAGCGGCACACCGGCATCCATCAGCGCCAGCGAGCTGCCGCACACGGAGGCCATGGAGCTGGAACCGTTGGACTCGGTGATCTCGGAGACCACGCGGATGGTGTAGGGGAATTCTTCCAGCGACGGCATGACGGCCATGATGCCGCGCTTGGCGAGGCGGCCGTGGCCGATCTCGCGGCGCTTGGGCGTGCCCACGCGGCCGGTCTCGCCCACACAGTACGGCGGGAAGTTGTAATGGAACATGAAGGGCTCGCGATAGGAACCGCTGATGGCATCGATGATCTGCGCATCACGCTCGGTGCCCAGCGTGGCAACGACGATGGCCTGGGTCTCACCGCGGGTGAACAGCGCCGAGCCGTGTACGCGCGGCAGGATGCCGGTACGCACGGTGATGGGACGCACCGTCTTGTGATCGCGGCCATCGATACGTGGCTTGCCGTCGAGGATGGTGCTGCGCACCACCGACTTCTCCAGCTTTTCAATGGCAGCATGAACTTCGGACTCCGTCGGGCTGTCCTCGGCATCGCTGACCAGCTGGGCGACGATGTCGGCGCGCACGGCATTGAGCTTGTCGTAGCGCACCAGCTTCTCGCTGATCCTGTAGGCCTCGGCAATGGCGGCCTCGCCCACTTCCGCAACCTTCCTGTCCAGGCTGTCGTCCTTCTCGGGTGCCTGCCAGTCCCACTGCTCGGCGCCGGCTTCGGCGGCGAACTCGCGGATGGCGGTAATGACTGCCTGCATCTGCTCGTGGCCATGGACCACGGCACCCAGCATGGTTTCTTCGGAAAGCCCCTTGGCCTCGGATTCAACCATCAGCACGGCGCTGGCGGTGCCGGCGACGACGAGGTCCAGTTCGGATTCTTCAAGCTGCGCCTCGGAAGGATTGAGCAGGTACTGGCCGTCCTTGTAGCCCACGCGCGCGGCGCCGATGGGGCCGTTGAAGGGCGCGCCGGAGAGCGTCATGGCGGCGGAGGCGCCGATAAGGGCGAGGATGTCGGGCATGACCTCGGGGTCGAGGGACATGACGGTGGCAATCACCTGTACCTCGTTGGTGAAGCCTTCGGGAAAGAGCGGGCGCAGGGGACGGTCGATGAGACGCGAGACCAGGGTCTCGTTCTCGGAAGGACGGCCCTCACGACGCAAAAAACCGCCGGGAATGCGGCCGGCGGCGTAGGTACGTTCCTGGTAATCGACGGTCAGCGGGAAGAAGTCGCGACCTTCAGCGGCGTGCTTGTTGGCCACGACGGTGACCATAACCACGGTGTCGCCCATGCTGACCATGACGGCGCCACTGGCCTGTTTGGCGATTTCGCCGGTTTCCAGGCGCAGGGTCTTATCGCCGTATGTTATCTCTTTCACTACGGGGTTCATTGGATGCCTCGAATTTGATGGACGTGATTACTTGCGCAGGCCAAGTCGACCGATGAGGTCGCGGTAACGCTCGAGATCTTTCTTCTTGAGGTAGTCCAGCAGCTTGCGACGCTGGCTGACCATCCGCAGCAGACCGCGGCGAGAGTGATTGTCCTGCTTGTGGGTCTTGAAATGACCGGACAGGTCATCGATGCGGGCAGACAGCAGCGCGATCTGCACTTCCGGCGAACCCGTATCACCGGTTCCGCGCTGGTATTCGTTGACGATCTTGGCCTTTGCTTCGGCGTTGAGGGACATCCCAAACTCCTGATAATTCCTGAAAAATCGGTTCTAAACAAAGCGGCGTATTTTACCCGGCCCGGGGCGGGTCATACAAGCAAAATTACCGCAAATACGGGCCTGCGGCCGCACGGCCCCGGCTACTGGCGCCCGCCCGTCCCCACCAGCCGACGGGGAGCGATGCGGCCGTCGTCGAGCACCTGGCCGACGCCGAGAAAGCGCTCCTCGCCCTGGTAGAGGCGTACCCAGCCGCTGGTGGGCGCCTGCGGCACCAGCACCGGCTGCCCCTGGGTCAGGTAGTAGGTGCTGTTGTCGCTGAGGCGCACCGCCGGCCAGTCCTCCAGCGCCGTCTCCATGGGCAGCAGGTGGGCATCGAGCGCCTCGCGGTCCGCCTCCGCCTCGTGTTCCAGTTCGGCCAGGCTGACGGCATCTTCGATATGGAAGGGCCCGGCCTGTGTGCGCCGCAGGGCGCTGAGGTGGGCACCGCAGCCCAGCGCCGTGCCGATTTCCTCAGCCAGCGCTCGGACATAGGTGCCCTTGGAACAGCGCAGACGGATATCCAGTTCGTCGCCTTCGAGGCGCGTCATCTCCAGTTCGTAGATATGCACGGTGCGCGGCTCGCGCTCGATCTCCAGTCCCTGGTGGGCCAGCTTGTAGAGCGGCTGGCCATTGACCTTGACCGCCGAGTGCATGGGCGGGATCTGCTGGATCTCACCGAGGAAAGAGGCCAGCACCTCGCGCACACGCGCCTCGTCCACGCCTGCCACCGGGCGGGTCTCGACGACCTCGCCCTCGGCATCGGCGGTGCGCGTGATGACGCCCAGCTTGCAGGTGCCCTCGTAGGCCTTGTCGGATTCGAGCAGGTAGGCCGACAGCTTGGTGGCCTCGCCGAAACAGATGGGCAGCAGGCCGCTGGCCTGCGGATCGAGGCTGCCGGTGTGACCGGCCTTGCGTGCCCGAAACAGGTGCTTGACCTGTTGCAGGGCGGCATTGGAGGTCAGGCCGATGGGTTTGTCCAGCAGCAGGATGCCATCCAGCCGTCGGCCCTTGTTCTTGAAACGTTTGCGTGCCACGTTGGCGTCAGTCCTTACTGCTTTCGTCGCGGGCAATGGCCTCATCGATGAGGCTGCTGAGGCGGTTGCCCTCGATGATGGATTTATCAAACTGGAAGCGGAGTTTGGGAATGGTGCGCAGTTTCATGCGCTGACCGAGTTCATGGCGCAGAAAACCGCCGGCCCGGTCGAGGATGGCGAGCACTTCGTCGACCTCTTCGCTCTCCTTGCCCAGCACGCTGACGAAAACGCGCGCCAGCGACAGGTCGCGTGTTACCTCGACGGCGGACACGGTGACCATGCCAAGACGGGGATCCTTGATTTCCTGCTGGATGAGCTGTGCAAGCTCGCGCTGCATCTGTTCATTGATGCGGCGCGTCCTGTTGAATTCTCTGGGCATCGGACGTGTTGTGACCTGAGGTTAAAGTTTGCGACGGACCTGTACGCGCTCGTAGACTTCGATTTCGTCGCCTTCCTTAACATCATTGTAGTTCTTCACACCGATACCGCATTCCATGCCCTGCTTGACCTCGTTGACGTCGTCCTTGAAGCGGCGCAGGGACTCCAGTTCACCCTCGTAGATGACTACCTTGTCACGCAGTACGCGAATGGGTGCATTGCGCTTGACGACACCCTCGGTGACCATGCAACCGGCGATGGCGCCAAACTTGGGTGAACGGAACACGTCGCGCACCTGCGCCAGGCCAATGATCTCTTCCTTGAACTCGGGCGCCAGCATGCCTTCCATCGCCTGCCTGATATCGTCGATCAGCTCGTAGATGATGCTGTAGTAATGCAGATCGACGCCTTCTTCATCGATCAGGCGCTTGGCCGAGGTCTCGGCGCGCACGTTGAAACCGATGATGACGGCGTTGGAAGCCACCGCCAGGTTGACGTCGGAACTGGTGATACTACCGACGCCGCTGGCAACGATATTGACCTTCACCTCATCGGTGGAGAGCTTCTGCAGCGCCTCGCTGATGGCCTCCACCGAGCCCTGTACGTCCGCCTTGAGCACCAGATTGAGGGTATTGACCTCGCCCTCCTTCATCTGGTCGAACATGTTTTCCAGCTTGGCGGCCTGTTGGCGGGCCAGCTTGACGTCGCGGTACTTGCCCTGGCGGAACAGCGCCACTTCACGCGCCTTGCGCTCGTCGGCCACCACCACGGCCTCATCACCGGCATTGGGTGCACCCGAGAGACCCAGCACTTCCACCGGTGTCGAGGGCCCGGCCTCGGTGACTTCCCTGCCATGGTCGTCGAGCATGGCACGCACACGGCCGTATTCCAGCCCGGCGAGCAGGATGTCGCCCTTCTTCAGGCAACCCTGCTGCACCAGGACCGAGGCGACCGGACCACGGCCCTTGTCGAGGCGCGACTCGATGACGACGCCGCGCGCATCACCGACAGGCACGGCCCTGAGTTCGAGGATCTCGGCCTGCAGCAGGATGGCTTCGAGCAGCTTGTCCACGCCTTCGCCGGTATGTGCCGACACCGGGATGAACTGGGTGTCGCCGCCCCATTCTTCGGGAATAACCTCTTCGGCGACCAGCGCCTGCTGGACGCGTTCCACGTCGGCCTCGGGCTTGTCGATCTTGTTGATGGCGACGATCATCGGCACGCCGGCGGCACGCGAGTGCTGAATAGCCTCGCGGGTCTGCGGCATGACACCGTCGTCGGCAGCCACCACCAGCACCACGATGTCGGTGGCCCTGGCACCACGCGCACGCATGGCGGTAAACGCCTCGTGGCCCGGGGTGTCGAGGAAGGTAATCTTGCCATTGTCGGTCTCGACGCTGTAGGCGCCGATGTGCTGGGTGATGCCACCCGCCTCGCCGGCAGCGATCTTGGTCTTGCGAATATAGTCGAGCAGTGAGGTCTTGCCGTGATCGACGTGCCCCATGATGGTCACCACCGGTGCACGTGGCTCCGGTTCACCCTGCTGCTCACCCTGAACGATCTCGTCTTCGATGGCCGTTTCGCTGTGCAGCTTGGCGGTATGTCCCATTTCCTCGACGACGATGGAAGCGGTCTCCTGGTCGAGTACCTGGTTGATGGTCACCATACTGCCCATGGACATGAGCACCTTGATGACTTCGGCGGCCTTGACCGCCATTTTCTGCGCCAGTTCGGCCACGGTAATGGTTTCGGGAATAAGCACTTCGCGCACGATGGGCGCGGTGGGCTGCTGGAAGCCGTGCTCCGAACTGCCGCCGCCACGCACGCTGCGCGAAGGCTTTTTCTTGCGCCGACCGGACATGCCGGCAGTGACATGCAGTTCCTTGCGACCATACTTGGTGGCCCGCCCGGCAGCAGCTTCCTTTTCCTTCTTTTTCTTGCCGCGCGCCGCCTGCTGCTGGCGCTCGGCGGCCTGGGCGTCGGCCAGTGTCGTTGCCGGCGTCTCGGTGGCAACAGGTGCCATGGCGGCCTTGCGCGCCTCTTCCTCGGCCTTGCGACGTGCTTCTTCCGCTTCGGCCTCGGCCTTCGCGGCGGCCTCGCGGGCCTCCTTCTCGAGACGTTCCTGTTCGCGCTGTTCTTCCAGGGCACGCTCAGCGGCTTCGCGTTCGGCGGCCTCGCGCTCGAGGCGTTCGGCCTCCTTTTCCTGGATGACGCTGCGTTTTACATAGGTGCGCTTCTTGCGTACTTCGACGGTGACCGTCTTGCTCTTGCCGTGACCGGAAGCGGCGCGCAGTTCACTGGTGGTCTTGCGCTTGAGGGTGATCTTCTTGCCATCGTTGGCCTCACCGGCGCTGGCTTTACCGCTATGCTTGGCACGCAGATGCCCCAACAACTCCATCTTCTGGGAGTCGTTGATCATCGCATCGGCATCGGTCAGGGGCACGCCCGCCTCGTTCAGTTGCTCGAGCAACTTATCGACTTCGATGCCGACGACTTCTGCGAATTGCCTTACGGTTACTTCTGCCATTTTTTCTCCTGCAACAGACGCTGCTATTCTCCAGCCCGCTCTGCTTCCTCAGCCAGCTCTGCTTCTTCAAACCACGGGGCACGCGCTGTCATAATCAGTTTGCCGGCGCGCTCTTCATCCATGCCTTCGATTTCCAGCAGGTCATCGACGGACTGCTCGGCGAGATCATCCATGGTAACGATCTTCGCCGCGGCCAGCTTGATGGCCAGCTCCTCATCCATGCCTTCCATGTTGAGCAGTTCCTCTGAAGGCGTGTTCTCTTCGAGGATTTCCTCGTTGGCGATGGCCCTGGTGATCAGCACGTCCTTGGCACGGCCACGCAGTTCGTTGATGATGTCATCATCGAACTCCTCGATTTCCTGCATTTCTTCCATGGGCACGTAGGCCACTTCATCGATACTCGAGAAACCTTCCTGCACGAGAATGGCGGCCACCTCCTCGTCCACGTCGAGCTGTTCCATGAACATGCCCTGCAGCTTGGCGGCCTCTTCCTCGCCCTTCTTCTCGGCGTCTTCCTCGGTCATGATGTTGAGCTTCCAGCCGGTCAGCTCGCTGGCCAGCTTGACGTTCTGCCCACCACGGCCGATGGCCTGCGAGAGCATGTCCTCGGCCACCGCCACGTCCATGCTGCGCGCGTCTTCATCGACGACGATGGACAGCGCCTCGGCCGGCGACAGGGCGTTGAGCACGAACTGGGCCGGGTTTTCATCCCACAGGACGATATCGATGCGTTCACCGGCCAGCTCATTGGATACCGCCTGTACACGCGAACCGCGCATACCGACACAGGCACCGACGGGATCGATACGATCCTCGCGGGTACGCACGGCGATCTTGGCGCGCGAACCCGGGTCGCGCGCGGCGGCGACCAGCTCGATGAGGCCTTCGCCGATTTCCGGTACCTCGATCTTGAACAGCTCGATGAGGAAATTGGGGTCCGTGCGACTGATGAACAGTTGCGGGCCGCGCGGCTCGGGGCGGACGTCCTGCAGGTAACCACGCAGGCGATCACCGGCGCGTACCGATTCACGCGGGATCATCTGGTCGCGCGGGATCATGGCCTCGGTGTTGTTACCCAGGTCAAGATAGACATTGCCGCGTTCGACACGTTTGACCACGCCCATGACCAGTTCGCCGACACGGTCCTGGAACTGCTCGACAATCTGTGCACGCTCGGCCTCGCGCACCTTCTGCACGATAACCTGCTTGGCCGTCTGGGCGGCAATGCGGCCAAACTCCACCGACTCGATCTCTTCTTCCTGGTATTCACCGACTTCGATATCCGGATCGTCGAGACGCGCCGCGCTGAGGGTAGTCTCACGATCGGGATGTTCGAGGGCATCGTCTTCGACGATCAGCCAGCGACGATACGTCTTGTAGTCACCGGTCTCTCGGTCGATCGAGACGCGAACATCGATATCATTGGGATAGCGCTTCTTGGTGGCCGTCGCCAGCGCCACTTCGATTGCCTCGAAGATAATATCCTTGTCGACGCCCTTTTCATTGGACACCGCGTCTACCACCATCAGGATTTCTTTGTTCATCGCTCGATCTGCCTCAAACCGCGCAGGATATACGCCAGTGGCGCCCCTGCCTTGTCCCTGAATAATTCCAGTTTAATAAACCCAGTTTAATAAACTTCAGTCAAATTCAACCTTCAAATACCACGTTGGCCTTTTCCACGTCGGCCAGCGCAAAGCCGTAATCCTGTCCATCCTCGTCGTGCAACTCGATGCGCCCATCACTGCATGCGGTCAGGACGCCCTTGAACTTGCGACGCCCGTCCTGTGGCAGGGCCAGGCGCAGCCTGATCTTCTCACCCACTGCGCGCTCGAAGTGCGCCGCCGTGAACAGCGGCCGCTCCGCACCGGGCGAAGAGACCTCGAGGTTGTACTGCCCCGGGATCGGGTCCTCCACGTCCAGCAGTGCGCTGATCTGGCGGCTGACGCGGGCGCAATCCTCCAGGCCAATCCCGTCCTCGCTGTCGATATAGACCCGCAACAGGGAATGCTTGCCCTGCGGCAGGTATTCGACGCCAAGCAGTTCGTAACCCAGCGTCTCGATCACCGGCTCGATAAGACGGCCTATGTTTTCCGTCACTTGCAAAATATACCCAGCCCCGAAACGAAAAATGGGCCCAGAGGCCCACCTGCGATACTGCTTAAAACCCTACAGATTATAACACCTTAGCTGCAGGCCGCCAATCGGCCGGGTACAAAAAACCCCGTCTTGAACGGGGTCCCAGTACCTCGGCAAATTTTGGTAGCGGGGGCTGGATTTG
>DRKU01000237.1 GCA_011051615.1 Gammaproteobacteria bacterium
GCATGATGCTGGTCTCCTTCCTCACCCTGACCATCGGCAACAACCAGGGCATGGGCGATATCGAGTACGCCAAGATGTACGACTTCTACATGCCCAAGCGCGCCATCGAGCTGTTCGATGGCCCGGCCAAGGACATCTCCGACCTGTGGCGCATCCTCGGCCGTCCGGTCGTCGACGGTGGCTACATCGCCGGCACCATCATCAAGCCCAAGCTGGGCCTGCGTCCGGAGCCCTTTGCCGAGGCGGCCTACCAGTTCTGGCTGGGCGGCGACTTCATCAAGAACGACGAGCCCCAGGGCAACCAAGTCTTCGCGCCCATGAAGAAGGTCATCCCGCTGGTTGCCGACGCCATGCGCCGTGCCCAGGACGAGACCGGCGAGGCCAAGCTGTTCTCTGCCAATATCACCGCCGATGACCACGACGAGATGATCGCCCGTGGCGAGTACATTCTCGAGACCTTCGGTGAGTTCGCCGATCACGTGGCCTTCCTGGTGGATGGCTATGTCGGTGGTCCCGGCATGGTGACCACCGCTCGGCGCTGGTTCCCCAATCAGTACCTGCACTACCATCGTGCCGGCCACGGTGCCGTAACTTCGCCCCAGTCCAAGCGCGGCTATACCGCCTACGTGCTGGCCAAGATGGCCCGCCTGCAGGGTGCCTCCGGCATCCATGTCGGCACCATGGGCTATGGCAAGATGGAAGGCGACAAGGACGACCGCAATATCGCCTACATCATCGAGCGTGACGAGTTTCAGGGCCCGGTGTATTACCAGAAGTGGTATGGCATGAAGCCCACCACGCCGATCATCTCCGGCGGCATGAACGCCCTGCGCCTGCCCGGCTTCTTCGAGAACCTGGGCCACGGCAACGTCATCAATACCGCAGGCGGTGGCTCCTACGGCCACATCGACAGCCCGGCGGCCGGCGCCATCTCCCTGAAGCAGGCCTACGAGTGCTGGAAGGCCGGTGCCGATCCCATCGAGTGGGCCAAGGACCACAAGGAGTTCGCGCGTGCCTTCGAGTCCTTCCCGCACGACGCGGACGCCCTGTATCCGGGCTGGCGCGACAAGCTGGGCATCCACAAGTAAGCGCGGATGCGGCATGTCGACGAGGAGGCCCCTGCTTGCAGGGGCTTCTTTTTTCCATCCTGATTAACCGGGCATTACCTGAGGAAGATCTGATCAAACAAGTTGTGAGCCGCCAAGGCGCCAAGACGCCAAGAAAACACTATGAGTGCAATCATCAGCATGTAGGATGGGCAAAGGAGCGCAGCGACGTGCCCATCAAGATTCAGCGGCGTGATGATGGGCACGGCCTTTCAGGCCTTTGCCCATCCTACCGATTTTTTGCAATGATTGAGATGACTTGGCGCTCTTGGCGCCTTGGCGGCCAAACGGATTGATCAGGGTTTCTCTGAAGAAATGGAACCGAAGAGGCGAAGCCCATGAACGACAAAGAGCAGTACAGGATTCAGCAGGAACCCTTCTACCAGCCGCAGCACGACGAAATCGCGCTCTATGAAGCGGCCTACGAGGCGCGCATGCCGGTGATGATCAAGGGGCCCACGGGCTGCGGCAAGTCGCGTTTCATCGAATACATGGCCTGGAAGCTGGGCCGGCCGCTGATCACCGTGGCCTGCAACGAGGACATGACCGCCTCCGACCTGGTGGGCCGTTATCTGCTGGATGCCAACGGGACCCGTTGGCAGGATGGTCCCCTGACCACGGCCGCGCGCATCGGTGCCATCTGTTATCTCGACGAGGTGGTGGAGGCGCGCCAGGATACCACCGTTGTCATTCACCCCCTGACCGATCACCGGCGCACCCTGCCGCTCGACAAGAAGGGCGAGCTGGTGGAGGCGCATCCTGATTTCCAGCTGGTGATCTCCTACAACCCCGGCTATCAGAGCCTGATGAAGGATCTGAAACAGTCCACCAAGCAGCGTTTCTCGGCGCTCGAGTTCGATTACCCGGAGGCGTCCATCGAGGCGGAGATCCTGTGCAAGGAGACCGGCGTCGCGGGGGATACGGCGGAAAAGCTGGTGAAGATCGCGCACACGGCGCGCAACCTCAAGGGCCACGGCCTGGACGAGGGCATTTCCACGCGCCTGCTGGTCTATGCCGCCAACCTGATCGGCAAGGGCATCGCCCCGCGTGCTGCCTGCCGCATGGCGCTGGTGCGGCCCATCACGGACGACGCCGACATCCGCGACACGCTGGATCATGCCATCGACGCTGTTTTCGGGGGGTGAGGAGTGAGGAGTGAGGGAGATGGGCCATGGATTTGACGCCTCCTCACTCCTCACGCCTCACTCCTCACTGAAAAAACCATGACGACAGAAACCGACATCGACATCTACCGTGAGCGGCTGAACTGCGGTTTCGAGAAGATCGACGACGTCTTCGCCGACTGCCTGGAGGACGCGCGCAGCCGTCTTTCGGACAAGGGCATCGAGGACTACCTGGACGGTGCCTCGCTGATCTGCATGATCGGCCGCGGAGTGGAGCCGGTGCTGGTGTACCTGGAGGAGATGCCGGAAGTCGCCGAGCGCCTGGGTGAGGAGATGTTGTCCACCGTCTCCCAGTTCGTGTGGAAGATGTCGCGCACGCCCAACGGCCGCGCCATCCTGCCCTTCCTGCAGTCGCTCGCCGAGGCCGCCAGGCGCCTGGGCAGCCCGGAACAGATGGGTCATTATCTGGAGC
>DRKU01000238.1 GCA_011051615.1 Gammaproteobacteria bacterium
CTGGCCCGCAAGGGGGCCATCGAACTCATCAGCGGGTCCTCACGCGGTATTCGCCTCACCGCCCCCGTGGGCCTGCCCATCGTCGGCCAGGTGGCCGCCGGCGCCCCCATCCTCGCCGAAGAACACATCGAGGAGACCTGCCCCGTCGATCCCGGCCTGTTCCATCCGCGCGCCGACTACCTGCTACGCGTGCGCGGCCAGAGCATGCGCGACATCGGCATCCTCGACGGCGATCTGCTCGCCGTGCACCGCACGTCCCAGGTGGAGAACGGCCAGATCGTCGTCGCCCGTCTCGAGGACGAGGTCACCGTCAAGCGCTTCAAGCGGCGCGGCGACAGCATCTCCCTGTTGCCCGAGAACCCGGACTTCCAGCCCATCATCGTCGATCTCACCCACCAGAACCTGGTGATCGAGGGCATCGGCGTCGGTGTCCTGCGCAATGGCCAGTTACGATGACGCTGGACGCCCTGTTACAACGCGCCGGGGTGTGGCGCGGGGGAGAGACTTCCCTCCGCGCCCGGCACCGACCGGCACAGAGCATTCCCACCGGGCTGGCGCCGCTGGATGAACAACTGCCCGGCGGCGGCTGGCCGCTGGGCTGGCTCAGCGAAGTGCTGTTGCCGTACCACGGCATCGGTGAACTGCAACTGCTGTTGCCGGTGCTGGCGCAACTGAGCCAACAGGAACGGCGCATCCTGTTTATCGCGCCACCGTATATCCCGTACGCCCCTGCCCTGTGGCAGCAGGGCGTCAGGCTTTCCCACGTGCTGCTGATCCACACCCACAAATCCCAGCAGCAACTCTGGGCCATGGAGCAGGCCCTGCGCGCCGGGGTGTGTGGTGCAGTCCTTGGCTGGACCCACACCCCGGATCCCCGCGTCCTGCGTCGCCTGCAACTGGCCGCCGAGGCCGGTCACAGCGCCGCTATCCTCTTTCGCCCGCTCAGGGCACACAGGCACGCCTCCCCGGCCGGGTTGCGCATTGAACTGACGCCCGATGTGAACGGTACCACGGTACACATTCGCAAACGCCGGGGAGGCTGGCATACCCGGCCCGTTGCATTACGTCCCGCACCGCGCGCCTGCCATGCTGTGGCTTAGCCTGCATTTTCCACGACTGGCGCTGGACCACCTGCTGCGCGCCGAACCCGGCAGCCAGTCACACCTTGCCGTGGCACTCAGCTACACACAGGGTCGCCAGAGTCTCATCCACAGTTGCACTGCCGCGGCACGCCAGCACGGTGTCGTGCCCGGCATGAGCACGTCGGCGGCATTGCGCCTGTGTCATACCCTGCGCGTGCGACCGCTGGACGAGGCACAGGAGAGCGCGGCACTGTCACAGCTTGCCAGCCAGGCGATGCAATACACCCCGGCCATCAGTCTCCAGCCACCGGACGGCCTGTTGCTGGAGATCGGTGGCTCCGCCGATCTCTTTGGCGGCCTTGCCGCCCTGCACGGGCGTATCCGCAACGCCATGGGGGAACGCGGTTACCAGCACACCACGGCCATTGCACCCACGTCCCTGGCGGCGTGGCTGTTGAGCCGTGCCGGACAGCACGCACCGGTCACCGACACGGCGCAACTGGCCGCCGCCCTGCGCCCCCTGCCGGTGACCTTACTGCCACTGACGGCACGCGAGCACGACGCCCTGCGTGGCATGGGCCTGCATCGTATCGGCGACTGCCTGCGCCTGCCACGTGACGAAGCGGGCCGACGCCTGGGCACGGCCCTGTTCGATCTGCTTGATCGCGCCCTTGGACGCAAACCCGATCCGCGCCTGCCCTGGCGTCCCCCCGCCCGCTTTGCCACACACCTGGTTCTGCCCGGCGAGGTCAGCGACAGCGCCGCCCTGCTGTTCGCCACGCGTCGCCTGATCGAAGAACTCACCGACTGCCTGCGTGCCGGCAACCACGGCATCCGCCGCTTCGAACTGCGGCTGACACATGCCGATGGCACACACAGCGAGGTTCCCTTTCAACTGGCCGGCACCACCCGCGATACGGAACACCTGTTACTGATGCTGCGCACGCGGCTGGAGACATTCCGTCTGCCGGGCCCGGTGGAAGAAATTCACCTCGCCGCCGACCAGCTCATTGAACTCGGCGGCCGTAACCAGGAACTGTTTGCCAGTCTCGAAACGGAAAACGAAAGCTGGGTGCAATTGATCAATCACCTGCGCATGCGCCTCGGTGAACCTGCCGTGCGGGAACTGCACACCGCCGCCGATCATCGTCCGGAAAAGGCCTGGCAGGATCACGCACCGCTGGATGCCGGCGATCCGCCACCCGGCCTGCAACGCCCCCTGTGGCTGCTGGAACAACCGCTGCCTCTGGAGGTCCGCGATCGGCAACCCTGTCTCGGTGGCGCACTGACCATCTTACGGGGACCGGAGCGCATCGAAGCCGGCTGGTGGGACGGCACGGATACTGCGCGCGACTACTATGTAGCCTGCAATCCCGGCCAGCAACAATTCTGGATCTATCGCCAGCAACAGGCCACGGGGGGCTGGTATCTGCATGGACTGTTTGCCTGAATTCAGTGGCGAGGAGCGAGGGAAACACCCTGTTAACCACGGGGAGCACGGGCACACGGGGAAATCTTCTCCGTCACTCCGGGCGAGCACAGCGAGACCCGGAAACAGTTTCGAGTAGCGAGCGGCGAGGAGCGAGGTTCAGATCCCCGCCCCCTGTCCCCCGCCCTGAGGGCGGGGGAACGGCTATATCAGGATCGCTGATTTTCCCCGTGCTCCCCGTGTGCCCCGTGGTTCAATTCCCTTGCACCCACGGTGATACATCACGCGAATTGCGACCATACCGATGAACGACTACGCCGAGTTGCATTGCCTGAGTAATTTCACCTTCCTGCGCGGGGCCTCGCATCCCGAGGAGCTGGTGGCCACCGCCGCCACGCTGGGCTATGCGGCGCTGGCCATCACCGATGAGTGTTCGCTGGCCGGCATCGTGCGTGCCCACGTGGCGGCGAAGGAACACGGCCTGCCACTCATCGTCGGCACGGAGATCCGCGTCGAGGAAGGCCACCGGCTGGTCCTGCTCGCCCCCGATGACACCGCCTATCAACAACTGTGCCGCCTGATCAGCCGTGGCCGGCGGCGCAGTGAAAAGGGCCGCTATTGCCTGCACCTCGACGACCTGGGAGAGGCCGTCGATCACTGCCTGCTGATCCTGATCCCCGCTGAAGGCACTGACGCCCTGCCGCTGGACTGGCTGACCCGGTGGCATCACGGGCGCGCCTGGCTGGCGGTACAACGCCTGCTCACCGGTGACGAGGAAAGGTGCATCGCGCGACTTACACAACTGGCCCGGCAACACCATATCCCGCTGGTGGCCTGCGGCAATGTGCACATGCACGTGCGTGAGCGCCGTCCCCTGCAGGACATCCTCACCGCCATTCGCCACAACACGCCGGTGGCGCGACTGGGCCATCGCCTGTTCGCCAATGGCGAACGCCACCTGCGCCGCCGGGAAACGCTGGCACGCCTCTATCGCCGTGCGTGGCTGGACGAGAGCCTGCGCATCGCCGCGCGTTGCCGCTTCAGCCTCGACAGCCTGCGCTACGATTATCCCGACGATGTTACCCCACCCGGTGAAAGTGCCGACGACTACCTGCACCGCCTCGCCCGTGAAGGCATGCGCACGCACTGGCCCAGGGGCGCCCCCGAGCGGGTACGCAAACAGGTAGCGCACGAACTGGGCATCATCCGGGAGCTGAACTACGCACCCTATTTTCTCACCGTGCACGACATCATCCGC
>DRKU01000239.1 GCA_011051615.1 Gammaproteobacteria bacterium
AAGATCGCGCCGAGGCGGCGCTCCTACAATGGTTCGGCGACCACCTGCGCAGTGAATACCACGCAGGTCAGACAAACGGTCCCCCCGCCCTCAGGGCGGGGGACAGGGGGCGGGGATCGAAATCCTCGGCCATCGCACCTCGCCACTCGAACCTTCTCCAGGGCGGGGATCCATCTACCAACAGGATGGATTCCGGGTCTCGCTCCGCTCGCCCGGAATGACCCCGCAAGGCGGCGGTGCAGCGCATCGGCCCTCGCACCTCGGCACGGAGCGCCTCAAGGAAGACGGCATCCATGGTGAAAAGACCCGCGCTGCCGTGCGTCAATACCAGACGCTTTTAAACAGCGTGGAAAGCGCCGATCCCCTTTATTTCGGGATGCGAAACGCCAACGGCGGTTCGGCCTCCATGGCCGGTGCGCAGCAGCTCCGTCAACGGGTCCTCGCCCCCCTCTGGCGACAACAAGCCAACTACGTTATCTTTTCTCATGGTGGCGTACCTTCTCTGCTGTTTCAGTTCTCGACAAACCGATTTCAGCAGGGTACGCCGTCTTCTCCAATCACTCCGTACACCAGTTTCGAGCATAGCTCCTGATCGATCAGGCGGTTCGATAACCGGCTGGCAGCCGGTTGAACGTCGCCGCGGTAGCGGCGGCCCGCAGGGCGAGGACGCGAGCCCGAGTAATCTTCCCGAGCGCGCCACCTTCCCCGGGAGCGGTGAACCGCCGGTCCCTTTCCCCCTCAAGCTGTTGCCTGAATGTTCAGCCCGAGCCTCCATGTCTGGCCGGCTACCTGGCCTGGAAGAATATCTGTGGGACTGTGCGACGACAACTGATGCCGGGGTCCTCTGCGGCAAGTTGTCGCAGGGGTCTGGTTGGCCTTACAGTCTCCGGGGATAATGTGTGACTTGCTGCCTTATGTAACTGGCATTGCCAGTCGTAGAACGCGTACAGTATAGGCACCCTGAGGTTATGCGCGGGCATGTGATGAGCAACGCGCGTCCTGTTGGAGAGCAAAGTGATACCTCATTCACCCGGGAACCAGTAAATGAAAAAAATACTTCCCCTGTTTATTCTCAGCGCCATTATCGTGATCGGCGTGATCTATTTCTGGTGGCGTTCACCGATGGACATGGAAGGAGACAGTCAACTCAGTCTCTATGGCAATATCGATATTCGCGAGGCGCAACTGGCCTTCAATGCCAGTGAGCATATCGCCGAGATCCTCGTTCAGGAAGGTGACCGAGTAGGTAAGGGGCAGCTGTTGGCCCGCTTGCATACGGAACTTCTGGAAGCAAGCCTGGCCGAGGCCAGTGCCGCCGTGGCGGCCCAGCAGCAGATAGTCGCCAGGCTGGAGGCGGGTAGCCGACCGGAGGATATTCACAAGGTCGAGGCGGAATTGCAGGCAGCGGAGGCAAAAGCAAAGGCAGCACAGGACAGTTACCGTCGGGTGGCACGCTTGCTGGAAAAGAAACTGGCATCGCCACAGGATGAAGAACAGGCGCGTTCTCTGGCTGATGCTGCTGCCGCGCAGGTAAAAGCGGTGCGGGCGAGCCTCGCACTGCTGAAAGCGGGGGCACGCAAGGAAGATATTGCCTCCGCCCGGGCCCAGTTGTCTGCGCGGGAGGCGGCCCTGCAGCAGGCAAGGCAACGGCTGGCCGATGCCAGCCTGTACGCCCCCGCCGATGGCATCATTCGCAATCGTATTCTTGAGCCTGGCGACATGGCGTTCCCACAGACACCGGTGCTGACCCTGGCCTTCGTCGATCCGGTATGGGTGCGTGCCTATCTCCCCGAACCCATGCTTGGCCGTGTGCGTCCGGGTGCAGATGCCTGGGTCACTACAGACAGTTTTCCGGATAAACGGTACCAGGGTTGGGTTGGCTACATCTCACCCACGGCGGAATTCACTCCCAAGACCGTACAAACTCCGGAATTGCGCACAAGGCTGGTTTACTCCGTACGGGTGTACGTCTGTAATCCGGAGGGCGAGCTGCGCCTTGGTATGCCGGTGAGTGTAAGTATTACGCTGGATCAGGCTGATGCCGGGACACTGCCCCGCCGCTGCGGGGTGCATTGAGCTTGTTCGCTTCTGCCCGTCGATGTGCGTGGAAGCATAGCGACAACGGGGCTGTCCGGTTCTGCAGGTACAATGATGATTAGTGCCGTGCTTTCCTTCCGCGGTGTGCGCCAGGAGTTCAGGCGTGGTGATCGCGTCCTGAAGGCACTGGATGGGGTCAGCTTTGACATTTCGGCGGGACAGGTTACCGGTCTCATTGGCCCCGATGGTGCTGGCAAGACTACATTGATGCGGCTGGCGTGTGGACTGCTGCGCCCGGCGTCTGGCGAGATCCACGTGCTGGGCCTGGATGCAATACGTGAGTCGCAGGCCCTGCAGTCGGCTGTAGGCTATATGCCACAGCGCTTTGGCCTCTATGAGGATCTCAGCGTACAGGAGAATCTGGACCTGTATGCCAACTTGCAGGGCATACCCGAGGAGCAGCGCACCAGTCGTTATACTGAATTGCTGCACATGACCGGTCTGGCGCCATTCATGGGGCGCCTTGCGGGCAAGCTTTCCGGTGGTATGAAGCAGAAGTTGGGACTGGCTTGCGCGTTGTTGCGGGCTCCACGGTTGCTGCTGCTGGACGAGCCTACCGTCGGTGTTGACCCCGTATCGCGCCGGGAGTTATGGGAAATCATCTATCGGCAGGTGGAAGAGCAGGGTATGAGCGTGCTGCTCAGTACTGCCTATCTCGACGAAGCCGAACGTTGCAGTGAAGTTCTGTTGCTGCACCAGGGGAAGTTGCTTGGTCATGGTCCACCGACCAGCTTCAGTGCGGAAGTGGAAGGAAGAATATTCCAGCTCAGCGCCGAAGGAATCTCGCCCCGACGCTTACAATCACTTCTTGGCCAGGCACCGGGTGTGCTCGATGCGCTTGTGGAGGGTGACTATGTGCGCCTGGTAATGGAACAGGTGATGGAGCCAAATGCCGCGAAACTGTTGCCCGGCATCAAGGGTGTGCGTATTCGTGCAGCAACCGCGCGTTTTGAAGACGCCTTTGTTTCCCTGTTGAAAGTGCGACATACCGACGGGATAGAGTTTAGCCACCCGGGTACGCGTGTGGTATCGCAGGCGGAAGAGAAAGTCATCCGGGTAGACGGTCTGCTACGTAAATTTGGCGACTTTATCGCTGTCAATGACGTGAGCTTCAGTGTGCACCGTGGTGAGATCTTCGGCTTGCTGGGCGCCAATGGTGCCGGCAAGACCACTACTTTTCGTATGCTTTGTGGATTGCTGCCTGCCAGTGGTGGTGTCCTGTCGGTGGCTGGCTACGATCTGCATACTGCCCGAGCTGAGGCGCGCCGTCATATCGGCTACATGGCACAGAAATTTTCGTTATATGGTGATCTTTCGGTAGAGCAGAACCTGCAGTTTTTTTCCAGTGCATATGGTTTGCGGGGACGGCATCGAGAGGTACGCATGCGGTGGGCTATGGAGAACTTCGAGCTGGAGGAATACAGGGATGCCAATGCAAGGGAATTGCCCCTGGGATACAAGCAGCGACTTTCCTTTGCGACTGCCCTGATGCACGAACCGGAGATCCTGTTTCTCGACGAGCCTACCTCGGGTGTCGATCCGCTGGCGCGACGCGAGTTCTGGGCACGTACCAACGCTCTCGCTGAGGCCGGTGTAACGGTACTGGTAACCACGCACTTCATGGAGGAAGCCAACTATTGTGATCGTGTAGTGATCATGATGGAGGGTAGCGTACTGGCCGAAGGTACACCAGGAGAGATGAAGGACCTGGCGCGAAGTAAGGATAACCCCAAGCCTACAATGGAGAGCGCCTTTATTTACCTTGTTGAACGGAACAGGGAAAACGAGGTGCCGGCATGAACGCTCGCCGACAGCGCCTGTGGGGCATGGTCCACAAGGAGACACTACAGATCCTGCGTGATCCTTCAAGTATCTCGATTGCCTTTGTCATGCCGGTGGTGTTGTTATTGTTGTTTGGTTATGGCGTTTCGCTGGACGCAAAGCGTATCCCACTGGGCATCGTTATCGAGCAGCCGGATACCGCCAGCCAGTCACTGGCAGGGGCCTTCGATCGTTCGGAGTTCTTCCGTCCGCAGCGCTACGAGGCTATCCAGACAGCGCAGCAGGCACTCGCGGAACGCCATATCGACGGGATATTGTGGCTGCATAACAACTTTTCCAGTCGACTGCTAAGCGGTGAGGAGGCGCCAATTGGAGTTTTCGTCAATGGGGTTGATTCCAACCGTGCCAACATAACAAATGGTTATATTCAGGGCACGTGGTTGGCGTGGCTGCAACATTATGCTGAGGCGCAGGGGCAGGAGTTCAGGCTGCCTGTGTCGCTGGAACAACGCGTATGGTTCAACCCAGCCTTGAATAGCCGATTGTTCCTGGTGCCGGGTTTGATCGCCATCATCATGACCATGATTGGTTCCTTGCTCACGGCCATGGTTGTGGCCAGGGAATGGGAACGCGGCACCATGGAGGCTCTGATGGTCACTCCCTTGCACATGGGCGAGATGCTGGCGGGAAAACTGATCCCGTATTTTCTCCTGGGTATGGGGGGCATGATGCTCAGCGTAGCGATGGCACGCGGACTATTTGGCGTGCCATTATTGAGCCCTCTCTGGTTGCTGGTGCTATGTTCGGCCCTGTATATGGCTGTGTCGCTCGCAATCGGGCTGTTAATCTCGATCGTTACCCGCAACCAGTTCCTTGCCGGCCAGGTGGCCCTGGTTGTCAGTTTTCTTCCCAGCTTTCTGCTTTCGGGCTTCCTGTTCGATATACACTCCATGCCGGATTTCGTCCAGGTCGTTACCTACCTCATTCCGGCGCGCTATTTCGTTGCCATCTTGCAAACCCTGTTCCTTGCTGGCCCGGTATGGCCAGTGGTGGCTTTCAATGCCGGCGCCATGTTGCTCATGTTAATGATTCTTGTGGCGCTTGTGGTGAAAAAATCATACAAGAGGCTGGACTGATATGCGGGAAACAGCAGCCAATATCCTGGCGCTTGCCATTAAGGAGTTTCTTGCACTGCTGCGTGATCGGCGTAGCCGAATTATTATAGTTGTGCCACCGCTCATCCAGCTTTTCATTTTTGGTTTTGCCGCGAGTTACGACCTGAACGACGTGCCGGTGGCCGTGTATTCCGAGGACAATGGCGGAGCTTCGCGCGAACTTCTGGCTCGCATAGAAGGATCACCACATTTCAGTATACTGCACATGGCAGGCAGCGATGCCGAATTGGCACCCCTCATCAATAATCGCCAGGTCCTGGTGGTACTTCGTTTTGGCCAACATTTCAGTGCCAACATGGAGCGTGGAAAGCCTGCGCCACTACAGTTGCTGGTTGATGGACGAAACTCCAATACGGCCATGGTTGCACTGAATTATCTTCGTAGTGTAGTCCTCGATTTCAACCGGGACTGGCAGCGTACACATGGAGGCAGCGGGCCTGCGGTGAACTTGCAGATGCGTGCATGGTACAATGAAAACCTGCAGTCCAGATGGTTTATCGTTCCCGGGATCGTCGGTTCGCTGATGCTGGTAGTAACACTACTGGTAACTGCGCTATCGGTGGCACGGGAACGTGAGCAGGGAACCTTTGATCAGCTTCTGGTTACGCCGCTGAGACCATTTGAGATACTTGTGGGTAAGGCTATACCGGGAATTCTGATTGGCCTCGTTGAAGCAACGTTGATCATTGCCCTGATGGTGTGGCTGTTTGATGTCCCTGTGCGTGGCAGCGTACCTGCTCTCTATGTGGGGATCCTGTTGTTCCTTATTGCCGCAACAGGTGTTGGCCTGATGATATCATCCATTGCCGTCACCCAGCAGCAAGCCATCCTTGGAGCCTTCCTGTTCATCGTTCCAGCAGTGATCCTGTCCGGCTTTACCACTCCGATTGCCAATATGCCGGAGATGGTGCAATGGCTCACCTTGCTCGATCCGCTGCGTTATTTTCTCGTCATAGTACGTGGTGTAACACTGGAAGGTGATGGATTCACTCTGCTTTTTCATCAATTCTGGCCAATGGTGATCATTGGCGCCGTCACGCTTGTCATGGCCGGCTGGCTTTTCCGGCATCGCATGTACTAACGTTTTCTGCCGATAACCGGGATCAGGAAAGAGGGCAGGGTTCTGCGGCAAGGTCCGGGAGGGTATCAGAAAATCTGTTTTCACAGAGGTAAGAATGGTGACGGTGTCACTAAAATACCTGTATGCAGAAGGTGCCAAAGGGACCAGTGAGTAATAGCCGAACAAGTTCGACCTGGCTCCCGGTACCGGTTTTTCGAAAGATGGATTTTAGCTGGCTACGCACAGTATCCGTGCTGACATTCTTGCTTTGCGCAATTTCCTTTGGGTTCAGGCCATTTGCCAGAGCAATGGTTACTGCGGCCTCCGCGTGGGTCAGGTCAAACGTTTCCATCAGTGCGTCAGGGGAAATCGGTTGCGTACGTTCTGGATCTGATATGAACAGGGCGATGCTGGCGCTGTCGATGGTGGACCTCAACGCATTTCTCAGTTCCGTAACAGGCATGGAAAGCAGCAGGAGGGGAAAACTGCAATCAGGATGTCGCAGGCCGAGTACGCCTCCGAGCATGGATTCCTCATCGTTGTTCTTCCCGATAATTGTGTCCTGTATCAATGCGTTGACACGCTTTCTGTCTTCCAGTTTGGTGGCGAAAATGCGCTGGTTGTGGATCTTCAATGCGGGGTGTGTACCGAGTATGGACTGTGCTGTTGGATTGGAATAGGTGACCTGGTGGCTTGCGTTGATCAGCACCAGGCCGATGATCAGTTGATCAAACATGGCGTACGCTGCGTATTCATGCGTGCGCAGGCGGGTAAACTCACGGTGAATGCGAAAGGCGCGCTGGAAGTGTTCGCTCAGCATGCCCAGCTTTACAAGTTCGTCATCTGACCACGGCCCCAGTTCCCGGCGGCGCTGTATTGCTATGGCACCCATTTGATCACCATCGACCAGCAGGCCCGCGCCTCCAATATGATAAATGTCGTTGGGTATCATGAAATCGTCGTAAAATTCCACGCATTGTTCACGTAAGGCCTGTCGATCCGGGATCAGCAGATGATCGGCCGAAACCTGGCCTCGAGGGAGTTTCCTGACCAGCAGATTGAAAAA
>DRKU01000240.1 GCA_011051615.1 Gammaproteobacteria bacterium
GAAGTTGAGTTCGTCAGGGCTGAGTGTCATAAGTGAAGCTGCTTTTGCTGCGGATTGAGGGACTGATTGTAACTTGCGCAAGCCCGTACAGTGGACTCACGACGGATTTCACCCGCCCCTGCCGGTTTCCTGCGGCAAGACACGCAAACACCGGCATCCCTGCCGGCTCGACGGCCACTTCCCTGCGGCAAGACACGCAAACACCGGCATCCCTGCCGGCTCGACGGCCACTTCCCTGCGGCCGACACCCCGTCGCGGTATGGCGCACGTGATACGGCTCATTTGAACCCAAACTTTCAGTCCTTCAGCGTGTACTCGGTGCCGCAATAGGGACAACGGGCGTGGCCGGTCTTTTCGATCTCCAGGAACACGCGCGGGTGCATGTTCCACAGGCTCGCGCCCGGCATGGGGCAGTAGAGCGGCAGGTCGGCGCGCGATACCGTGACGTGGTCCTGGCTGCTCGATGCCGGTGTTTCCTGTTGTGTTGCCTGGTTCATATTACCTCTCCCCCCTGTGCTGGCAACGGATGCAAACAATCGACCCACTGCCTGTCATTGTTAATGGTACTGGGTTCCCGCGCCTCGCTTTTCACTCCGACCGTTCAATCCACCAGCGCCAGCCAGTCGTCGTGGCCGTCGAGCCGCCCGTGGACCAGATCGAAGTAGCGCGTCTGCAACTGTTCGGTGATGGGCCCGCGCGCGCCGTTGCCGATCTGGCGGCCGTCCAGTTCGCGGATGGGTGTCACCTCGGCGGCGCTGCCGGTGAAGAAGGCCTCGTCGGCGACGTAGACCTCGTCGCGGGTGATGCGCTTCTCGCGCACCTCGTAACCCAGCTCGCGCGCCAGGTGGAAAATGGTGTCGCGCGTGATGCCCTCCAGCGCCGAGGTCAGCTCAGGCGTGTAGATGACACCGTCGCGAATGACGAACAGGTTCTCGCCGCTGCCTTCGGCGACGAAGCCGTCCACGTCCAGCAGCAGCGCCTCGTCGTAGCCGTCGCGCAGGGCCTCCTGCAGGGCGAGCATGGAATTGATGTAATGGCCGTTGGCCTTGGCCTTGCACATGGAGATGTTCACATGGTGGCGCGTGAAGGACGAGGTCTTGATGCGAATGCCCTTCTCCAGCCCGTCGTCGCCAAGGTACGCGCCCCAGTCCCAGGCCGCGACGATGACGTGTACACGCAGGTTGTCGGCACGCAGGCCCATGCCCTCGGCGCCATAGAAACACATGGGTCGGATGTAGGCCGTCTCCAGCTTGTTGTCGCGCACCGCGGCCAGATGGGCGGCATTTATCGTCGCCTTGTCGAAGGGGATCTTCATGCCCATGATGTGGGCCGAGCGGAACAGACGGTCGGTGTGCGCCTCGAGACGGAAGATGGCCGTGCCCTTCTCGGTACGGTAGGCGCGCAGGCCCTCGAACACGCCCATGCCATAGTGCAGGGTGTGGGTGAGCACGTGCACCTGCGCCTCGCGCCACGGCACCATCTCGCCATCGAACCAGATCACCCCGTCACGGTCTGCCATCGACATACTGCTGCTACTCCCAACTCTCTTCGGATTCGTCTTTAGTAAATCATGCCGCATCTTCCATCCAGCGCGCCCACAGGCGACTGACCTGTTCGCGCAGTGCGGCGTAGTCCTGCGCGTCGACAACAGCGGGCCGCGCCTGCAACTTCAGGCGATGGATCCGGTTGCGGAAGGTCTGGTAGGCCTCGCGCAGCACCTCGGTGTCTTCGCGCGGCATCAGGCCGGCGGCGGCGAAGCCCTCCAGAATGCGGATATTGTCCGTAAAATCCAGCAGTTCGGGATGATCGGCGGCCCACGCCAGAACGCCATATTGCACCATAAATTCGATATCGGCGATACCTCCGCGATCCTGCTTGAGATCGAACTGGCCGGCCTTCGCCGCGCTCTTCGCCTGGCGCATCTTCTCGCGCATGTCGCGCACCTCGCGCCGCAGGGCCACCGGGTCGCGCCGCGCGCCCAGTACCTCGCGGCGGATGCGGTCGAACTCGGCGGCGATGAGGGGATCGCCGGCCACCACGCGTGCGCGCACCAGGGCCTGTTTCTCCCAGGTCCAGGCCTTGTCCTGCAGGTAAGCCTCGAAGGCGGCGAAGCCGGAGACCAGCATGCCCGAGGCACCGTTAGGCCGCAGGCGCATGTCCACCTCGTAGAGTTCGCCGGCGGCGGTGCGCACGGTGAGGATGTGGATCATGCGCTGGCCGAGGCGGGCGAAGAACACCGGCACCGCCAGCGCGTGCTCGCCGGTGGTCATGGCATTGGGGTCCTGCCCGGCGTGGACGAAGACCAGGTCGAGATCGGAGCCGTAACCCAGCTCCATGCCACCCAGCTTGCCGTAGGCGACCACGGCGAAGCCCGTGTCGCAGAGCGTGCCGGCGGCGTCGCACACCGGGCGGCCGTGGCGCGCCATCATGTGCCGCCAGGCCAGGTCCAGCACGGCCTCGAGGATGACCTCGGCCAGCCAGGTAAGGTGATTGCTCACTTCGGTCAGCGGCAGAGCCTCGGCGATATCGGCCGCGGCGATGCGCAGTTCGGTGCTCTGCTTGAAATGGCGCAGCACGTCGATGAGTCGTTCCTCGTCATCCGGGTCCACGGGCGCAAGCCGCGCACGCAGCTCCGAGACCATGGCATCCCGATCGGGGGGATGGTAGAGGCTGCGCGGGTCGAGCAGTTCGTCGAGCAACATGGGGTGGCGGCACAGGTAGGCGGCGATCCACGGGCTGGCGGCGCACAGCTTGACCAGTTGCGACAGGGCCATGGGGTTTTCCACCAGCAAGGCAAGATAGACACTGCGCCGCCCGATGGCCGCCACCAGGTCGAGGGCACGCAACAGGGCCGCATCGGGCTGGACGGTGGTGGCCGCCGCACCTAGCAGCAGGGGCATGAGATCGTCGAGACGTGCGCGACCCCGGGCACTGAGCAGACCCGCGGCGCGGCTCTCGCGCAACAGTACCAGGCGGCGATAGATCTCGGCGGCGTCGGCGTAGCCCGCTTCGGCGAGCACCGCCACCGCGGCCACCTCATCGAGCGCGCCGTTCCACAGGGCGACAAAGGCATTATCGGCCGCCTCACCCGTTTCACCGTCCGTCTGCGGAGCAGCGAAGACCTGCTCGAAGTGCTGGCGCACGCGCTCGCGATGGTGGGCAATCTGTGCCGCACAGGCGTCCCAGTCGTCGAAGCCCAGCGACCAGGCCAGCCGCAGGCGTGCGGTATCCTCGGTCGGCAGGCGGTGGGTCTGCTGATCATCCCATTCCTGCAGGCGGTGTTCGCAGTTGCGCAGAAACACGTAGGCCGCGCGCAATTCGTCCACCACCCAGACGGGCAGGTAGTTGCGCGCGGCGAGGGTGGCGAGCACGTTCAGCAGGCGACGTTGCTGCAGGGCGGGCTCCGCACCGCCACGAATGAGCTGGAAGGCCTGGGCGATGAACTCCACCTCACGTATGCCGCCCGCACCGAGCTTGATGTTGTCCTCCAGCCCCTTGCGCGCCACCTCACGCACGATGAGCGCCTTCATCTCGCGCAGGGACTCGAAGGCGCCGAAGTCCACGTAGCGCCGGTAGACGAAGGGCCGCAACAGGGCCATGAGGCGCTCACCGGCGGTCGCGTCACCGGCCACGACGCGCGCCTTGATCATGGCGTAGCGCTCCCATTCGCGCCCGTGGGCCTGGTAATAGTGCTCCATGGCGTCGAAGGAACTCACCAGCGGGCCGGACTCGCCGAAGGGCCGCAGGCGCATGTCGACGCGAAACACGAAGCCCTCGGCAGTGGTGCGATCCAGTGCCTCGATGAGTTCGCGGCCGAGACGGGCGAAAAATTCGCTGTTGGACCAGGTGCGCGACTGCCCGGCGGGCGGTACCGTCTCGCCCTCTTCAGGCCACGCGAAGATGAGATCCACGTCGGAGGAGAAATTGAGCTCGCCCGCGCCCAGCTTGCCCATGGCCAGCACCACCATCTGCTGGGGTATGCCGCTGTCGGCACCCATGGGCGTGCCCATCTCGGCACACAGGGCGGCATGCAGCCAGTCGAGGGCACCGCGGATGCTGACCTCGGCCAGCGTCGAGAGATCGCGCAGGGTCTCCTCCAGCGCCGCGTGGCCGGCGATGTCGCGCCAGGCGATACGCACCATCTCGCGGCGGCGCTCCTGCCGGAGACTGGTGTGCAGGGCGTCACGATCGCGCGCCGCAGCGAGCCGTGGCGCCAGCTGCGCTTCCATGTCTCCGTCCGCATGGGCGCGCTCGAGCTCGCCCGTGGTGACGAGATCGGCCAGCACATCGGGATGACGCTCGCAGACCTGCTGTACGAAGCGGCTCGCCGCCCACACGCGGGGCAGATCGGCGGCCACCGACGCGGCGAGTATCGCCCCGGCCTGCAAGGGATGGGCCTCGGCCCAGTCCCGCCAGGCACGCGCTACCGGATCACGCAGGGGTTCGGGCAGGGCAGCGATGGCGGCATCGAGGGACATGCGGCCTATGATACCCATCTGTCGTCACAACGTCCTTGTGGTCAGCGGGCATACAATTCCAGGCCCTGAAATGCAGACGGCCACGCCGAAGCGTGGCCGTCTCGGTGGCTTTCCGACCCCGTATGTCAGTCGGCAATGGAGCGGATAGCGCGGGCGCTACCAGGACCGAGCAGATCGTGGCCGCGCATGCCATCATCACCCCGTCCATGCTGCCGGTCACCATCGTATGGGCGGTCGTGGCGAGGCCGATCGTGGCGCGGACGATCATGTCGGGGACGATCATTTGCCGGATGATCGTGGCGACGTTCATGGCGACGTTCATGGCGACGCTCGTGACGACGTTCATGGCGACGCTCGTGACGTCGCTCATGGCGCCACTCCCGGCGTTCGTGACGATAATGATGGCGGTGGTTTCGTCTCCCGTAATAGATTTCACCGGGGACATAAATGCGCTCGATGATGCGATGGTGGCGATGACGGTAACCATAGCCGCCGTAATATCCATAGTAGGCGCCATAATAACTGCGGTGGCGGTGCGGGGCGCGAATATGCACATCCACCGGTCCCAGATCCACGCCAATGCGCACGTCCACCCCACCCGCGAACGCCGGGGTGCTGGCACCGAGCAACAGGACCGTCAGTACAATCAGCTTTTTCATGGTCTTCTTCCTCTTAAAACGCGGTTGATGCGCATCACACCCCGTGTGCAATGCCTCGTGACGGATTCCCGTTAGCGAATAAGGCGATGGTCCGTGACCCGTTGGTCGGTCCACAACACCAGCTCCAGGGCCGCCCCTTCGGGCCGTGGACCAAGCATGCCCAGTCCAGCCTGCAATATGGCGGTGTGCTTTCTCGCCACCTGGCGGGAAAAGCTCCCCAGCCGGGGCAGACTGGCGAGGGACGACGCGGGGCTCTTGCCCCCCTGTGTCCAGCGACCCGCCAGGGTCACCGTGGCCGTACCCACCTCGCCCTGGTTGCGCAGACTCAACTTGAGCACGCCCCCCTGGCTGACCACCGCCCGGCCGATCTTCCAGTCCGGTCCGGCGGCCTGGGCAGGTCCCGCCAGCAGCAACAGCATCGCCAGCAGGCACAGCCTGACCCATCCCTGGGTATGAATGAGGGTGACCTCCCGTTGGTAACAGCGATATGGCAAGGTCACGTTCACCCCTGTTGGACTGGCCCGGCGCCCCCGGGTTCCGGCCCCGGATTCAATACCGACGCCCGGTGCGGGCAGACCAGCTCTCTTCGTGGTCTCATTCATGTCGCGTCCTGCGACCTGGTTGCATCCGTCATGGTCTACCAGTGCAACGCCCATGCCAGCCTCCTGTTTTGATTTATTTCGTTTTATTTTCAATAAGTTAAAAGATTTCTGCCCTTGTTGCCCGCATCGCTCCCGCACCCGGATCTGAAATAATTTCATTTTTGAAATTCAGTTTTAATCCCTGGATTCCCTTTCATGGATGCAACCACCAGTATCGGGGACAAATCAGGCAACTCATTTGCCCCCCTTGAGTCCATATTTCTTCACCAGGCGGTGCAACTTGGTGGGGTGCAGACCCAGGGCCGCGGCGGCCTCTTTCTGGTTCTTGTAGCGCAACAGGGCAGTCTCCAGTTGCAGGCGCTCGCAAGCGGCCGTGACCGTCTCCCACGATGCCGGGCGTCCCGCACTGGCGGTTTCCACCCCGCAGGCGCGCAGCAGTTGTGCATAAGCGGATTCCCCCGTACCCACATCAGGGTGTACAGCCTCTGTGCTCGTACTGCCGCCACCCCGTGCGGGGGTGCTGCCCAGGCTGAAGTCTGCCGGCCCCAGCACCCGCGTCTCGGCCAGTGCCACGGCGCGGGCAATGGTGTTCTCCAGTTCGCGCACGTTGCCCGGCCAGTTGTGTTCGGCGAGCAACTCCAGCGCTGCCGGGGCGATCCCCACCACCGGCTTGCCCAGCTTCTCGGCGTAGCGTTCGATGAAGAACTGTGCCAGCGCAGGCAGATCGTCGAGGCGCTCGCGCAGGAGCGGACAGTGGAGCTCAGCGACCTTGAGGCGGTAGTAGAGGTCTTCGCGAAAGCGCCCCGCCGCCACCTCTGCCTGCAGGTCACGGTTGGTAGCGGCCACCACGCGCACATCCACCTTGATGGCGTGGGTACCGCCGACACGGTAGATCTCGTTTTCCTGCAGGGCACGCAACAGCTTGGCCTGCGCCTCGAGACTCATTTCGCCGATCTCGTCGAGGAACAGGGTGCCACCGGCGGCCAGTTCGAACTTGCCTTTTTTCTGCGCATGGGCGTCGGTAAAGGCGCCCTTCTCGTGACCGAACAGTTCGCTCTCGATGAGCGCCGCCGGCAGGGCGGCACAATTGACCGTCACCAGCGGGCCCTCGCGGTCACTGTGGCGATGCAGGTAATTGGCCAGCAGTTCCTTGCCGGTACCACTCTCGCCGCTGATCAGCACGGTTACAGGTACCGGTGCCAGCTTGGCCGCCTGGTGAATGACCTCACGCATGCCACCCTCGGCGCCGATGATGTCCTGCCCGGCGGTCTCGGCCACCAGGCGTTCACGCAGAACGGCGTTCTCTTCCACCAGTTGTTCCTTGAGCTGCTCGACCTGCTGCAAGCGCTGGCGCAGTTCCTGGTGCAACTCGTCGATGGTCTGGCTGGAGACCCAGTCTTTCTCGCGCAGTGCGGCGAGGTCGCGTTGCATCTGGTTGAAGGCACGATTGAGATCGGCGATCTCGTCACGCCCCTCTTCAGGCAGGGGCGCGTTCCAGGTGCCGCGACCAATGTGCACGGTATGAGCCTGCAACTGGCGCAGACGGGTGACGATGCCGCGCCCGAAGACCATCACCAGCAGGGAGGACAGGATCAGTACCGGCAGGGTCACGCCGATGATGGAAAACAGCTCGCTGCGCACCTCCGCTTCGAGGTGATCGGTGGTGAACTGCACCACCAGCACACCGATGTTCTCGCCCAGTTCCTGCAACAGGGTCTGCACCTGGTAATCGCTGCCGTCCGCCACCGGCAGGGTCTGGTAGAGCGTCTCGTCGCCGCCGCCGGCCAGCAGGTCCGGCAACGGGTACTGCTTGCCATACTCATCGATATTGGTGTGCGCCACGACGCGGCCGCTGGCGTCCATGACGTAGGCCCGGTGGATATGCAGTTCCTCGCGCGAACGCAGCTCGTGCAGCAGGGCATCGAGCAGGACCTCGTCGCCGCTGGCCAGCGCCTGGGCGAAAGCCAGGCTGGCAGCCTGCACCATGTCTTCGGAACGCTTGAGATTGTTGGCGTAGGAATGTTCGCGTGAAAAATAGTAGAGCGTCGCGCTGATGGCCAGCGAAGCGACCACGATGGTGGCAATCACCGCCAGGGCCAGCTGGGTCTGTACACCAAAACGCGATCCTTGACTCCCTTGACTCATAGCGACCGGAGATCCGTGAGTGGAAGCATAAGTATACCCCGCAGCCACGCTTTCACCATCCCCCGCATCGGTGAACCGGGCCCGGCGATCACCGCTGGCGGGTTTCACAGCCGGCTAAAGTTTTCTAAGATCCGGTCGAAGTTTCCTTCTGCTGACAGGTCTGTTTTGTGGAGAAAATACTGCCATGTCGAAACTGAAACGGTTTTTCACCCGGGACAAGCTCATCGCCTTCGGCGTCCATCTGGGGCTCAGCCTGCTGGTCTTCCTGACCCTGCTGTTCATCATTCTCAACTACTGGTACCCCTACCCGCTGTTTACCACCGACGGCGGCTGGACCGTACTGCGCATCATCGTGCTGGTGGACGTGGTACTGGGGCCGGTGCTGACCCTGGTGGTCTACCGCAAGGGTAAACCGCGCCTCAGGCTGGACATGAGCCTGATCATCCTGATGCAGATTGCCGCACTCATCGGCGGTGGCTGGGTGACCTACAGGGAACGCCCCCTGTTCGTGGCGGCAATCGAAGGCGAGCTGGTGCCGGCAGCGGCCTCGCTCTATACCCTGCGCAACGATGACCTGGGCATACTCGACCGTTTCGGTGAAACCAACACACGCATCATTGCCATCGATCTGCCGCAGGATCCACTTCCGCGCAGTGAAATACTGGTTCAGGCCATGCGCGATGGCCTGCCA
>DRKU01000241.1 GCA_011051615.1 Gammaproteobacteria bacterium
AATACGTGTTCCGAATTCCACTACAGTTTACAGACGTCGAACTCTCTCCGGGGCGACGTTTACGGACCGTCAGCCGCAGGGAAGCGGCTGTCGAGCGTACAGGGACGTATGTACCGCGTGTCCGTAAACGTCGCCCCGGAGAGAGGCAGGCAGGGCAATCCGGTTGCTCTCAGGTGATCGGGGATTCGGAACACGTATTTAGAGAACTGTTTCCCTACCGCGCCGGAACCACTTCCACCACGGCATCGTCGTTCTCTATGCGCCCCTCGGTGAGACCGATACCTTCTTCGGTGGCGCGGTTCATGACGATGATACTGATGCGCCGGTTGATGGGGCTAAAGGGGTTTTTCCTGTCGAACAGCACCGAGGCACCCATACCCACCACGCGCCCGACCTTCTTGCGATCCAGGCCCCCGGCGATCAGCTCACGGCGCGCGGCATTGGCACGATCCGCCGATAGCTCCCAGTTACTGTAATCACGGCGTGTCGTACTGTAGGGCGTGGCGTCGGTGTGTCCGGCGATGGTCACGCGGTTGGGTACGTTGTTGATGACCTTGGCGATCTCGTGCAGGATGCTGCGCGTATAGCTCTTGAGCTCGTCGCTGCCGAGCCCGAACATGGGTCGGTTGGCCTTGTCGACGATCTGGATCCGCAGCCCCTCCGTGGTGATGTCCAGCAACAGCTGTTCCTTGAACTCCTTGAGCGCCTCGCTGGTCTCGATGACATCCTTGAGCTGCTCCAGCAGCTCGTCCAGGCGCCGCTGTTCCTCGACCACGTAATGAATATCCGGGCTGCGTGCCACCTGGGGCGGGTCACGGTGATCGTCACCCTTGACTACGTTCATTGCACCACCCAGCTTGATCATGCTCAACGAGGCGCCACCGGGACCCTGTACGCCGGTGGGATTCTTGAAGAACTCGGAGATGCCGGCACGTTGCTCGGCGGAGATGCTGCCCAGCAACCACATGAGCAGAAAGAAGGCCATCATGGCGGTGACGAAGTCAGCATAGGCCACCTTCCAGGCACCGCCGTGGTGACCATGGCCGCCCTTCTTGATCTTCTTTACGACTATCGGTTGTTTTTTATCGTCCGGCATGGCTGCGTGATCCGCGCGTCACACGCGCCTACTTGCTCTGTTTGACGTATTCTTCGAGCTCGAGGAAACCCGGACGTACGTGGCTCATGAGCGTCTTGCGGCCAAACTCCACCGCCACCTGCGGTGTATAGCCATTCAGGGTGGCAAGGATGGAAACCTTGGCACATTCGAAGAGCTTGGATTCCTCGGCCGACTGCTCGTTCATGGCCGAGGCCATAGGGGCGGCGAAACCATAGGCGAGCAGGATACCGAGGAAGGTACCCACCAGTGCCGCGGCAATATGCGCACCGAGAACTTCCGGTGGCTCACTGATGAAGCTCATGGTAATGACTACGCCCATGACCGCGGCGACAATACCGAAGGCCGGCAGGCCATCGGCCGCCGCCTGCACCGCCGCGCCGGGCTTGTGCGCTTCCTCGTGATGGGTCTCCAGTTCTACGTCCATCAGCGCCTCGATCTCGAAGGCATTCATGTTGCCCCCCACCATGAGACGCAGGTAGTCGCAGATAAAATCGATGAGATGATGGTTCTTCAGCAGCGCCGGGTACTGCTGGAAGATCTCACTCTGCTCGGGTTCATCGACGTCCCCTTCCAGGGCCATCAGCCCTTCCTTGCGGGCCTTGGCGAACAGGGCGTACATCAGACCGAGCAGTTCCATGTAGTTCTTCTTCTTGTATCGTGCACCCTTGAGCAGGGCGGGAATACCCTTCATCACCGCCACGATAACCTTGCCGGGATTGGCGATAATGAACGCACCGGTCGCACCACCAGCAATAATCAACAATTCGAATGGTTGAAACAGGGCCGCGAGCTGACCATGCGACAGGATGTAGCCGCCAAAGACGCAGCCAAGCACGGTTAACAGGCCAATAATGAGCTTCATGACTCGAAATACTTCCCTTGCGCAGGTTTTCTGTCCGGACATTCCGCATATCGACACCCTCCAGGCAAAACTTGAGTATTCCCGGACACAATCCGGGCACAAATTGGCCCCCGCCCACGGTAAGGGGCACCATCCATGTATTAAAGGAAACCGGGGATCTGACGATAGACGAGACGGAAGCGTGAAATCAGCCACACCAACAGGAGCCAGCGGGATCTGTGGGTAAATCACTGGATCAATGGGTTAAACGTATCGGCGATGAATCGATCCCGGTCATGGAAACCACTATCACCCAGCTCAACCGTCTCGGTGTGCAGGATGATATCCCGGTGGCGGAATACACTGCCATCGTCGAACGCGATCCCGGCCTCACGGTGCAACTGCTGCGCATGTGCAACAGCCAGCGCCATGGTCGCCTCGGCAGTGAGATCACCAACGTCCAGCAGGCCCTGATGCTGCTCGGCACCGAACGTATCCGTCGCCTACCCACCGAGTTGCCGATCCTCGAGAAGACCCTCGATATCCTGCCGCGCCAGCAACTGCTGGGCACCTTTTCCCGTGCCTGGCACGCCGCCGCGCAGGCCACCGACTGGGCGCGTGAACGGCGCGACATGACACCCGACGAAGTGCATGCCGCCACCCTGCTCCACTTCATCGGGGAAATGGTCCTGTCACTGTTCGCGCCGGACAAGGTGCAGGAGATCTATACCCTGCGCAACGAAGAACACGTGGCTTCGGCCGAGGCCCAGTACGTGGTGCTGGGCTTTACCTTCGATGAACTGGCACTGAAACTGGCCAGTGCCTGGAAACTGCCACAGCTGGTCACCGACGCCCTGCAACAGGAGAACGCCCAGTTCCCGCGCGCCTATGGCATCATGCTGGCGGTACAACTGGTGCGCGCCGGCCAGTACGACTGGTTCGGCGAGAAGGCCCAGGCCATCGAAATGGAAGTGGCCGAATGGCTACAGCAGGATCTGGATCGCGTAGTCGCCCGTGCGCATACCCTGGCGGCCGAAGTGGCACGCGACAGCGACATGTACGGTGCGATCCCGGCGGCGGTGCGACTGGTGCGCCTGCCGCCACTCCCACGGGAAGAAAGCACACAGGAAGATGCCGCCGACGAAAACGTCGTGGGTCTGTGCCTGACGCCGCAACTGGACGTGCTCAAGACGCTCTTTGGTCAACTGGGCCAGGCAGTAGGCAAGAACGTCGAACCGGAAAAACTGCTGGCCATGGCCACGCGTGCCATGCACGACGGCATCGGCCTCAACCGCGTGGTCTTTGCGCGTCTCAACGACGATGGCCGCATGCTGGTGGCGGCCAAGGTGGCCGGCGCGGACAACGATCCCATCTTCAACCGCTTCCAGATCAACCTGGCCATTCCCAATCTCTTCAGTCGGCTCATGGAACGCCCGCAGGCCATCTGGATGAACGATACCAACCGCAACAAGTACTGGTCGCTGGTGCCGGTGGATGTACAGAAACTGCTTACCACCAACAGCTTCTTCGCCATGTCCGTACATGTGAACGGTAAACCCTGGGGCCTGTTCTATGCCGACCGCCACACCAGCGCCTGCCAGCTCGACGAGACCAGCTACAAGTACTTCAAGACCATTACTTCACAGACCGCACGGGCGTTACAGAGGAGTAGCTAGGGGCGAGTGGCGAGGGAGAAGGGACAAAAATACGCGGCTACGAGTTCTCCGAGAGGGTTAAATATCGATCCCCTCTCCCACAGGGAGAGGGTCAGGGTGAGGGGATCAGATACAGGAGTTTTCAACAGAAATATGCTGAGACTGGATTCTGATCCCCGCCCCCTGTCCCCCGCCCTGGGGGCGGGGGGGACTGCTTTTTCGAGATCCGTGTCGTCGTGAAGAATAGCGGGCAGGGCTGAAGATTTTGATCCCCTCATCCTGTCCTTCTACTCCTGCGGGGTGCCGAGGTCCCGGAGGGAGAAGGGACAAAAATACGCGGCTACGAGTTCTCCGAGAGGGTTAAATATCTATCCCCTCTCCCACAGGGAGAGGGTCAGGGTGAGGGGATCAGATACAGGAGTTTTCAACAGAAATATGCTGAGACTGGATTCTGATCCCCGCCCCCTGTCCCC
>DRKU01000242.1 GCA_011051615.1 Gammaproteobacteria bacterium
ACCTGGTTACCCCCCAGATTTTTTGCGTTCTCGAGGCTCGCCGTTACATTCTCAAGGAGGTCTTCGATACTCTCGCCATCATCGGGGTAGATAGAAATGCCGATGCTGACAGTCAGGTGCATGGGTTTGCTGCCGCGCAGGAGGGTGATTTCGTGGTCCTCGATACACTGTCGCAGGCGTTCGCCGGTGTTGAGGGCATCATCGACGCCAATTTCAGGCAGGATGATCACGAAGTCGTCATTGCCATAACGTACCACCGTGTCCACCGGGCGCACCTCACGGCTCAGGGTCACGGCGACGATGCGCAGGGCCTCGTCGCCAGATACGTGCCCCCAGCTTTCATTGACCAGGGTAAAGTTGTCTATATCCACCATCATCAGGGCGAAGGGCTTGGAGTAACGACGCGCACGCTCCAGCTCGGTGGAGAGACGTACCTTGAACTCGCGGCGGTTTATCAGCCCGGTGAGGGCATCGTGGATGGTATGCAGGTTGATGCTGGTCTGGTTGCTCTTGATCATCCCCGCCATGCAGTTGAAAGCTTCGGCAATACGTCCCAATTCACCGGTATCACGGTTTTCGACGCGGTGCGTGAGATCACCCGCGAGGATCTGTTCGGCGCTCTTGCGGATCTTGCGCATGGGATCGAAGATCGCCAGGTACATCAGGACGATGGCCGTCAGGGACAGCAACAGGCCAAAGAACGAGGTCGCGGCAATCAACAGGATGGAGTCCTTACGCTCCTGCAGGCTGTTATACAGGCTGGAGCGGGTCTCGCTGTGTACCGTGGACTGGAAGCGGCCAATGGCATCCTCGATCCGCTTCAAGGACTGCGCAATGTCGCTTTCTGTGGACGGCGTGTCCGCCTGACGACCGGCAAACATGCGTTCGCGTAGTGCCTGCCACTCCTGTACCGCGTCCTCAAGACCGTACTGGCGGTAACTCATGGCCAGCGAGGACATCATGACATCGTCGAAGAGCATGTCGATGTCGCGTATGGCACCAAACAGCGGGCCTTCATGGACATCGAACTCTGCATCGGAGGCGGTCTGCCACGCCGGGGGGATACGCTGTAGCTGGTGGTGGAGTTCGCTGACGGCGTTGAAGTTGACGAACAATTGCTCCACTACGCTGTCGAGCGAATCGAGCGAGCGCATGAAAGAACCATAGGAGATAATGGCGAGGACAATCAGTGGCGCGAGCGCGGTGAGGGCGCCGAACAGGAAGCGCCCTCGCAAGGAGCGAAACAGTCTGAGGTTCAGTCGTCCGGGCATCCCTATCCCCCCGCGAGCAGGTAATTATAGTTTATCGGCCGGTCACGTGGCGCCGTGGCCGGGCGCGCCTGTGTCCTGCTTATAGTACCGGTGAGGCAATAGCAAATACCGGCCGGTTCCGGTGTTCGGCCGGATCGTTGGCCAGGTACCAGGAGAGGATATCGTAGTAACTGCGAATATTCTCCACATAGCGTACCGGTTCATTGCCACGGGCATAGCCGTGGCGGGTCTTTTTATACCACTTGCGCTTGCGCAAGAGGGGCAGGTTTTCCTTGATGCTTTGCCAGCTGTCGGGGTCACCGTTACGCCAGCGGGTTATCACGCGGGCGTCCTGCAGGTGCCCGTAGCCCACATTATAGGCGGCAAGTGCCAGCCATATGCGGTCGGCCTCGTCGATGTGGCCGGGGATCTTGTCGATCAGGCTGCGTAGGTAACGGGCGCCACCCTCGATGCTCTGCTCCGGATCGGTGCGGCGAGTCACGCCCAGTTGCGAGGCCGTGGCCTGGGTGAGCATCATGAAACCACGCACGCCGGTGGGTGATACCGCATGGGGGTTCCAGTGCGACTCCTGGTAGGCCACCGCGGCCAGCAGGCGCCAGTCGAGGTCATATTTCAGTGCCGCGCGTTCCAGCAAAACACGGTAGCGTGGCAGGCGGCGCTTTACATGGCCGATGAAGGTGTGGGTACCGGCATAGTCATAGGCGCGTACATGGCTGTAGAAGCCCTTGACGATCAGTGCCAGCTGACCGGTTTTCTCCAGTTCGTTGAAGAAGCGGGTAGCTTCCTGGTAGAGGCTGTCATCCTTGCCGCGGGCAAAGGCCCAGGCCAGGGGTTTGGGTTTGGAAACATCGAAGGCCACGCCCAGGTGGGGGTAGAAGCGGCGATGCAGGGTCAGCTCGTTGGAATCGACGATGGTGTAGTCGATGATGCCCTCTGCCACCAGGTTGAGCAGTTCGAGGGTGTCGATCTCCTCCACTTCATCCCAGTTCAACTCGGGATGCTCTGCTTTCAGTTGTGCCAGCAACTCGGCATGCGAGCTGTGGGCCACCACTTCAAGATCGCCGTCGCGGGTGGCGCTGAGCAGATCAGCCGGACGGCGGTTGGGACCGCGGCGATAGACCAGCTGCTCGGTGATGTACTGATAGGGCGGGGCGAAGCGGACCCGGTGCTGGCGCGCTTCGGTGACGGTCAGCCCGGCGGCGGCCAGGTGGGCGCGGCCCTCGGCGACGCCGTCGAGGATATCCTGCAGGCTGGCGTGGGTTTCGATCTCCAGTTCCACGCCCAGGTGGCGGGCGAAGCGTTCGAGGAGTTCGTATTCCAGGCCTTCCGGGCCGTGGGGGCCGACGGAGTAGGTGGTGGCCCCTTCGCGGGTATAGACGCGAAGCTTGCCGCTGGCACGGATCTCGTCGAGCAGGGTGGTATCCGATCCCCAGGCCCGCAGTCCGAAGGCGGCGAGGGCGAGCGCGGCGATCACGGCCGCGCCCAGCATCAGCAGCCGGTTACGGTGGTCACCATTTATATACGTCAATATGCCCATCTTGCCCTCAATATCGGACTCCGGCGGTAAGATCTGTAGCCTGAGTCTGTAAACCGTCGTCCGTGGCCGTGGGGGTTTGCCTGGCTGGCTACCCTGCAGGGCTGAATATTAACAAATTCTAACATTCTATTCTTGCGCTTCCGTCGCCATCACGTATCCTATGGGCTCTCGGAGAGATGCCGGAGCTGGCCGAACGGGCTTGACTCGAAATCAAGTGATCCCTCGCGGGATCCGAGGGTTCGAATCCCTCTCTCTCCGCCATTCCCTGCAACAACCCTTTTAACCTCTTGTTTTTTCGAGGTTAATTTCCTCCCCGATTCGAACCCGAGGATCGTCCAATTGGCCGGTTCGGAATCCCAATGCACACGGATGTGCAGGTGCCGCGAGAGTACAGGGATGTGCGGAGCGGCCTCTCTCTCCGCCAAAACCTGTTTCATCCGCTCTAACTTCCTGTTTCCAGGTACTTTATTTCGTCCCGATTCGAACCCGAGGATCGTCCAATTGGCCGGTTCGGAATCCCAATGCACACGGATGTGCAGGTGCCGCGAGAGCACAGGGATGTGCGGAGCGGCCTCTCTCTCCGCCAAAACCTGTTTCATCCGCTCTAACTTCCTGTTTCCAGGTACTTTATTTCGTCCCGATTCGAACCCGAGGATCGGGCCGATGGGCGGGCCCCTGATACCTCGTCAGTTCGACACCCACGGCGCCGAGGTGGTTCCGGATCCGCTCCGGGGTCTGGCAAAATACCACGCACGGGGCTATAGTCTGGGCCCAATTATAGGTTTTTACTGGAAAAATTACCGTACACCTGTGGCACTAGCGCCAAAGCAGTACCGTCCCCCAGCCCCCATACCATGCCCATAATCAGCCTCGAACGGAGCATGCTCGCCTATGGCACGCGAGTCATGCTCGATGACGTCAATTTCACCGTCGAACCGGGCGAGCGCATCGCCCTGGTGGGCCGCAATGGCGAGGGAAAATCGACCCTGCTCAAGGTGCTGACCGGCGAAGTGGCGCTGGATGACGGCTTTCGGCGCGTAGATCCGGTCACGCGTGTGGCGCGCCTGGATCAGGACGTGCCAGTTGGTGAAAATGTCAGCGTATTCGAGGTAATTAGCAGCGGGTTGGGCGAAATTAGTGATATTTTAACCCGCTACCACCAGCTCAGCGTGTCCCTCGCCCATGACGCCGATGCCGCACAGATGCGCGAGCTGTCTGCACTGCAGCAGGAGCTGGAGACCCGGGGTGCCTGGCAACGTGAGCAACGCGTGGAAACCGTCATCAGCCGTCTGGATCTGCCCGCCGACAGTGTCATGGGCGAGCTCTCCGGTGGCATGCGCCGGCGCGTCATGCTGGGGCGAGCGCTGGTGAGCGAACCTGATCTGCTGCTGCTCGATGAACCCACCAACCACCTGGATATCGCCGCCATCCAGTGGCTGGAGCAGTTCCTGCTCAAGTTTCCCGGCAGCCTGATTTTCGTCACCCATGACCGCGAATTCCTGAAGAACCTTGCCACGCGCATCATCGATCTCGACCGCGGCAGGCTCACCTCCTGGCCGGGGAATTACGCCGACTACCTGGTGCAGAAGGAGCGCCTGCTGGAGGTGGAGTCGCGCCAGCGTGCCGAGTTCGACAAGAAGCTGGCGAAGGAGGAGGCCTGGATCCGCCAGGGCATCAAGGCGCGGCGTACCCGCAACGAGGGTCGGGTGCGCGCCCTGCAGGCCCTGCGCGAGGAGAAGGCCGCGCAACGCCAGCGCCTGGGCAACGTGCGCATGGTGGTGGACAGCGGCGAGCTGTCCGGCAAGATCGTCTTCGATACCGAGGGGCTGACCATCGCCTGGGACGACAAGGTGGTGGTGCGGGATCTGAACCTGCGGATCCTGCGCGGTGAACGCGTGGGTATCGTCGGACCCAATGGCTGTGGCAAGAGTTCATTGCTCAAGGTGCTGCTGGGTGAGCGCCTACCCACTGCCGGCAAGCTGGTCCGCGGCACGAAGCTGAAAGTGGCCTATTTTGACCAGCAACGGGCGCAGCTGGATCTCGACGCCAGTGTCTTCGACAACCTCAACCACGGCAGCGATACGGTGACCATCGGCGGGCGTACACGTAACGTCTTTGGCTACCTGCAGGATTTTCTCTTTCCGCCGGCGCAGATCCGCGCACCGGTCAGGACGCTCTCCGGCGGTGAACGCAACCGGCTGCTGCTGGCGCGCCTGTTTACCCAGCCGGCCAACCTGCTGGTGCTCGATGAGCCCACCAACGATCTGGACGTGGAGACCCTGGAACTGCTGGAGGAACTGCTGGCTGATTTCGAGGGTACCCTGCTGGTGGTGAGCCACGATCGCACGTTTCTGGACAACGTGGTCAGCAGCACGGTGATTTTCGAGGGCGACGGCGTGGTGCGTGAATACGTGGGTGGCTACAGCGATGCCATGGCGCAATATGCGCGACAGCCGTCACAGAGCTGGAAAAAAACTGTTCAGGAACCTAAAGTTAGCAAGCCTGCTGCCGAAAAATCACGTGGTGCCGGAAAATCGGCACCGACCAAGCTAAGCTACAGGGACCAGCGTGAACTGGACGGTCTGCCGGCTCATATCGAGGCCCTCGAAGCGCGGCTAGATGAACTGCGTGCGATCATGGCAGCACCGGACTTCTACCGGCAGGCGGGGGAACAAATCGCCGCCACGCGGGTTGAATTAGATAAGGTATCCGAGGAACTGGACGCCGCCTATGCACGCTGGGAAGCACTCGAAGCAGGCCATGGTGGGTAGCCAGGGGCCTGCCGCATGGAAAAACAGAAAAGAGGAAGACATCCAAATGAAACTACATCGACTTCTGATCACAGCGGCACTCCTGTTCCCGGTAACGGCCATGGCCGATACCATTGGTCTTTACGTGGGTGCCGGCCAGTGGGACCACGAGGCAACGGGTGGCTTCCGTGACAGCGGTACCGTCAACATCGACAGCGGTGCGCTCAACCTGGTGGACAATCGCGAAGGGTATTTCTATGTCAACATCGAGCACCCGGTTCCGCTGATCCCCAATATTCGTCTCGCCAGCACCGACCTTGTGCACAATGGCGCCAACGGCACGGTCACAGGGACATTTGATGGACAGACCTTTACGGCGACCAATGTAACCTCCATCATTGATTTCAGTCATACCGACGTCACCCTGTACTATGAACTGCTCGACAACGTCGTCAGTCTGGACCTGGGTATTACGGCGCGCCAGCTCGATGGCCAGATCTACCTGACCGATGGCACCAACACCGGCCAGGTTACCCTCGATGAGATCGTGCCCATGGTTTACGGTAAAGTGGCCTTCGACCTGCCGCTGACCGGGCTGGCCATCGTTGGTGAGGGCAACTTCCTCAGTGTTGGTGATGCCGACGTGACCGACATCAGCGTCAAGGTGACCTACGAGACTGACTTCCTGCTCGGGGTCGAAGCCGGTGTGCGCACTTTCTCGCTGGTGCTGGATAACGTCGACACGGTCACATCCGATCTGGAATTCAGTGGTCCCTTCGTTGGGCTGTACCTGCATTTCTAAGGTATACGAAGAAAAAGGAAGTACGCTTCCACAGGGACGAGAAAACCGGCCGCTTCAGGCCGGTTTTTTTTACCCTGCCGTTTCTCCTCGCTGCTGGCAGTCCTTCGGTCAGGGCATCCCTGTGGCGGGGTGCAACGAGGTGTGCTCGCACACCAGCAGGGGCTACCTGCGTCCGTCAGAATTCCAGCTTGCCAGCGAGTTTGTCGATGAATCCGCTTACATGCCGCCACACTTGTTCACTGGAGTGGACCACCGACTGCCAGGCAATACGCCCGATCAGGCGGGGTATGAACAGACGGGAATCGATATCGCCATGCTCTGCCTCGATCCTGTTGATCAGATCGCGCAGGGCCACACCCACCGGACTGGGCAGGTCGGGATCGTCTGCCAGTGTGCGAGTCTTTTGCAGGGCAGTCTGGATGTTTCCCGCCCTGAGATCGCGCGCGATATCGACGCACTGCACGGGCCAGTGGAAACCGGTTTCCACCTCAAGCCCGATAAACCACATGTGTGCAGCGTCGAAGTCGGCCTCGTAGATGCTCAGGCTGCCCATGACCAGGTAACTCGTCAGCTTGAACATACGCGCCTTCTGGCGATCACGGATATCGGTATACACCGCCTCACCGGCGGCTGACTCCTCGCGGGCGAGACCAGGCCAGCCCTTCTCATACAGGGCGATGGCGCGCAGACTGTGTAGCAGAAAACGTTCGTCGGGTGACTGGAGTTCTTCCGAGGCCAGTTCGATCTCGGCGAGCGCCAGATCCGGCTTCAGGCTGGTCGCCCAGACGAAGGCCAGCAGCATGCGAGCAACGCCTTCCTCCAGTTTCTCCTCACCCACGATACCCTCCGCGACGATGCGCTCGTTGTAGGCAGAGAGGGCAAGCGGCAGACCCTCGCGGCTCAGGGTCAGATAGGTCCGGTACTTGAAGCTGTCGCGCAGTTCCGTGTATTGCTCCGCCTCGGTCAGGGGCTTGCGGGAGCACCCGGTGGCGGCGAGGAAGATAGCGAGAACAACGAGCAGGGGAATGAGCTTTCGATATGCATCCATGACAAAACATGATCCGTAAGCACCGTGATTGCGGTAATATATCGGTTTACATTCGCGGGCGAAAGGGGGACGCGATGCTCAAACGGGTTGCCTATACATTTGCAATACTGGTTGCCGTGATCCTGGTGGCGGGCCTGCTGCTGCCGGCTTCGGCGCATGTCGAACGGCGTATCGTCATCCGTGCCACGCCAGAGGCCGTCTATCCGTATCTCAGCGACTTCCGCAAGTTCAACCAGTGGCAGCCCTGGGCGAAGATCGATCCCGGCACGCGCTTCGAATACACCGGCGATGAATCTGGTGTTGGTGCGCGCATGACCTGGTATGGCAGCAATCCGGCGGTCAACTCCGGCAGCCAGCAGATCATCCTTGCCGAACCGCCGCGTAAGGTTGTCTCGCAACTGGAATTCGGCGAAGGCACCGTCGCCACCAGCACCTTTACCCTTGAAGCAGACGGTGGAAACACAGTCATTACCTGGGCCTACGACACCGAGTTTGGTTATGACATCCTGGCGCGCTACTTCGGCCTGCTCCTCGACAGCTGGATCGGGCGCGACTATGAGCAGGGGCTCGGCAGCCTTAAGACACTGATCGAGGGAGAAGCATCATAGGCACACCATCATCATCACTGACACCACTATATAATCCTGTAGGAGCGCCGCCCCGGCGCGATAGCCGTTACGGTTTGAAATAAATAACGTAAACGCATCGCACTGCTTGACCGCTACTACCAAACTGTCTTGTAGGAGCGCCGCCTCGGCGCGATCTTCCCGCGTCGCTATCGCCATATATCCAAAGGGTATAATAGGCGTGGTTTCATTAGTGAAAGGTTCAAGAGATGAGGGACGAGGATGTTGATCCCCTCCCCCTGTCCCCCGCCCTGAGGGCGGGGGGACCGTTTGTCTGACCTGCGTGGTATGCACTGCGCAGGTGGTCGCCGAACCATTGTAGGAGCGCCGCCCCCGGCGCTGGCGGTGCCGGAGAGGCCCACCGAGCCCAGATCCACGAA
>DRKU01000243.1 GCA_011051615.1 Gammaproteobacteria bacterium
TCACATGAAACAACGGATTACATCATTTGCCTGTCTCTCACCGGGGCGGCGTTTACGGACACGCGGTAAATACGTCCCTGTACGCTCGACAGCCGCATCCCTGCGGCTGACGGTCCGTAAACGCCGCCCCGGTGAGAGCCTGATGCCTGTAAACTGTAGTGGAATTTGGAACACGTATTTAGGCGCCGTGCCCTGTGTGCGGCATGCTACACACCCTCCGGTGGCAAGGATTTGCTAGAATTCGCGCCATCGTGGATCTCAGGAGTCCCCATTCATGAATATCGAGCGATACCTGCGTCTGGCCTTCCTTGTTCTGCCCCTGCTACTGGTGGCCTGCAGCAATGTCCCGGGCGAGGCCGAGGTTGCCGAGCTTGTGCGTAACCGGCTGCTGGGCGAGGGTGACAATGCCTACCTGTCCGTCGAGAATTTTGAGAAGCTCAACGGCTACGAGAAGGATGCCAACCATTACGTGGTGCAGGTGCGCTATCAACTGGTATTCCACAAGAGCCTCGACGAGATCTCCGCTGAGCTGGAAGCACAGTCCGGGGATTCGATCCTTGACCAGATGAGCGCGGGGCTGGGTCTGATGGCCTTGCGCATCAGGTACGGTGATTTCAAGGCCGGCGATCGCTTCCCTGTCGAGGAAGACGTGACCCTGATCCGCACCGAGAAGGGCTGGCGTATCCTCGACGAGTAACAACACCCCGCCTGTCATGCCCCGGCAAGGCCGGTGTGTTCCATCCGGCCCACGCCATTCGTCCGAATTCCTATTCCTGGATCAGCGGCCGCTGCAGGACGCGGGCTTTGAATTCCTTTTCCCTGCCGCCGCGGATGACGGTGATGGTGATGGTCTCGCCGGGTTTGGCGCGCGTGATCAGATCCAGCGCCTTGCGCACGTTGTCGACTTCCTGCCCGTTGATACGGGTGATGACATCCCCCCGATCCAGGCCCGCTTCATCGGCCGGACCGTTGACGACGATGTTGCTGACGACCACGCCTTTAGCTTCCGGCAGGCCGAAGGATTCCGCCAGCTCGGGGGTCAGATCCTGCACGGCGACACCCAGCCAGCCACGTACCACCTGGCCATGCTCGATGATCTGCGTCATGACGTCCTTGACGAGGTTTACCGGAATGGCGAAGCCGATCCCCTGTGAGCCGCCGCTGCGGCTGAAGATGGCCGTGTTGATGCCGATGAGTTCCCCGTTGGCGGAAATCAGCGCGCCACCCGAGTTGCCGGGGTTGATGGCGGCGTCGGTCTGGATGAAGTTTTCGAAGGTATTGAGCCCCAGCATGTCGCGGCCGGTGGCACTGACGATGCCCGAGGTGACGGTCTGGCCGACGCCGAAGGGGTTGCCAATGGCCAGGACCACGTCGCCCACGCGCAGCTTGTCCGAGTCACCCAGCGTGATGGCTGGCAGATGGTCCAGGTCGATTTTGAGCACGGCAAGATCCGTATCCGGATCGCGGCCGACGATACGTGCCGACAGGGAGCGCCCGTCACGCAGGGCGACCTCGATCTCGTCGGCACCGGCGATGACATGATTGTTGGTGATGATGTAGCCCTGGTCACTGAAGATGACGCCCGAACCGAGACTGGTTTCCAGGCGCTCGCGCGGGCGGCCGAACTGGTCGCCAAAGAAACGGCGGAAGAAGGGATCGTCGAACAGCGGGTTGCGTTCCGGGCGAACGACCTTCTGGGTATAGACGTTGACCACCGCCGGTGCGGCACGCGCCACGGCATCGGCATAGGAAAGGACCGGCTTCTGGATGGGGACCGTGGCACCCTCCGGTACGGCGGTTTCATGGATCTCGACCACGGCCGGGCCACTGGTGGGGCGCAGGCCGGGATAGAAAAACAGCACGATGAAGGCCACGGCGAGGCCGATGGTGATAAAACGGGAGGCAAATACGACAGCGCGCGGGAGAGACATGTGCTCAGGTCCTTTTCCGGTAGACGGTGTCGCGTAATAATACCCGAACCGACACTCTCACGCATGGGCGGACACCGTGGTTGAACTCAACGATCTGGTCAGCTTTGCCAACGATTTCCTCGAAGTGGATCGTTTCCGGGACTATTGTCCCAACGGCCTGCAGGTGGAAGGTCGTCCACAGGTCGCGCACCTGGTCAGCGGGGTCACCGCCAGCCGCGCGCTGCTGGAGGCCGCGCACGAAGCCGGTGCCGATGCCATCCTCGTGCACCACGGCTACTTCTGGAAGGGGGAGGCCAGCCCGGTGGTGGGCATCAAGCAGCAGCGTCTCAAGCTGCTGCTGACACACGACATCAGCCTGCTGGCCTATCACCTGCCACTGGATGCCCACCCGCGGGTGGGCAACAACGCCTGCCTCGGCCTGCAACTGGGCCTGTCGGTGGAAGGTCAGTTCGGTGATGCAGGAGGTGTGGCCATCGGCCTGCACGGTTGCCTCGAGGTGCCCTTGAAGCCGGCCGATTTTGCTCGCCACCTGGCCGCGACCCTGCAGCGTACCCCCCTGCACGTGGCCGGGGAGAGCACCACCATCCGTACCGTGGCCTGGTGCAGCGGCGCCGCGCAGGGCTATCTCGATGCGGCGGCGGATCTCGGCGTGGATGCCTTCGTCACCGGCGAGGCCTCCGAGCAGAGTTTCCACATCGCCCGCGAGCGGGGTGTGCATTTCTTCGCCGCCGGCCACCACGCCACCGAACGCTACGGCGTGGCGGCCCTGGGCGACTGGCTGGCCGAGCAATTCGGCCTGCGCCATACCTTTATCGACATCGAAAACCCCATATAAGTTTTTGTTATATAAGCAGAAAATATAGTTTTCCTTGACCCCCGCGGGGCGATGGGTGAGAATAACGCCGTTTTTCTGGTGGGAAATCAGTTCGAATATTCTGATTTTCTAATATTCTTTGGGTCGGCAGGCCCGCCAGCGCGCGGCGCCTGTTTTCGAACCGAATCTTGGGAGTCCTTTGCGATGAGTACAGATGGCGTGGATACCAGCCGGCGTCGCTTTCTCACGGCCAGCACCTCCGTGGTGGGTGCCGTGGGTGTCGTCGGTGTAGCGGTTCCGTTTCTCTCTTCCTGGCAACCCAGCGCGCGGGCCAAGGCCGCCGGCGCCCCGGTGGAAGCCGATATCAGCAAACTGGAAGAAGGCAGCATGATGACGGTGGAGTGGCGCAAGCAACCCGTCTGGATCGTGCGCCGCACGGCACAGAATCTGAAGGACCTGGAAGTCCTCAGCGCGGAGATGACGGATCCGGATTCCGAGGTGCCTCAGCAGCCGGAGTACGCGAAGAACCTGCATCGCTCACGCGTGGAGCACAAGGAAGTCATCGTCATGGTGGGGATCTGCACCCACCTGGGTTGCTCACCCACGCCGCGCATGGAAGTGGCGCCGGCGGACCTGGGTCCCGACTGGAAGGGCGGTTTCTTCTGCCCCTGCCACGGTTCCAAGTTCGATCTGGCGGGTCGCGTCTACAAGGGCGTGCCTGCGCCGACCAACCTGGTAGTGCCGCCTTACAAGTACCTCAGCGACACCCAGATCCTCATTGGTGATGACACAGAAGAAGGAGCCGCATAATGACTGGTAAAATGCAGGCCCTGCTGGGCTGGGTGGATGCGCGTTTCCCACTCACCAAGATGTGGAAAGAGCATCTGTCCGAGTATTACGCGCCCAAGAACTTCAATTTCTGGTACTTCTTTGGTTCGCTGGCGCTGCTGGTGCTGGTTAACCAGATCGTGACCGGTATCTTCCTGACCATGCACTACAAGCCCGATGCGGAACTGGCGTTCGCCTCGGTCGAGTACATCATGCGCGACGTGGACTGGGGCTGGCTGATCCGCTATCTCCATTCCACCGGTGCCTCGGCCTTTTTCATTGTGGTCTATCTGCACATGTACCGTGGTCTTATCTATGGTTCCTACAAGAAGCCCCGTGAACTGATCTGGATCTTCGGCGTGTTGATCTACCTGGCGCTGATGGCCGAGGCCTTCATGGGCTACCTCCTGCCCTGGGGCCAGATGTCCTACTGGGGTGCGCAGGTTATCGTCAACCTGTTCTCCACGGTGCCGATCATCGGTGACGACCTCTCGGTCTGGATCCGTGGTGACTACGTCATCGGCGATGCCACGCTCAACCGTTTCTTCGCCTTCCATGTCATTGCCCTGCCGCTGGTGCTGCTGGGTCTTGTTGTGGCGCACATCCTCGCGCTGCACGAAGTGGGTTCCAACAACCCCGACGGCGTGGAGATCAAGAAGAACAAGGATGCCAATGGCATCCCGGTCGATGGTATTCCTTTCCACCCGTATTACTCGGTCAAGGATATCGTCGGCGTGGTCGTGTTCCTGATCTTCTTCTCGCTGGTGGTCTTCTTCAGCCCTGAGCTGGGTGGCTGGTTCCTGGAGAAGGACAACTTCGTCCCCGCCAATCCGCTCAAGACACCGGAACACATCGTCCCGCTGTGGTACTTCACCCCGTTCTACGCCATGTTGCGCGCGGTGCCGCCCATGTTCAGCTCGCAGTTCCCTGGCGTCATCGTCATGGGTGCGGCCATCGTGGTGATGTTCTTCCTGCCCTGGCTGGATCGCAGTCCGGTCAAGTCGGTGCGTTTTCGCGGCCCCTACTTCAAGGGTGCGCTGGTGGTCTTCATCATCAGCTTCATCGCCCTGGGCTGGCTGGGTACGCAACCGGCGGAAGGTATCTACACGACCTTTGCGCGGATCTTTACCGTTCTGTATTTTGCGTTCTTCCTTCTGATGCCCTGGTACACGAAGGCAGATCCAACGAAACCGGTTCCGGAGAGGGTGACGTTCAAATGAAAAAGATAATCTTTACACTTCTCGTATTGCTGGCGCCGGTACAGGTCTGGGCCAGTGGTGGCTGTGGCCAGCTCCCGCACTGTGACGCGGTGGATATCGATCTGTCCAACCAGGCGTCCTTGCAGAATGGGGCGAGGTTGTTCGTCAACTACTGCCTGAGCTGTCACTCGGCGTCGTTCATGCGTTACAACCGTCTGGGTGCCGATCTGGGCATCGATGACGACAAGCTGCTCGACAACCTGATGTTCGTGGCGGATTTCCGCAA
>DRKU01000244.1 GCA_011051615.1 Gammaproteobacteria bacterium
CCCCCTGGAAATCGACCTGGAAATCGACCTAAAAATCGACGACGACGCTGACCCCCAGGTTGAGGACCGAGACGCCTTCGGCGAAACGATAGTCCACCTGATAGTACTCCAGTTCACCCCGCACGGAGAAGGTCCCGTCGATGCGGTACTGGGCACCGAAGCCCAGGAACAGGTCCAGCCCCTCCTCGCTTAGGGTGGCGCGCACCGGGTTGCCGGACTGGTTGAGGAAATTGACCAGCGTCAGGTCGGTGTCCCACAACAGCAAGCCCAGCTTGCCGAACAGGTCGAGGTCCTGCATGGGACTGTAGCGGCCCACCGCCGCCACGTGGATGCCGTCGCCCTCACCACGGCCATTGACGGGACTGTTGGCGAGAAACAGCGTCGCGGTGGCGTCGGTGGTACCGGTAAACTCGGGCTTGGGCAGGTCAATGTAGCCAAACTCGATGGCCAGCGGAAAGGGAATGAGGTCCCACTGGACGGGATGGCCGAGAAAGAATTTCTTGCTCAGACCGGTACCGTCCTCGGTGGTGTTGCCGACGCTGCCGTCGGTGATGACGCCCATGTCCACGTCGGCAACCCCGATCCCGGCGCCCCCGTACCAGTCGGTCTCGATGTCCTTTGCCTGCGCCGCGCCGCCGGGGCCCAGCCACAGTCCGCCGAGCAGAAGGGCCAGCCCGATACCGTGATTCATACCACGTCCCCGCTTATTTTCCTTGTTCATCAGGCGATTATACGCAAGAAGCAAGTACAGGCGCACGCCGGGTCCCGGCAAAGCGGACGCAGGTCTCACTTTTGCGACCCGTTACGGCGCGAGCACTTGAGACGGTAGAGCGCCGAGATGTCCTCGTCACCACGGCCCTGCGTCATGAGGGTCTCGTAATGACCCAGGGTGGTGGCCACCAGCGGGGATTCGGCACCGCTGAGCTGGCGCCAGAGCTGCTGGCACAGCACCAGGTCCTTGTGGTGCAGGGCGAGGCGAAAGCCCGGCGCATACTCGCCACGCACCATGGTGGGACCACGGTGATCGAGGAACCAGTTGCCCGCCGCGCCACCGCCGAGCAGGTCGATGAGTTCGTCGAGCGGCAGACCGGCGGCCTCGCCCAGCGCCAGGGCCTCGGTGACGGCCTCGTTGATCCCCGCCGCCATGACCTGGTTGACGGCCTTGGCCGCCTGCCCGGCACCCACCTCGCCGAGGCGCCGGATGTCGGTGGCCAGCGCCGCCAGCGCGGGACGGACGCGTTCGAGGACCTCCGCCGCACCCCCCACCATCATCACCAGGCTGCCGCGCCGCGCCCCCTCCACGCCGCCGGAGACAGGCGCATCGAGAAAGCCCGTACCGTGTTCAGCCAGCCGTGCGGCCATGCGGCGCGCCGTGTCCACGGCCACCGTCGAGGTATCCACCACGGTCAGGTCGGCGTGGCAGCCGGGGACCATGGCCTCGACGACGGCCTGCAGGTCTGCATCGGCTGACACCGAAGTGAGTACCAGCTGACACGTCCGCGCCAGTTCGGCGGGACTCTCGGCATGGATGACACCCGGCTCGCCGGCCAGTTCCCCGACAAGCGCCGCGGCCTTCGCCGGCGTGCGATTCCACACCGCGTGCAGCCAGCCGGCGGCGTGGAAGCGGCGCGCCATGGGTGCACCCATGGCGCCCAGCCCGATGACCCCCACGCGCAGCCTCGTCGTCATGCTCAGTCCTCCAGGTAGGTATAGCCGTGCATGCCCGCCTCCAGTTCATCCTGCAGGGCGCGGCGCTGTGCCGGTGCCAGCGAGGTCTCGTCGAGCTTGGCGCGCAGGCGGGCGAGCAGGGCGTCGGGCTCGAAATGCACGTAGCGCAGCACCTTGTCCACGGTGTCGCCATGCAGGGGTTCGAGGATCTGCGGCCTGCCCTGCGCATCGAGTACCACGTGTACCGAGTGGGTGTCGCCGAACAGGTTGTGCATGTCGCCGAGGATCTCCTGGTAGGCGCCGACCAGGAAGATGCCGAGGTAATAGGGTTCGCCAGGGATGAGTGCGTGCAGCGGCAGGGTAGACTCGATGCCCGCCGCGTCCACGTAGTGATCGATACGCCCGTCGGAATCGCAGGTGATGTCTTCGAGTACCGCGCGGCGCGTGGGCCGCTCGTCGAGGCGATGCAGGGGCACGATGGGAAAGATCTGCTCGATGGCCCACACGTCGGGCAGGGACTGGAACAGGGACATGTTGCAGAAGTAACGATCGGCAAGCTTGTCGTTGAGCTCGTCGCGCAACTCACGCTGCGAGGCATTACCCGGTGAGAGGCGGTCGCGCACGCGCCGGGCGATGGCCTGATAGAGCAGTTCCGCACGTGCGCGCGCCTCCAGCGGCAACGTGCCCTGCGTATAGGCCGCCTGTACCGCGTCGAGGCGCTGGCGCGCGGCGAGATAGATCTCACGGGGGGCGCTGTCACTGCCGTCGTCGAGGCGCTGCAGATCGGCATACAGTTGCGCCACCTGCGGCGGGCCAGGGCCGGCGTCGAGCGGCGGCACCACCTCGCCCACCGCGGCGCTGTCGATGACATTGGTGATGAGCACGGCATGGTGCGCGGTCAGGGCACGCCCCGACTCGGTGAGGATATGCGGCGGCGGCAGGTCGTGGCTGCGACAGATGTCGGCCAGTGCCGCCACCACCACGCGCGCATAGTCGTCGAGGGAGTAATTCATGGAGAACGCGTCGCGTGAACGTGTGCCGGCATAGTCCACGCTCAGACCACCGCCCACGTCCACGCAGTCGGGGGTCGCGCCGAGACGGTGCAACTCGGCGAAATAGCGCGCCGTCTCCGCCATGCCCTGCTCGATGTCGTGGATGTTGGCGATCTGCGAACCCATGTGCACGTGCAGCATGCGCAGGGTGGCAAGCTGATCGGCGGCGCGCAGTTCCTCCACCACCTGCAGGACCTGGCAGGCGGTCAGCCCGAACTTGGACTTCTCGCCGCCGGTGTTCTGCCACTTGCCGCGTGCGATGGAGGCCAGGCGCAGGCGCACGCCGAGGCGTGGCGTGATGCCCAGCTTGCGGGATTCGTCGAGGATCAGCGCCAGCTCGGAGAGCTTCTCCACCACGATGTACACGCGGTGAC
>DRKU01000245.1 GCA_011051615.1 Gammaproteobacteria bacterium
ACACCGCCCAGTACGCCCATGAACAGCGCACTGAGCAGAGAAAGTTCGTTAGACATCCCGCGCCCCGTTACGTGTATTGCGGTAATAGAGATAGAGCACGAACAGCACCGACGGGATCCCCATCAGGGTGGTGGCAAGAAAGAAGTCACTGTAACCCAGTGTCGCTACCATATCGCCCGAATAACCACCGAGCAGCTTGGGCAACAACAACATCAGCGAACTGAAGATGGCGTATTGAATGGCAGTGAAGGAGATATTGGTCAGGCTGGACAGGTAGGCGATGAACGCCGCCGAAGCGATCCCACCACTGAAGCTGTCCGCGGCGATGACCGTCGCCAGCAGCATCGGCGCCTTGCCTGCACTGGCCAACAGCATGAACAACAGGTTGGTTCCGGCGGCCAGCACGGCACCAAGCAACAGCATGCGCAAGACACCGAAACCGGTCACCAGCAGGCCGCCAATCAACCCGCCCGCAATGGTCATGGCCACGCCAAACAGTTTCGAATAATTGGCGATCTCGATCTTGCTGAAACCCAGGTGCTTGTAGAACACGTTGGCCACCACGCCGAGCACGATGTCCGAGATGCGGTAGACCAGTATGAGCAACAGGATGGTGACACCGAGCCAGGCGTAACGCCGAAAGAAATCAGCCACCGGCTCGAAGTAGGTCTGGCGCACCATGGGCCGCGGCACCAGTGGCGAATAGTACAGAATCATCGCCATCCCCGCTGCCGTGGCAATGGCAACCGCCATGCGTGCGAAACCGGCAACAAAGACCGCCACGGGACCTTCCCATGCCCAGTCCGCGAGGAACCAGGCCTTCAGGGCCGGTGCCGGATTCAGGTAGACGAATGCCAGCACGAAATTTCCGGTGACCAGCAGGAAGAGGAGGAGAAAACGCGCATAGTCACGGCTGTCATGCACCACGTCGGTACGTTGCGCACTGGCCTCGGGTTCGCGCATGAACAGCGTGGTGGCGACACCGATACCCATCAGGGCGGCCATGCACAGGTAGGCCCATTTCCAGGCAGCGTAATCGTAGATCTCTGGCGCACCCTCCGGTATGTCCGGCCCGAACCAGCTGGACAGGTAGAGCACGCCCACGCCGGCCGCCAGCATGCCGAAACGGTATCCCACCACGTAGAGGGCCGACAGCATGCCCTGCTTTTCGGCCTCGGCCGATTCGATACGCAGGGCATCGATGACGATGTCCTGGCTGGCCGAGGAGAAACCCAGCAGTACCGCCGCCATGGCCATGAGCGTTAGCCCGTTGGCGGGATCGGAATGGGCCATCCACACGATGGCGCCGATGACACCGCACTGGGTCAGCAGCAGCCAGCTACGCCGATGGCCCAGCAGCGGCCCCAGCACGGGCAGCGAAAGCCGATCGATGAGCGGTGACCAGACGAACTTGAAGGAATAGGCCAGCGCGGCCCAGCTGAAATAGGTGATCTCACCGATCGCCACGCCCGCCTCGTCGAGCCACAGGGACAGGCTGCCAAAGATGAGCAACAGGGGCAGCCCGGCCGAGAAACCGAGCAACAACATGGCGAGCAGCACACGCGCCATGCGCGGATCAGCGTAGGCTGCGATGATCGCCTGTCGGAAATGCCTGTCGGAAGTCTCTGCCAAGTATGCGCGCCGTCCGCTTCAGTTAACCTGTCCGCGGACAATCTTACCTGCAACCACCTGTTCGAGGCGAGCCGATTGTGGCCCCTCCTTATATTTCCTGTTCTGGAAATTTTGTATTTACATAGTGCAAAAACTGCTCGGCGGGCTGGGGCCGACTGAAAAAGAAACCCTGTGCGCTATCACACCCCAGTTTCATGAGTAAACTGAGCGTTTCCCGGTCTTCAACACCCTCGGCAACCAGCTTAAGCCCAAGATTGTGCGCCAGGTCGATAGTCGAGCGAACGATGGTCGCATCATTCTCATCATTTGCCATATCCAGCACAAAAGATTTATCTATCTTCAGGGTATTCAATGGAAGCTTCTTCAGATAAGCAAGAGAGGAATAGCCCGTACCAAAATCGTCGACAGCAACCTGGCATCCAAGATCACTCAATTTTTGTAGCATATGGGAAATATTCGTTATATCTGCCATGAGTACATTTTCGGTAATTTCGATCTCCAGGGAACATGCCGATTCTTCTGTCTCACCGAGAATGCTTGCAATCGTATCTACCAGGTGTGGCGTTTGAAAGGATCGCGCTGATACGTTTACGGCAACGCGGAGATCGTAACCCGCCAAACGCCATTCGCAACACTGCTGTGTGGCAGTCATCAGTATCCAGTCGGTGAGAGGCCTGATAAACCCTGAACGCTCGGCCAGTGGTATAAACTTGTCTGGCGGTATCAGCCCATGCACGGGATGATCCCAACGAATCAGAACTTCAGCCCCGGTGATACGATTTTCAACAAGATCAATCTTGGGCTGGTAATGTAGTACAAGCTCATTTCTCTCCAGGGCATGACGCAAATCGCCTGACAATTGCAAGCGATGCTGTGCATCCGGATTCAATTTTATATGATAAAACTTGAAACCTTCTTCCTTGTTCTTAACATGATACATGGCGACATCCGCTCGACTCATTAGAGTTGCCACGTCGCCTCCATGTTCCGGATAAACTGCGATTCCAATACTGGCCCCAAGATAAAGTTCGTTATCTTCATAATGATAAGGCCTGACAAATGCTTCAAGGAGCTTCTCCGCCAGTTTCTCTGCGGACACAAAGCCATCAGAAACGTGCGGCAGGAGAATACCGAATTCATCCCCACCCAGGCGGGCCAGGGTGTCTGTTTTTCTCAATACTCCTTGTAGCCTGTCCGTTATCTGGAGAAGAATGCTGTCTCCGGCCGGATGCCCCAGCGTATCATTGATTTCCTTGAAGTGATCGAGATCCATGATCATCACAACAACCTGAGTCTCACCCTCTCTCTCAGCAGCTGCAATCGCCTGGCTAAGGCGGTCATGAAACAACGTCCTGTTTGTCAACCCGGTAAGCGCATCCGTCGTTGCCAGGGTGTGTAATTGCTCAAGCGTTACCTTGATCTCCGTAGTATCTTCCATCATGCCATCGATGCGCACGACTTCGCCTCGACTGTTCTTGTATGGACAGAACATACGTCGAAACCAGAACTGCTTACCATCTGGCTGTATCACCCTGCTTTCTATCTCGACACTTCGGCCCTCCAGCGCCTCCTGCCAGGCCTGTTCCACCTGTCTCCTGTCTTCCGGCACTGTCCATCCCAGGCAGGGAATAGGCATATCGATGTCCATATCACAGATCTGACGAGAGCTTGGACTGATATACAGGGGTTTTCCATTGACGATATCCACTGACCAGATAATCTGGGGGATGTTCGTCAGCATATCGTTGATTTGTTCCTGCAGGCTGGCGACCTTCTCTTTCTCGCTTTCGATCTCTATCAGGCTACTCTCCCAGTAAGCTTCAAGCATCAGACCCATGTCACGAAAAAGTAGCTTGATGATCGTTTCTTCAAGAACCGCGCGATCCGCATCTGCAATCTTCTCGTTATTACGCACCACTCGCTGCAAGTGACGGAGATAAAGACGGTATGCGCCCATAATCCAAACGGGATCGACCCCGAATCGATGATGCACTTCACCAATGTGAGCCAGTCTCTCAGCAGATGACTCATCCATATGGCCGGATAGAAACCCGAACAGATGCTGAAGCTGCTTCTTGATCAGGTCGGAAATCTGCCCGCCCTGAGCTTCATATTCTTTCAGCAGTCGAGAAGTCGAGGGAGCAGCTTGCAGATAGTCATAGAATACCTGCGCAAATATTTCCCCATCCTGCATGAGGATTTCGTGATAGCGCTGTAAGATCTTCTGGTCAGAAGAACTCAGGTCGAGAAAACTGTTGAAAGCCTGATTCTTGGTCGAGATGCTCTCTTTCAGTGCATTTCTTGTCGCATTGTCGAATGCACTACTTTGGTTCACAGGCATGTTGAAGAGAAGCTCCTTGGAACACATGGTGTAATGAATCCGGAAAAGTATAAACAGCTGGCCATACAAATTCCATCTTCACCACGTTATCTCCTGCAATTCTCTGCAATTCCCTGCAATTCAGTGGCGTCACCCATTCATGGCAAGCTGAAATATAATATCAGCAATCGCTTATCCTTGTTTTTTCTCGCGATACGAAAGCTTGCAGATAGTCGAGAAACAAATCTCCCCGCGCCGGGTGGCAAAGAGGTCTCTCGGAAAGAGCAGGGCTTCTCTCAATTCAGATCACAGATTGACATTCATACGGCAGCCAACATGGTTGGAGACTGAAGTGACCATGCAACTGCCGGATATTTCAGAGATCGAGATCGTAATCGATGATCAGGGGTGCGTGATCCGAGAACCACTTGTCCTTGTAGATGCGGGCCTTTAGCACCTTGTCACGCAAACCAGGTGTGATGATCTGGTAGTCGATACGCCAGCCGACGTTCTTCGCCCGCGCCTGGCCACGATTGGACCACCAGGTGTATTGCTCGGGCCGCGGATCGACAACGCGGAAGGCATCGACCCAGCCACCCTCAGTGAACAACCTGTCCATCCAGGCACGTTCCTCGGGTGTACAGCCGGAATTTTTCTGGTTGCTGCGGAAGTTCTTGATGTCGATCTCCTTGTGCACCGTGTTCCAGTCACCACAGATGATGTACTCACGGCGCTTGCGGCGCATGGCCTGCATCTCCTCGTACAGGCGCGCCATGAAACGCAGTTTGTTGGCATGGCGTTCTTCGCTCGACGAACCGGAAGGCAGGTAGAGGGACGCAATACTCAGCTTGCCGAAGTCCGCCTGGATCCAGCGTCCCTCGGTGTCGGCATGGTCCCAGCCAAGGCCGGTGGTGATGCGATCCGGCTCCTTGCGGCAGAAGATGGCGACACCGCTGTAGCCCTTCTTCTCGGCATCGAAGTAATAACAGTGGAAGGGTTTGGGATAAAAGATACTGTCATCGAGCTGGTGTTCCTGGGCCTTGGTCTCCTGGATGCACACCACGTCGGCGCGCTGGCGCGCCAGCCAGTCGAAAAACCCTTTCTTCGCCGCCGCGCGGATGCCGTTGACATTGGCCGTAATGACTCGCATGAAAATCCCCCCTGATACTGAGCACGAATACAAAGTCGTGTATCATACACCACCGTTTCGATGCATCCTCCACGACGGACAGAGCCCATGCAGGATTTTCAGAAAGCCTTCATCGAATTCGCCCTCGACTGCGAGGTGCTGCGCTTCGGCGAATTCACCCTCAAGTCCGGGCGCCAGAGCCCGTATTTCTTCAATGCCGGCCTGTTCAACACCGGTGCACGGCTGGCCCGCCTCGGCCAGTTTTATGCCCAGGCCATCGTCGCTGCGGGTATCGAATTCGATGTCCTCTTCGGCCCGGCCTACAAGGGTATCCCGCTGGCGTCCGCCTGTGCCATCGCACTGGCCGAGCAACATGGACGTGACCTGCCATACTGCTTCAACCGCAAGGAGGCCAAGCAACACGGTGAAGGCGGCACCATCGTCGGCGCACCACTGGAAGGGCGGGTACTGGTCATTGATGATGTGATGTCCGCCGGTACCGCGATCCGCGAATCCATGGCCATCATAGAGGAGAACGGGGCCACCGCTGCTGGCGTGGTGATCTCGGTGGATCGCCAGGAACGCGGCCAGGGTGAACAGTCGGCGGTACAGGAGATAGAGTCCCGCTTCGGCATCCCGGTGATCAGCATCATCACGCTGGGCGATCTCGTGGGCTTCATCGCCACCTCACCGGCCTACCAGAAATACCTGCCCGCCATCGAGCGCTACCGCGAGGAATACGGCGTCGGCTAGACGGGTACGCCGGTCGCCCTGGGCGAAACCTGGCAGGGTCCGGCTCTCTGCTCCCTCGTAGGAGCGCCGCCCCCGGCGCGATAAAACTATATCTTCGGGATAGCCATCGCGCCGGGGGCGGCGCTCCTACAACTTCTATTTTTTCCTCCCAAGAGTTGGTGTTTCGAGTTTGGGGAAGTTGTCTGCAGTCCATCCAGCCCCGGGCATCACCCCACGACAAGCTTGATCCCCACCGCCAGGGTGACGGCTTCGAAGACACGCTTGACCCAGCGGTTACCGCCGATGATCGCCAGGTGCGCGCCCAGGTAGCCACCCAGCAGGGAGCCGGCCAGCAGGGCCGGCAGCCAGTCCCAGCGGATGGTCCCCAACAGGCCCAGGGTCAGCGCGCCGGTACCGTTCCAGAACACCCCCACCAGCACCAGTGTGTGGGCCACCGCCAGCTTGTAGTCGAGCCCGAACCAGCGCACCAGCCACAGGGTCACGAACAGGCCGGTGCCCGAGGTCAGTGACCCATTGAGTACCCCCAGCAGGGCCAGGACCGCTGTGCCAAGGAGGTAACCCCGTGTATCCTGGTGGCGCGTTTCCAGATGCAGGCCCAGATCACGGCGCCAGATGGAGTACAGGCCGAGCCCGGCGGTAAGGATGCCGAGGGAGACCTCGGCGATGCGATCCGGCACGTGCAGGATGACGCTGGCGCCCAGTACCACACCGGGCAGCCCGCCGGCCAGCATGACCAGGGCAAAACGCCGTTGCAGGTGCTTTTCCCTAAAGTGGCGCAGGGTGGCGCCGATACCGAGAGCGACACTGGCAATTTTGTGCGTCGCCAGTGCTACACTGAAGGTCAGGCCAAGAAAGATCAGCACCGGCAATTGCAACAGGCCGGCTCCGCCACCGGCAAAGGCAGACAGAGCATTGGCCACCAGTGAGACCAGAAACAGGACCAGTTGCTCAATTACGGCATTCACGGCTTGTCACTACCCCGGCAGAAACGGCATCATGCACCAGACCCCCGAACAGAAGTTTATCGATAAGGATCCTGGCATGGCTATGGTAACAGGATGTTCGTCCCCTGCTGTCCGCGTGCTGTTCGTCACGCTACTGCTGCTCGCCCTTGGCAGCGTGCAGGCTGCACCACGTATCAAGTGCTGGAAGAACAACGAGGGGATCCGTGAGTGTGGCTACCAGGTACCACCGGAATATGCCCAGGATGAAATCGAGATCCTCAATGAACGTGGCGTGACCATCGAGATACAGCCACGCACACCGACGGCCGAGGAACGCCGCCAGCAGGAGGAACTGGAACGCCTGCGCCGCGCCCAGGCCGAACGCGATGAGATCCTGCTACGCTCCTTCACTACCGAACGTGACCTGATGATTGCACGAGACAATCAGCTCGCCGCGCTGCAGGGCCAGATCGACGTCACGCGCAGCAACATCCACAGCGAAGAACAGCGCCTCGAACGCCTGGTACGCCAGGCCGCCGATTACGAGCGTGGTGGCAAGCCGGTGCCGGAAAAGCTGCTGGCCGACATCAAGGCGGCACGCGCCCAGATCAGTGCCTACGAGTCCTTCATCGCCGAACGCGAAAAAAACATGGCCGCACTGACCGAAAAATTCAAACGCGACCTGGCCCGCTACCGGGAGCTCACCGGCCAACGCCCACGCAAGCCCGCAGCGAAACCAGAAGCGAAACCCGCCGCTGCACGTTGAGGCCTGCTGCCTGCCTGTTACCCGACCAGTACCGGTCGCAACAGGGCCCACTGGTCCGCCCACAGATCCAGCGGTGAGCGGGCAAAGCCGCTGCGCACGAACTGGGTCAGGCGACCTTCCACCACCGCTACCATGAGATTGGCCGCCGGTACGATGGGCAGGTCCGGCGGAATATCGCGGTTCATCTCCCCTTCGCGCAGAACCTGCTTGAGCTGGGTCTCGATACGCTCATAGAACTTGCCGATGCGCGTGCGCAGGCGTTCCGTCTCGCCCACCAGCGCGTCGCCGACGAGGATCCGTGACAGGCCTGGGTTGCGCTCGGCAAAGCCGAGGATCAGCTTGAGGATGTTGTCACAGCGATCCACGGCCGTACCGTGATCACTGAGGATGCGGTTGATGAGTCCGAACAGGGTCTCCTCGATGAACTCGATGAGTCCCTCGAACATACGTGCCTTGCTGGGGAAGTGGCGATAGAGCGCCGCCTCGGAAACGCCCACCTCGCGGGCCAGCGCCGCAGTGGTGATCCGCTCGCCGGGACGTTCTTCCAGCTGGCGGGCCAGCGCCTCCAGGATCTGCTGGCGACGGGAGACCTTGTCTGTGTCCTTGTTCGTCATGCCTGGCTACGCAACAGCGTACCCACCCCCTCATCAGTAAAGATCTCCAGCATGACCGCATGCTCGACGCGGCCATCGATGATGTGCGCGGCGCGCACGCCGGACTTGATGGCCTCCAGGGCACAGTTGATCTTGGGCAACATGCCGCCGTGGATCACCCCCTCGGCGATGAGTCTTTCCACATCCGTCGCCCCCAGGCCGGTGAGCAACTTGCCGGCACTGTCCAGCACCCCCGGCGTGTTGGTCAGCAGGATCAGCTTCTCGGCATTGAGAGTCTCGGCGACCTTGCCGGCCACGAGGTCGGCATTGATATTACAGGACTGGCCGTCCTCACCGACACCGATAGGCGCGATGACGGGGATGAAATCACTCTGTACCAGCATATCGACGATGGCGGTATCGATACTCGCCACCTCGCCCACGTGGCCGATATCGATGATTTCCGGCGCCTTCATCTCTGGTGCCTGACGCGTGAAGGTCAGCTTGCGGGCACGGATCAGATCTCCGTCCTTGCCGGTGAGACCCACTGCCCGACCGCCAGCCCGATTGATGAGGTTGACGATATCCTTGTTGACCAGCCCGCCGAGGACCATTTCCACCACGTCCATGGTCTCGCGGTCGGTAACACGCATACCCTCGACGAAGGTGCTCTCCTTGCCGATCTGTTCCAGCAACTTTCCGATCTGTGGGCCCCCACCGTGCACGATGACCGGGTTCATGCCCACCAGCTTGAGCAACACGATATCGCGCGCAAAACCCGCCTTGAGCTTTTCATCGACCATGGCGTTACCGCCGTACTTGATGACGAGGGTCTTGCCCTGGAAGGTACGGATATAGGGCAGGGATTCGCTCAGGACCCTGGCGATCTTGTGTGCGGAAGAGGCATCGATGCTCATGGCGGACGACCGTTGTCGGATTATTCCTGTCGGCTCAATGGATTGTTGTTCTGAGCATGAAGCATATCAGAAGCCGCGGCGATGGGCACCGGGCTGGAAGCATCGGGGCAGGGGCGAGTCAGAATGGTAGCTGGACGTTGCGATCCACGTCGCGCAGCACCTTGCGGAACTTCTCCTGCACCTGCTTGAGGGCTTCCTGATCCTGCCCCTCGAAGCGCAGGATCAGCGCCGGCGTGGTATTGGAGGCCCGCACCAGGCCCCAGCCATTGGCATAATCCACGCGCACGCCATCGATCATGGTGATGTTGGCGTCACCAAAATCGGCCTGCTCCATGAGCTTTTCCATGAAGGCGAAATTCTCGCCCTCGGGCAGGGGGATGCGCAGTTCCGGTGTGCTCACCGAATCCGGCAGGCTGGCCAGCACGACGCGCGGCTGGCGTACGTCATTGCTGAGGATCTCCAGCAGGCGCGCGGCGGCATAGAGGGCATCGTCGAAGCCGTACCAGCGCTCCTTGAAGAAGATGTGGCCGCTCATCTCCCCCGCCAGCAGGGCGCCGGTTTCCTTGAGTTTCTTCTTGATCAGCGAGTGCCCGGTCTTCCACATCAGCGGCTCGCCACCCTTGTCCCAGATGACTTTGGTCAGATTGCTGGAGCACTTGATGTCATAGATGATCTTGGCGCCACGATGACGTTTGAGGATGTCCTCGGCATACAGCATCATCAGGCGATCGGGCCAGATGATATTGCCATCGGGACTGACCACGCCGATACGGTCGCCATCACCATCAAAGGCAATGCCGATGTCGGCGCGCTGAACCTTGACCGCCTCGATGAGGTCCTGCAGGTTCTGCGGCTGGCTGGGATCGGGATGGTGGTGCGGGAAGTTGCCGTCCACCTCGCAATAGAGTTCGATGATGTTACATCCCAGTTGCTTGAGCAGCTTGGGCGCCACACCGCCGGCGACACCGTTACCGCAGTCCACCACCACCTTGAGGGCACGCTTGAGGTGAACGTCCGCGGCAATGCGATCCAGGTAACGCTTGAGCACCGGCTGAGTCTGGTAGCCGCCCTTGCCGGTGGCGAAGTCCTGTTTCTCGATACGTACACGCAGTTCACGAATGGCGTCACCGGAGAGAGTCTCGCCGCCGATCATCATCTTGAAGCCGTTGTAGTCTGCCGGGTTGTGGCTGCCGGTGAGCATCACGCCGGTACCATCGGTCAACTCGGTGGCGGCGTAGTACAGCACCGGCGTCGGTGCCATGCCGATGTCCACCACGTCGATACCGGTGGACTGGATCCCCTTGACCAGCGCCGCGCCCAGCTCTGGCCCCGACAGGCGGCCATCGCGGGCAAAGGCCATGCGCGTCTCACCGCGGTTGATGGCCTCCGAGCCCAGCGCCTTACCGATGAGGATGGCATGCTGCGCGGTAAGGGTGGCACCGACGATGCCGCGAATATCGTATTCCTTGAAGATCTCCGGCGGCGGCAGGGCACTGGCACCGCTGGTGGTCGGGCCGCCACTACCACCGCCCGAGGTAAAGGGATTAGGCGCCGCAGCCGGTGCTGCCTGTGGCGCAGCGGGTTTGGGGATCGCCGACGCATCCACTTCCTCCACCTTGAGGCTGTCGCTGGAGACGAACACGGGATTGGTGGCCAGATCGTCGTCACTCGTTCCACCAGCCGCAGGCGGCTTCGTGGCGAGACTGTCCAGACTGATCTCACCGCTGGCTACCACCTCGTCGTCACGCTCGCGTGTCATGGTCTTGCCCTGGGGCAGGTCCTGCAATACGCGCGCGGCCTCCTTGAACTCCTGCATGCGCAGGGCGAACTGGTAGGACTTGTCGCCCCGCGCTGCCGCCACGGCCATGTCCACCAGGTTGGCCAGATCGGTACGCACCGTCCTGGCCATGGAACGATTGAGGAAGAAGACCATCAGCCCGGCCAGAGTCACTGCCACGCCGATGATGCTCATGGACTGGGGCGTGAGCAGCGACACCTCGGGGGCGCTGGAGTCCCACACGCGCAGCTCCCACAGGGTGCCCTTGCGCGGCCACACAACCTCCTGCGTCAGACCTACCAGGTTGACATCGCCCGCCCTGGCAATGAGTACCTCCGGCTTGGCCTTCTGGTAGAGCTCCAGGTAAGCGCCCTGGGCGATCTTCTTCACCCAGTTGCGCAGCAGATCCAGCCTCACCGCCAGCTGAATGTGACCCAGCAGTCGGCCCTGGTCGTCTATCACGGGCATGACGAGTCCCATGTGGGCGTCGGGACCGGACGGATCGTGCACCTCCACGGCGGTGCGCTCGGTGCGCGTGCTGGTCTTGTTGAGCAGATCCAGGCAGGCAAAGGAGAAGCGTGGTGAGACCGTATTATCGACCCTGGCCGTCCCCCGCGGGAACAGGCGTGCGGCAAGCACGCCTTCGAAGACTCGCTGGATCTCCGCCTCGCGCACGCGCAGGGCGGCGGGATTACGCTCGCGCATGAGCCGCTGCATGGCGGGATCGCGTGCCAGGGCGCGCACCCCGGCGGCATATTCCTCGATGAACAGATCGAGCTGGTGACCACGGCGTTCGGCATCGGCCACCACCAGGCCATCACGCTGGGCCTGCAGACGCAGCTTGGTCTCCAGCTGATTGGCGCTCATGGCCAGCACCAGAATCGCGGTAAAGCCCGCGAAGGCCATGACACTGAGCGTGGAAATGGCGAGACCGCGCCGACGGCTGCGGCGGCGTTTTTTCAGACTGCGCGTTTTAGCCACTCTTGTTCCTTAAGTTGTTGTGCAGTGATGGGCATGGTTTCATGGGTCCGACAGCCACCAGCTTCAGTGCCGCCCTGTATGACCAAAACCACCCTCGGCCCGCTGACTGGTCTCGAACTCCTCGACGATATCGAAGGCCGCCTGCACCACGGGGACGAATACCAGTTGCGCAATACGCTCACCGACGTTGATAGTAAAAGAATCATTTCCACGATTCCAGCAGGACACGAACAGCTGCCCCTGGTAATCCGAATCGATGAGCCCGACCAGGTTACCCAGCACGATGCCGTGCTTATGGCCAAGTCCCGAGCGCGGCAGGATCACCGCCGCCAGCCCCGGATCACCGATGTGGATCGCCATGCCGGTGGGGATCAGCTGTGTCTCGCCGGGTTTCAGTTCCACCGGCGCGTCGACGCAGGCACGCAGGTCGAGACCGGCGGAGCCGTCCGTGGCATATTCGGGCAGGGGGATGTCCGCGCCCAGTCGTGAATCGAGGATCCTGAGCTTGATACGCTGCATGTTGTGCTTCTCCGCCGTCACACCGCTGGCGTGTACGGCCTTTCTTCGTATTATAGTGTTATGAACCGTCACCCGCGCCCGTCTTGCGCTCACCATGCAGGTGGACGATATTGGCTGAAATGGAGGCCGGATCGGCGCGCCACTGTTCGTAGCGCTGCACCAGGCTGGTGATCAGCTGGCGCGCGAGGCGATCCTTGGGCGCCAACGGTAACTCCTCTTTCTGACTGTCCCAGTACAACGTTAGTGCCGCGGCATCGCTGTCGAAGGTGCCCGCGGCCTCCGGTGCCGCGGGGCCGACCCAGTTGGCCGCGATCATCTCGATGCCCTTGGCCTGCAACTTGGCACGCGCGTGCTCCTCCAGCTGGTGGGTCTCGGCGGCAAAGCCCAGGCAGAACAAGGCCGGGTACTTCTGCTTGACCCGTGCCACGATGTCGGGGTTGCGCACCAGCGGCAGATCCAGCTCTGCCGCATCCTTCTTGATCTTGTCGGCCGCCACCTCGCGCGGACGATAGTCCGCCACCGCCGCGGTGGCAATGAGTATATCGGCACCGGCGGCGGCTTTTTCAGTGGCGGTAAGCATTTCCGCCGCCGTCTCCACATCGATGCGCTCCACCCGCTCCGGTGTCGCCAGGCTGACCGGGCCGGCAACCAGGAGCACCCGCGCACCGGCCTCGCACGCAGCCTGCGCCAGGGCGAAACCCATCTTGCCGGAGCTGCGGTTACTGAGAAAACGCACCGGGTCCAGCGGCTCGCGTGTCGGCCCGGCGGTCACCACCACGGTACGCCCGGCCAGAGCCCCGGTCTGGAACAGCTCACCCAGTTGTGCCACCAGTGCGTCCGGCTCCAGCATGCGGCCAGGGCCGGTCTCGCCGCAGGCCTGTTCGCCCTCGTCGGGACCGAACAGCAGCACGCCGCGTGTACGCAGGGTACGCACGTTGTCCTGCGTGGCGGGATCGGTCCACATACCGGTGTTCATGGCCGGTGCCAGCACCAGCGGCACGTGGCTGGCCAGACACAGCGCAGCGAGCAGGTCGTCGGCGCGCCCCTGCACCAGCCGGGC